>NZ_AP028056.1:1927181-2248378 GCF_030297015.1 Brooklawnia propionicigenes | reverse complement strand
CCCGGTGTGCGCCTGCCGGAGCATCCGTTGAGGTTGCGGCGGGTCGGGATGGGCCGATCGCTGTGGGTGGTCGGCGCCCACGGCGGCAGCGGCGAGTCCACGCTCGCGAGCTTGGACGACGGGTGGGCGGCAGCCGATCACTGCTGGCCGCAGACCCTGCTCGGCACCCCTCGGGCCTGCCTGCTGGTGGCCCGCACGTCGGCGTCCGGCCTGGAATCGGCGCGGTCGGCTCTCCAGCAGTGGGCTGCCGGCGCTGCCGGTCAGGTCGATCTGCTCGGTCTGGTCCTGATCGCTGACGCGCCGGGCAGACTCCCCCGCCCGCTGCGCGAACTCGCCGAGGTCGTGACCGGCGGCGCACCACGCGCCTGGAGACTGCCCTGGATCGACCTGTGGCGATGCGGTGAACCCGCCTTCGCCGCCAGCCCGGTCGCCGTTCGTTCGCTGGTCAGCGACCTCCAAACGCTCACCAGCACCCCCACGCCCGCTCAGACATCATCACGATAAGAAGGAGAAAAGATCATGGTTCCCGACCCCGGTACTGGCTCAATGCCTCCTGGCTTCGACGTTTTCACCACCATCCTCGGATGGGGCAAGTGGATCGGCCTCGGCGTGCTCGTCGTGTCGCTGATCTTCGCTGGTGTCCGTATGGGCATCGCCAGCAACCGCCACGGCGACGGCTCGGAGCACGTCAACAGCATCGGCGGCGTCCTCGTGGGTGTCATCATCGCCTCCGCCGCGTTCAGCCTCGTCTCGTTCATCGCCGGGGCGTGACCGTCATGAACCAGCACCCCGACACGACGCCCCCACCCCGACGACCAGCAACACTGACCTGGATGGCAGCCGCACTAGCGGTCGCCATCATCGCCGCCGCCCTCGTGGTGTCTTGGCGGATCGCGTCACGCCCGGCCCCCGCCACACCCGAGACACCGCCGGCCACGTCCACCCAGGACGACCAGGGACAGTGCCCCGCGGGGCCTATAGAGATGGCCGGCACCGTGACGCTCGCACCGGAGGCGACCTGGTCGCTGGTCGGGAAGGTGGTCGCCCCGACGGTGCCCGAGGCCGGCCCCGCGACCATCGATCCCGACGGGTACCGCCGCTGCTACGCCCGCACCCCGCTCGGGGCGCTCACAGCGGCAGCCAATCTGGCGGCGATGGGCTCCGACCCTGCCCTGGCAGGTCGTCTTGCGGACGACGGGTTGATGCCGGGGGCGCTGCGGGACCGGCTGCTGTCGACCCCGGAGCCGAGCTCGGCCACGACTGGCGGCGCCCAGATCCGCGGGTTCCAGATGGTCAGCTACGACGGCACGGCCACGGCGGTCAACTTGGGAATGCAAGCCCAGAACGGCGGCTACGGGGTCGCGACGATCGAGCTCGTGTGGCATGAGGGCGACTGGCGTATCGGTGTGCGCGGTGAGGGCGAGGCCCAGGAGATGGCCGTCACCTATTCGTGGCCGCCCTCGCTGGTCGGCTTCGTGTTGTGGTCGGGGATCTGACGATGTCGTGCTCCTTGTTCGACATCGGCTGCCGCGTCGAGGAAAGCGCCGCGTCGTTGGCCACCAACGCGATCGACCGGCTGGCGATCGCGGTCACCGAGACCCTCGGCGACCTGATGGGCACCCTGGCGACCTCGTGGGTGCGTATCCAAACACCGATCCTCATCGACGGCAGCGGATCGACGGTCCGCGCGGCCGGTGACCACGCTCCCGGCGCCGACGGCATCGAGACCGTGCTCGGCTGGGTGATGTACACCGCATTCGGGATCATGGTGCTGGCGTTGATCGCGGCCGGCGTCCGGATGGGCACGGCACACCGCGACGCATCCCAACACGTCGGACGGATCGGCACCGTGCTGGTCGCCACGATCCTCATCTCCGCCGCGACCGGCATCACCGCGGCCGTGGTCCCCGCGACCAGCGTGCAAGGCTCGGCGCCGGTCGCCTACCTTCAGGCGTCCCTGTACTGGTACATGCTCGCCGTCGCGATCGTCGGAGTCATCGCCGGTGCGGTGAAGATGGCCTGGCAGCAGCGCGCCGAGGCCGGGCTCGACGTGCTGCGCTCGATCCTCACCCTGGCCGCGGTCGCCGGCGCCGGCTTGAGCGCGGTCGCGCTGCTCACCGGCGCCGCCGACCAGTTCGCCGTGTGGATCCTGGACGGGGCGATGGGCTGCAGCCTGGACGAGGGCGGCACCTGCTTCTCCCAAGCCATGGGCAACCTTCTTGTCCAGGGCGCTGGGGCGGGCCCGATCACGCTGCCCGGTCTCCTCACGGTGATCCTCGGCGGGCTGTCGGTCCTGGCCGTGATCGTGCAGATCATCTTGATGATCGTGCGGTCCGCGATGCTGGTCGTGTTGTCGGGGATGCTGCCCATCTCGGCCGCAGCCACCAACACGGCAGTCGGCAGCCAGATGTTCAAGAAGACCGCCGGCTGGCTGCTCGGGATGATCCTCTACAAGCCGGCAGCCGCCGTGGTTTACGCGACCGCGTTCATGCTCGTCGGTGACCGCTCGGACGATCCCGTGCTGTCGACCATCACCGGACTCACCCTCATCACGATGGCGCTGGTCGCGCTTCCCGCGCTGATGTCGCTGATCGTGCCCGCAACCTCCGCGGTCGCCTCCGGCGGGGGCCTCGCAGGCACCGCCGCGATGGCCGCGATGGCCCTGCCCACCGGCGCGATGTCCGCCCAACGCCGACCATCCGGCACCCCGGCAGCCCCCACCGGCGGCACCCCCGGGCCCACCGGACCAACCGGCGTCACCACCCACCAGTCCGGCGGTCCCGCCGGCAGCGGCGGCGGCACGCCACCTAGCACCGGAGCAAGCAATCCCGGACCGGGCAGTCCCCCACCGTCAGGTCCAGGCGGCAATCCGCCACCGCCAAGTGGTAATGCGCCCCAGCCAGGCGCGGCGAGGCCGGGCGGACCAGGCCAACACCCTGCCGCGCCGGCCACGGGAAGTCCCCCACCAGGAGCTCCGGCGTCGACCGGTATGCCCGGTGCTGGGGTAGCCCACACGGCGAGCGGAGCTACACCCGTAGGGACGGTCGCAGCGGCCGGCATGACGCTAGCCGATGGCGCGCGTCGTGGAATCAACGAATCCATGGGAGAGGAGAAGGGTCCAGATGGAGCGCAGCGGTGAACTCACTCAGATCCGCACCTACGGCAACTTCCGGCGTCCCACCACGGCCGGCCTGCTCGGCCTCGGCTCGTGGGGCACCGGCGTGCTACTCGCCGGACTGATCCTGGTCGTGCTCGTCGTCATGATCGCCGGACTGGGGTGGGGCGCGATCGCGTTCACGGCCTTGGCGGTCGTGTTGGCGTCGGTAGCCGTGCGAGACGAGCACGGCTCCAGCCTGCTGGATCGGGCCTCGGCCAAGATCACCTACCAGCTGGCCGCCCAGCGTGGCCTCACCTTGTACCGATCGGGCCCCCTCGGAACAGTCCCCTGGGGCACCTGCCAACTGCCCGGCCTGGCCGCCTGCCTACGGCTCAGCGAACACCTCGACGCCTACGGCCGACCCTTCGCGCTGATCTCCGCACCCTCGACCGCCACCCACACCGTCGTCATCGCGTCCGAACCCGACGGGGCCGCCCTGGTCGACCAGCCACAGATCGACTCCTGGGTCGCCGACTGGGGTCAATGGCTCACCAACCTCGGCGACGAACCCGGCATCGAAGCAGCAGCCGTCACCATCGAAACCGCACCCGACTCCGGCCACCGGCTCGCTCACGAAGTGGGGGGCGCCATCGACCCCAACGCACCCGCGTTCGCCCGTGCCATGCTCACCGAGATCGTCAAGGCCTACCCGGCCGGCTCCTCCACCATCCACGCCTGGGTCACCATCACCTTCACCGCCGCGAACAGCTCCGGCAAGAAACGCACACCCGAACAGGTCGGCCGGGACCTTGCCGCTCGCCTCCCCGGGCTGATGAGCACCCTGGGGTCCACCGGTGCCGGCGCGACCCGGCTGGTGGACGCGGCCGAGCTGTGCGAAATCGTCCGGGTCGCCTACGACCCCCCAACCGCGGATCTCATCGCGGGTGCCCACGCCGACAACGAGCCCGTCGACCTGGACTGGACCGATGTCGGCCCGGCAGCCCACCAAGCCGGCTGGGACGTGTACCGCCACGACTCGGCCTGCTCGGTGACCTGGCAGATGAGCAGCGCCCCGCGCGGCAACGTGCAATCCTCGGTGCTGGCCCGGCTGCTGGCCCCTCACCCTGACATCGCCCGCAAACGCGTCACCCTGCTGTACCGGCCCATCAACTCCGCGGTCGCCGCGGCCATGGTCGAAGCCGACGTCCGGGCGGCGAGCTTCCGAGCGACCTCGACCGAACGGCCCACCGCCCGGTCGATCCTGGACACCCGCTCGGCCGAGGCGACCGCCGCCGAAGAAGCAGCCGGCGCCGGACTGGTCAACTTCGGAGCCCTGATTACCGCGACCGTGACCGACCCCGCACGGCTACCCGAAGCCCGCGCCGCAGTCGACATGCTGTCCGCCACCGCACGTCTACGCGTGCGGCCCTGCTACGGCTCCCAAGACGCCGCCTTCGCGGCCGGCCTGCCCCTGGGAATCCTGCTACCCCAACTCGTGTCGTCCATCACCGCATTCAAGGACAAACTATGAGCCGTCACCAGAAGCCGGCAGCGCCGGCACCCCGCAGGCCCGGGCCGAAAGGCTGGCCCGGACGCGATCGAGGTGAAGCCATCCTCATCGACCCGGCATCCGAGTTCCGCGGCACCACCGTACAAGTGTGCGGGCTATGGCCGTGGGTCGTCGGCTCCGGAACACCCATGGTCGGTGTCCCGCTGGGACGCCACATCATCACCGGCGCCACCTTGTGCTGCGACCCCATCAGCTGGTTCCAACGCGCGAAACTGATCCGCAACCCCAGCGTCTTCTTCCTCGGCCTCACCGGTCTCGGCAAGTCCACCGCCGTACGCCGGATGGCCACCGGACTCGCCGGATACGGCGTCCTCCCGATCGTGCTCGGTGACCTGAAACCCGACTACATCGACATGGTCACCGCCCTCGGCGGACAAGTCATCACCCTCGGACGAGGCCGCGGCCACCTCAACATCCTCGACCCCGGACAAGCCAAACACGCAGCCCGCCGGCTCCGTGATGCTGGCTACGAGAAACAAGCCCAAGAAGTCGAAGCCGACGCCCACGCCCGACGCCTCACCATGGTCAGCGCCCTGCTCACCATCTTGCGTAAACAACCCCCCAGCGACGTCGAAGAATCCGTCCTCGACCAGGCGCTGCGGGTCCTCGACCACCAAGCCACCCACACACCCGTGCTGGCTGATCTTCTCGCGATCGTGCAAGATGGGCCCGCTGCGGTGCGTGAGGTGGCGGTCGATCGCGGCGACTTCGGCGAATACCAGCGCATCACCCGTGGCCTCGAAGCGTCCCTGATCAGCCTGAGCCGAGGTGGTCGGCTTGGCGAAATCTTCGCCCAGCCCACCACGAACCCCATGCAACTCGACCGGCCCGTGGTCTACGACGTGTCTTCCATCACTGAAGCTGACCACGATGTGCGAGCCGCGGTCCTTCTGGCCTGCTGGTCCAACGGCTTCGCCACCGTCAACATCGCCCAAGTCCTCGCCGACGCCGAACTCGAGCAGCGGCGCCACTACTTCGTCATCATGGACGAACTGTGGCAAGCGCTACGCTCCGGCAGCGGCATCGTCGACCGCGTCGACTCCCTCACCCGCCTCAACCGGCAAGTCGGCGTCGGGACCGCCATGATCACCCACACCATGAGTGACCTGCGGGCACTGCCCACCCCCGAGGACTACCTCAAAGCCAAAGGCTTCGTCGAACGCGCCGGCATGGTCATCTGCGGCGGACTCCCCCAAGCAGAAATGGTCGACCTCACCCCCGTCATCGGACTGTCCCAAGCCGAACAAGCCATGCTCGCCAGCTGGCAAGACCCACCCGCCTGGGACTCACGCCGCGGACAAGAAGCCGAACCCCCAGGACTCGGCAAGTTCCTCGTCAAAGTCGGCGGCCGCCCCGGCATCCCCATCCGAGTCGACCTCACCCGCACCGAACAACACATCCACGACACCAACAAACTGTGGCACCAACGATCCCGCGTCGGAACCCGACCATGACCACACCCAACAACCGACGGGCCCAGCCCTCCCTCTGGGGTCCGGACACGATCCTGATGTACGGGACCGGCGCCCTCACGATCAGCATCAGCCTGATCATGTGGATCAGCATCCAGGCGGGATGGCGTATCGCCGGGCTCGGACGCCCCCAAGGCGGATTCTGGACCATCGTCTTCGGCGCCATCCGCGGCACCACCACCTGGCCGGCAGCCTCCACCATCGTCGCCATCGCGAGCGTCCTCACGATCACCGTTGCGATCGCCGCCGGCTGGCTTCTGATCGGCCACCGGACCAGGCATAGGACGCGAGTCGACCAGTCGTCCCACTACCTCGGGGTCAGGCACGACATCAGCCCCCTGTCGAAGGCATCCGTTGTTGCGAAGGCGAAGCGTCTCGGTGTTGATCCCAGCACCCCCGGTATCCCGATCGGTGTCACTGTCGCCAGCGGCGAGCGGCTCTATGGCTCGTGGGAAGACATGCACGTCGACATCTGGGGGCCACGAACCGGGAAAACCACCAGCCGCGCTATCCCCGCCATCCTCGCCGCACCCGGCTCCGTGCTGGTCACCAGCAACAAACGCGATGTCGTCGACGCCACCCGCGACCTGCGAGCCGAACGCGGACCCGTCTGGGTGTTCGACCCCCAACACCTCGCCGGCGAACAACCAACATGGTGGTGGAACCCGCTGTCGTACGTCACCGACGAAGTCCAGGCCTCCAAACTCGCCGCCCACTTCGCCAGCGGCTCCCGCGCCCCCGGAGCACGCACCGACGCCTTCTTCGACCCCGCCGGACAAGACCTCCTCGCCGGACTCCTCCTCGCCGCAGCCGTCGACCACCGGCCCATCACCGACGTGTACCGATGGCTCACCCGCCCCACCGACGACACCCCAATGCGACTTGTCGCCGCGGCCGGCTACGAACTCACCGCCGACCAGCTCGCCGGCGTCATCTTCGCCCCCGACAAACAACGAGGCGGCATCTACGGCACCGCCCAACAAATGGCCTCATGCCTCACCAACCGACAAATCGCCGCCTGGATCACCCCACAGGAGCCAGACGACCCCCGCGCCCAGCTGCGTGCAACCGACTTCGTCCACGCCGACGGCGGCACCCTCTACAGCCTGTCCAAAGAAGGCACATCCACCGCCGGACCCCTCGTCACCGCCCTCACCGCCGCCGTCGCTGAAGCCGCCGAAAACCTCGCCGCCCAAAGCGCCGGCGGCCGACTCCAAACACCCCTACTCGGAGTCCTCGACGAAGCCGCCAACGTCTGCCGCTGGACCGACCTACCCGCCCTCTACTCCCACTACGGCAGCCGCGGCATCATCCTCATGACCATCCTCCAATCCTGGTCCCAAGGCGTCGACGTCTGGGGAGAATCCGGCATGCGCAAACTCTGGTCAGCAGCCAACATCGCCATCTACGGCGGCGGCGTCAAAGAACGCGACTTCCTCGATACTCTCGCCGCGATGATCGGCGATTACGACAAGACCACCCGATCGGTGTCGGTCGGCAAAGGCCACCGAAACGTCACCCAACAGCTCAACAGGCAACGCATCCTTGAGGCAGCTGACCTCGCGGCCATGCCACCCGGCAGAGCAGTGGTGTTCGCGTCTGGCGCCCGACCCACTCTCATCGCCACCCAACCCTGGATGACCAGCCCTGACGCGGCCGCAATCCGGGCATCCGTCGACGCCCACGACCCCAGCCGAGACACCCAACTACAGGAGACCCCAACATGACCGACATCCCCGACTGGACCACCAACACCGAGTGGCCCACAGACGATCCCACCACCCCGCAATCAGAAGACACTCCTGGAGCAATGGGCGAGACCGGCAATGATGCGCCCCCGGAGCTGTACTTCGGCAGCACCGACGAATTCGTCCGAGAATTCGTCTGCCCCGTCTTCCGCCGCAACGTCGGCGAAGCCGGACGAGCCGAATACCGCTGGTCAGCCCGCTGGTGGGAATCCGCCGAAGCCGTCATCCGCCTCGAAGCCATGTGGCGATCCTGGGAACACCACCGACTCGACCCCGCCACCGGCATCAGCACCTGGCTCCGCGACCACGCCGACTACCACCTCAGTGTTCTGCTGAGTCCGACCGGACCCTTCGCGCACTCCACCGACAGTGCCAGCGTCACCGACCCCCTGCCGTACACAGCCCCACCCCTAGGATTGTTTTCCGACGTTCGTACAGATCCGGACTGACGGTCGAAGATCGACACGAAGCCCTGGGCGGGCGAACTCGACCTGCGATGCTGCAAAGCGGCTGACAAGCTCGCGCCAGGCTGGCCTGGTGGCGGTCTTCCCCTCAGCTCAGATCGGAGTCGGGGGCAGCGGCAGAGTAACGGTCGATCGTGGCCGGTGACATCTTCTCCAGTTCGCAGCGTACCTGCTGGTCGTAGCGGCATTCGTCGAGTACCAGTGACCTTTCAGCCTCCATCGCGTCCGGCCACTCACTCATCGACGCGGCCAGGTATTTGCCCGCAGACCCCACCACCGGTGGCCCACACCTGCTGCAACGTTTTCAACGCGTCGTAGTAGTACTGACAGGGTTTGGTACGTCGCCGGTCGATTACCGTCACCGTTGCCTGCGCACGGCCTTTCGGCTGCACCAAACGCGCCTTCAGTTATTGAGGGGTATGGTCCCGGTTTCAGCCCGTAGCCTCCACGACCTGGTCCACGATCCGGCCCTTGGCCTTCTTCGCCGCATGCGCGCACGCCGTGGCGCAACTCTCGTGACCTCAACCCGAGCCGACAACGACAGATCCCTCACACTCACACCCCATCGTGGCCGACCCAAGCTTCGCGGAGGAAACTGTATGAGGCACGGCCCCCTCACTCGCGGGGACTATGTATGAGTCTCGTCGACAGGCAGGTTGCGCTTCCCTGAGTCGCGAGGTACTGTGGAGCAGTCGCGTCGAACCACTATGAGTTGTTTGGATTTGGCGCCTATATAAAGCCCCGAAAGGGGCTTTTATTTTGCCAGAAGGTTATTCCGCCCCGCGGGCGGCAGCAGTTCGGAGGAACGATGGACCGCTTTGCGCTTCTAGTGGACGCCGGGTACTTTTTCGCCGGTGGGTCTGAGGCGGCGTTCGGAGTCGTGCTTCCTCGCAAAGACCTAAGGTTGCGCGACACAGGCACGGCGGTGCAAGAACTTCACACACAAGCAGGAACACTGTGCGGTGATGTGCAATTGCTGCGGATCTACTGGTACGATGCCATGCCGGGACCTCAACTGTCGCTCGAGCAGTCTGAACTGGCATTGCAGCCGGGGCTCAAACTCCGCCTCGGCGTCCTCAATAGCGTTGGCCAGCAGAAGGGTGTGGACTCGCTGATCGTGACCGATCTCATCGACTTGGCACGCAACCGCGCCGTCACAGACGCAGTCGTCCTGTCGGGCGATGAAGACATTCGGGTGGGCGTCCAGTTGGCGCAGTCCTACGGACTGAGAGTGCATCTGTGGGGAGCAGGCGATACAGCGCACAACGTAAGTAACGCTCTCCGCATGGAGTCCGATTCCTTCTCGGCGATTGACACATCGTGGTTCCAAGCCTCCCTTGAGCAGGTGCGCGGCCGAATCGACTTGGCCCAGGGGCGTGCCACCGCTCCGCAGGTGGCCGTCGATAGCATCGACGGGGAATCGTTGGAGTCCGCAGCAGATCGCGTGTCGTTGACAATCCTGAGCCCCTTGAGCCGTCGCGATCTTCAACAATTGGAGGCGCACTTCGTACTCGACCAGCGTGTGCCTGTCGAGTACGACCGTTGCCTCATCGCCGCCACCGCTGCGGCCCTCGGGGGAACTAGATTCTCGAGCGATGAAATGCGCACAGTTCGCGGCGTGTTCGTCACTGTTGTGCGAAGGCTTGCGAGCACGGGCACCGACGCGAGCATCCCAACTTCGGGGCTCCCGACCACAGATCAGGTCACATTGAGCCCGGGTGTCCCTGTTCAGGAAATTTCGGCCAACTGATCGCGTAGCTATCCGCAGCCTCAACTGCGACGCCACGCGCGTTCCTGCCCCCAGCATCCGTTTGACGGATGTTGTCTGTGGCGCGGGGCCGTCCATCTGTCGGAGCCATCTTCTAGCCTGAGGGCATGGTGTTTTCAGCAACTGTCCTCCGCGTCATGATCGCGTCTCCCTCGGATGTACCAGATGCTCGGGACGCGGTCGAAAAGGCAATCCATAGTTGGAATGACGCCAATGCCCGCAATAGGGGCGTCGTGCTAGTGCCGTGGCGGTGGGAAACGGCGTCGGTGCCCGTACAGGGTGGACATCCCCAAGAACTCATAAACGCCCAGGGCGTGGACGACTCGGATGTCGTATTCGCGCTGTTCGGCGGCCGGCTCGGGTCACCCACGCCCTCCGCCGTGTCAGGGACCGCCGAGGAAGTGGACCGTGCGCAAGAACAAGGCAAGCCCGTCCACATGCTGTTCTCGACCGCTCCCCTACCTAACGACGTAGATATTGATCAGCTCCAAGCACTTCGCGACTTCCGAAAGTTGATGCAGGAGAAGGGGATCCTTGGAGAATTCAGCAACACGGAAGAACTCACAGTCTTGGTCTGGCGAACCCTCGAGCACGATCTCACTGGCCTCGAGCTCTCATCCGCACCTGCCCAGACCGACCGTAAGGGCGTCGACCTCCTGGTCCAGCCGAGGCAGGAACGTGAAGTCTCGGGCATCCAGCAGAACGGCACTCCGAAGTACACCACTCGACGTTGGGCCGAGGTTACCAACCGCGGTGGCGCAGATGCGGAGCAGGTCACATTCGAGACGATTCCGGAGGGCGCAGCGATGCATCTCGTCGCGCCGCAAGCGCCCGTCACAATCCAGTCTGGTGGTTCGAGGCGAATCCCTTACACGCTGTTACTGCAGTCCCGTGGTGATGAGAAGCTCCGCGTCCATTGGATCGACGACGAGGGGGAGAGATATCGAGATTTCGACCTAGAGTAGCGACCGCTCCTTCTCCGTCCCAGCCTCTCGGAACTTGGACTATTGAACATGCCGCAGGTGCACTCGCGTCAGAGCCGAGCGGACGCACGCGATGGTCTCTGCCCCCACGGCAGTTCCCGTGGGTTCGCGGTCCGCCGTCAGCGCAGTTCGCTCCCGCACCAGGTCGCCCTCATTGTCGGCGCTCGCGCGACCGAAGTCGCGTAACGACCTTCTCGCTAGGTGGCTCCCACCTCGGCCTCATCAAGACTCTTCGCCTCGCCACCGTGAATCCGCACTCGAAAACGGGCGGAACACCAACAGCGCCAACGCAAGACTAGAAGCTCGACCTGTGGACCTGCGCAAACCGTCGAGCCTGATGCTCTACGTCTCCAAGGGAAGACTGTACCGCAGGTGCGTTGGGCGCAGTGAACGAGCCGCCGGGGCCCAGTCGGCCCACAACCGGACGCTCCCTCCCACAGCCGTCACCCCGCCACCCGGTTCTCTCCGGACGATGATTCCGTCGACTATGAAAAGGTCCGTCGGCCGATAGCTGTTGGCGTGGTCGACCTCGCCTTGGGTCAGCTGCACCGACTCGACTCCCGTGCCGGAGGAACCCTTGACCTCGACATGGCGTTCGACGCCACCAACCACCACTTTGAGGTCGTACGGCTTTCCGAGCTCCTCAATGCTCGTGGCACCGTAATCCTTGTAGTGAGAGATGGCCCGCTCGACAGCATGCTGCTCAATAGCTGCTCTCAGCGTAGCGTCGGCGATGTAGCCTTGGCCGCTCTCCCGGCGCGGAGCCGGGTCCGCTGCTCGCCCTTCTCGACTGCGCGCCACATCACGCTGCGCGAACATAATGGGAACCAGCGCTGCAGGGCAGAGGCCCGAGGGCCTCGGACCAGCCGATGATGCCGGGCTCACCGGCCGGCGTCTTGTGCCAGTGGAAGATTCGGTCACCCGGTCGCACGTATGTGGTCAGCTCGTACGACCAGGAGGGTTTACCGCCTGCTGCCGCCACCGGTGTACGAAGGTACTCGCCGAGGCCTCGCGGCTCCTGACGGATCTCCATCCAATAGCACTCCTCGGGATCTGAGTCCCACCAGTTGTTGATAGCCACCCTAGAAGCCTCGCAGAGACGATGGATGCTCAGCAATGCGCGGCCGTTAGCCGACCGGCTTGCGGGACACTCTCGCGGGCGCACCCCAGCGACGAGATCCAGCGGTTCCGGGTGTCCCGCAAGACCCGCCCGCAACACTGCCCGGTGAAGGGACCCCTTACGGTACGCTCGGGCCATGAAGATCGGTTACGCGCGAGTCAGCACCGCCGAGCAGGACCTCACCGCCCAGCGTGACGCGCTGGTGGGCCTCGGCGTCGACGCCAGGCACATCCACGTCGACAAGGGGCTGGCAGGGACGAACCGGTCGCGCCCGGGCTTGGAGAAGGCCCTCGCGGCGGTGCGCCCGGGAGACGAGCTGGTGGTGACGAAGCTCGACCGGCTGGCCCGGTCGATCAGGGACGCCAAGGACATCGCCGACGAGCTGGCGGCCGAGGGCGTCACCCTTCGGCTCGGGGCCAGCGCCTACGACCCGACGGACCCGATGGGCAAGATGATGTTCAACATCCTCGCGACGTTCGCCGAGTTCGAGGCCGACCTGATCAAGATGCGCACGCGCGAGGGGATGCAGGTCGCCAAGGCGAACGGCAAGCTGCGGGGTAAGAAGCCGAAGCTGTCCGGCGTGCAGGAGAGGCACCTGGTCGACCTGTACCGCTCGGGCGGGCACACAACAGCCGAGCTGGCCGAGCTGTTCGGGGTGGCGCGGTCCACGGTCTACCGCGCGGTCGAGCGCGCAGGGGGCGCGCAGTCGTGAGCGACGAAGAGAGTCGTGATGACCATTGACGTGACCTGGAGGTCGATGCCGTCCAGATCTACCAAGCACAATGCATCGCAGCTCGAAGCCCTGCGGTACTCGTTGTTGCCCAGGGGAGGGCCGCCCACCTCCTGGAGAACGAGGCACTGGGCAAAGTCGAGGCGAACGTGGGTGGTCGAAAGGGACGTAAGTATCGCCATCGAGCGGTGGTCGGAGCTTCTGGAGCCACGGATGGAGGCTGCGGACGCGGCCCCAGAGTGGCCGTTGAGGATTGCGGGGCACGGATGGTCACCGGTCACGTCCGCTTATCGCCTCGCGCGGCCAAGCATCTTGTCGTGACCTGCAGGCCCGGACCTTCTCATTTCGCGCAGGGGACACGGCCAGCCCATGGCCCGGCCTCGGTTCGGTGGCCGCGGCCGACGACGACGCGGTAACGCCAACGCGGGTTGTGCGAATCGCGGGAAGGTCGGCAGCTACGGGTTGGCCGCACGCGGATCGCATGAGTCGGAGGCCGTGCGCTTTCCGCGTGGGCCAAGATGCGCGCCTCGGTGGCGCGCTGGTCCCTGGATCTGACGTACTCAGGGCGGGCCTGCGCTATTCAGCCGGATCCGAGCGTCCCCGTTTTTCTGGTCGAGGCTGTCGGTTCGCATCCGCGCCTATCCGGCCTCCGCAAACCTCGCCAGCGCCGACCTGCGTCGCGGGTTCTGGAGGGGAGGTGTTGTCGTCGGCTTGGTGACCGGGCCGATCCTCACGATCAGCTTCGTCCACGTCCACCCAAGAATCCAACCCTCCCAGCGGTGGATCGTGCCACGCAGGCAGTCGGCACGGAACTCATCCCGGCGATCCCGCCCCACTAGCAATGCGCTGCTAGTGTCGCGTTTCGTTAGTTCATAAATGGTTGGTGGTTTGGGAGAATGGGTTATGGCGAATTCTCCTGCTCCGGCATTGGTGTTGCGTGATGGTGACCGGGACGAGTTGGTGTCGTGGACGCGGTCGACGACGATCCGGGCCGGGTTGGCGGTGCGGGCTCGGATCGTTTTGTTGGCTGCTGAGGGGATCGCGAACGCGCGGATCGCGTCCGAGGTGGGTACGACGACGGTCTCGGTGTGGAAGTGGCGGAACCGGTATATCGAGGCTGGGCTTGCGGGGCTGGCCGACGCGCCGCGTGCGGGCAGGCCCAAGCGTGTCGATGACGAGCGGATCATCACGGCGACGTTGACGGTGCCGCCGAAGAAGTATGGGGTGACGCATTGGTCGTCGCGGCTGCTGGCAGGGCATCTGAAGATCGGGAACGCGACGGTTGCGCGGGCGTGGCGGAAGTACGGGGTGCAGCCTTGGCGGAGCGAGACGTTTAAGTTCTCCACGGATCCGGAGCTGGTCGGGAAGGTCACTGATGTCGTGGGCTTGTATCTGGCGCCGCCGGAGAACGCGATCGTGTTGTGTGTGGATGAGAAGAGCCAGATCCAGGCGCTGGACCGGACCGCGCCGATGCTGCCGATGCGGATCGGGGATGTTGAGAAGCGCACGCACGATTACAAGCGGCATGGCACGACGACGCTGTTCGCGGCGTTGGAGATCGCGACCGGGCACGTCACCGGGGCGGTCAAACCGAAGCACCGTCGACAGGAGTTCCTGTCCTTCTTGCGTCAGCTGGATCGGGCATACCCGGAGCCGGAGCTGCACCTGGTGATGGACAACTACGCCACTCACAAGACCCCCGAGGTGAAGGACTGGCTCGACAAGCACCCGCGGTTCCACGTGCACTTCACCCCGACCTCGGGGTCGTGGCTGAACCTCGTCGAGGTTTGGTTCTCGATCATCGACAAGCAGGCCATCCGGCGGGGCGTGTTCACGAGCGTGAAAGACCTCAACGCGAAGATCCGGCAATTCATCACCGGCTGGAACGACCGCAAACACGCCTTCGTCTGGACCAAAACCGCCGACGAGATCCTCATGAAAGCGAACCATAAACCAACTTCAGAAACGCGACACTAGGTCAGCGTGATAACTCACCTATCTCCTCTGTTACGAGTAGTATTTGTAACATGATCGATCTTGGAACTCTCACTGACGCGAGGCTCACCGAGCTTGATCGAGCGCTACGTCATGAACGGCTGCAGCGTCGCGAGGCACGGCGAGGATGCGAACATTGTGGCGAGACGTTTCTTGGGCGCAGCGACGCCCGCTTCTGCTCGGCGCGCTGCCGCGTTGCCGCGCACCGGGCACGGAAGGACTCTTGATGAGCGACATCCTGCGTGTCATCGGGTCACGCCGCTATGGCAGTCTTTCACCGCTCCGCTACCCAGGCGGGAAAGCAGCACTCGCGGGCTTCTTTGCGGACATCATCAAGGGGCTTGGAATAGACAATGCCCGCTACATCGAGCCTTACGCTGGCGGTGTAGGCGCCGGCATCGCGCTGCTTAGAGAGGGAATCGTCCAACACCTAGTGGTAAATGACATTGACCCGGCCGTCTACGCCTTCTGGAAGTCCGCCGTCGGTGACAATGCAAGACTCGTCGAGATGGTCGCCTCAGTACCATTGACCATAGCTGAATGGCAGAAGCAGCGACGTATTTACAGATCGCGAGATGAGAGTGATGCGCTTCGCTTAGGGTTTGCATTCTTCTTCTTGAACAGGACGAACCGTTCAGGGATTCTGAACGCGGGTGTCATCGGTGGACAGAGACAAGAGGGAAAGTACAAGATTGATGCCCGCTTCAATCGGGCGACGCTTATCGAGCGATTGTCCGCCATCGGCAACCTCGCAGACAGTATCACGGTGTCCGACCTCGACGGCCGAACCGTGATCCAGCGGTACTCCCAAGATGACCGAGCATTTATGTACATCGACCCGCCCTACGTGCAGGCAGGTTCGCAGCTCTATCTCAATGCGTTCGATGGACGAGACCATAAGGCGCTTGCAGCGATCGTCAACACCGTCGAGAAGGCGCACTGGTTGATGACTTATGACACTGCGCCACTCATTGAGAGGCTGTATCGTGACCAGTTCCAGTGCCGGCTGGAACTCAACTACTCTGCGCGGCACCCGGGCCAGGCAGAGGAATTGCTCGTGGCGTCCCCTTCCGTCGCGAACGTGGTCAAGGCGTTGCAGTCGAGACCTGCGAAAGTGGACGCAACAAGTGCCTGAGCAAGGGATTCACTACCTTCCATGCTTGCCGCACGTCATCTGCACTCACCAAAGCATCAGCGCTGTGCGCGATGAGGTTGAACCACTGAATAGAACCGTGTTTTTGGGCGTTTCCTGACTGTATAATGCCGACGGTTGACCTGAGTGACTTCTCTTGCCCATAAGACTGCTTGACACACTTGAATACGTCGCTCAACTCGCCAGTTGCTGGAGTTGCAGCGCTCTCGAAATGTACTTTGATCGTAGCCTCAAGGACGGAACGCATTAGGATCGCCGCCGCAATAGGCAGATTCGAGACACTGATCTTTCGCAACTCGAGATACCTCAGTTTGAGGTTTAGTGGCGCGTTCTTGTAGTCCAGGCCCGCCAGGTCAAGCGTGTCTTTGGTATCGGGATGGTTTGGACCACGGCTTCCCGCGCCGTTCGCGGGGCCAGATGGGGTTGGGCCCGCGCCTTCCGCTCGGGCACTGGAGCCACTCGATGGGTCGGTTGAACCACTCTGCGACGGCCCTGAGGATGGGCTTTGGGTGGCAGGAGTTGGTTGTGGCGCAGCAGGCGTCGAGATGCCGTTGAGCCGATCGACGAAGTGCTGGTGGGGTTCCCGGCTGCTCTTCTTGAGCTCCGGCGATCGAGTGCTGAGACGGCGCGCGCGGAACTCGCCTACGAGGTACTCCAAGGCGTCGAGCTTCTTCTTCGGTAGCTTTGCGGCGATCTTCTCGGGAGTCAAGGTTCTCGGGAGCAGTAGGCCATCCTTGTCGAACTCCACCCCGATCGCTGCCGCGATGTCCTTGTTTCGGTATGCATACTCGAAGGCCGACATTGTCAAGATGCCACCGGCGTATTGCCGGAGAGTCTGATCGGAGAACGGTGCTGCACTGAGAAAGCGTCGCATCACCGCCATCTTCATAAACCTGGCGACCTCGACATCGGGGTATTGCGCCTTCACATCATCAACGGTGGTCTGCGCGTCCAAGAGTGAGTAGTAGAACGTGGCCTGCTGGTCGCGGCTCCAGCGCCTCTTCGAGATACCCGTGTGCAGCCGCGCTACGTGCGGTGCCGCCGTCGCCCGATCGGGAGCCACAAGGACACGGATTCGCTCGGGAAGACTCTCCGCCTCAACTGCGTATCGCTTGAGCAAGGATCGAATCTCAGTCTCGTGGCCAGGCACGATCGTGGGGTCATGGAGAGCCTTGAGCGCGCTGACTCGACGGTTTCCCTCCAGCACAATGTAGGTTGGGACGCCGTCTGTTGCCGATGCGAGCATCACGATTGGCACCTCGTTGTCAAAGTAGCCGTCTCGGAGGATCAGCCGCGCCGCGCCGAGGACATCTTCGGATGCGAACAGGTACTTCAGGGCCCCCGCCTCGTCATCACGACGGGTAGGGATGCGGTAGTTCTCCAGATCAAGAAGGAGCTCGTGGAGTTCAGCCTCCACGATCGGCATCTGTTCGTAGGTCATATTCCCCGGCCCTCTGTTTCAGTTTTCTCCGTTCGATCATCCGCACCCTCGCTACGAACGGAGATATCGTCTACTTCCAACCGTAGTCGCGAGGATCCGGCGCTGAGTACCGGACACGTCGATAGCGGCGAACGGACTACCGAGTCTGCGACGCTGATGGATCCCACGACAGGGATGCTGACGTGATTCGACGAGTGGTCAACCCAGCGCAGATATACCTGCCATTCCCCTCAGACAAACGAGTTCCAGGTGCGCGGCCTGGCGCCGCGACCAACCCAGGGCCCCGGAAAGGTCTTGTTTCAGCTTGTGAGGGCGCATGTGATGGCTCTTTCGGGGTTGCGGGCGTGGTGGCGTAGGGCGGTGGCGATGTTGTCCCAGCCGGTGAGTCGCAGGATCGAGATCGCGGTGTTGCGCAGGCTGGCCATGACATGGGCGGCGTGGCCGGTGCGGACGTGGGAGCGGTCTTCGTCGTAGGTGACGTCGCGGACCCAGTGCAGGGCGTTCTCGATCGACCAGTGCCCTTGGACCCAGGCGGCCAGGGTCGCCGGTGGCGCGTCGTGATGGTCGGCGGAGGTGATCAGGTACACCACCTCGACGGTCTTCTTCCCGTTCTTGGTGACTGTGCGGCGTAGCTGGGCGACCTGGGCCGCGCCGGTGAACTCCGGCCAGCCGGGCAGGGTGGGCGTCTCAATGACCTTGATGGTTCGCGTGGCGCGCCTGCCGTGGCCGTGCTGGGTCGAGGTCGATCCGACGGGCACCTTGTTCCAGGGCAGCGCTTTGAGCGCTGCCAGCAGGGTGGGGCGGTTGGCCTTGACGGTGAACACATAGTCCGCGCCGGCAGCGATGATGGCCTTGGCGGTGTCGTCTTGGGTGTGCATCGCATCGGCTGTGATCACGCATCCGGCCAAGTCAGCCGGGTCAAAGCCGGCGAGCAGATCCCGCACCGCAGGGATCTCATTGCTCTTCGCCTCGACCGCGTGCTGGCCGAGCACGACGCCTGTGGCGTGGTCGAGTGCGGCAATCAGATGCGGTGCGCTGCCCGCTTTGGAGCGTGCACCCCGCACCGTCTTGCCGTCGATCGCGACAACCCGACGGCCTGCGATGTGGCGGACCCGGCACCAGGCGAACACCGCCAGCGCAGCATCCAGAGCGGCCGCGTCGATCCGGGCGAACAGTTTGCGCAGTGTGGACTCCACCGGCGCGCGTTCCAAGTCGAGCCGGTCCAGGTGCCCAGCGTCGAGATCCAGCGCCCAGTCCCCGATCGCTGCGAACGAGCGCGCTCCGGCGAGCACCGCACACACTGCGACGGCGAGCATCCCGGCCAGCGGGTAGCGGACCCCGCGTGGGTCTCGGGGATCGGGAACATGGTTCAAGGCGGTCATCAGGTCACCGGCGCGTTCGATCCTGCTCGCGCCGACTGTCGGGGAAGATGGCATCGGCGGGTGTGGTCCTGGGTCGGGGAAGGTTGTATGGCAACTCCCATCCCAGCCCCACAGGCCACACCCGTCCCACACGCCACGCCGGTCACACCCCCACGTTCTCCCAAGTCACAGGCCCATCAACCGACCTTTCCGGGGCCCTGGCGACCAACCCAAGTTTGGCCAATTCTCAGGCCAACGAGCTGCTCCGAGCCAATACGTATGGGCCGACCTCCGCGCGCGCGACGACGCCGGCGCATTGACCTTCCAGATCGGCCACTCCGGCCCGACAGTGGCCCGCGATGTCAATGTTGCATTCGACCCCCGGCTGCCAGCATGGTCCCCGGAAGAGGAACGCCAGGACTTCGCAGCCCTCGAGCAACTGTGCAAGGCGGGCCTAGGCTCGCTTGCTCCGGGGCGCACCTTCATGTGGGATCTGGGTGTGCTGCACAAGTTTTCCCCAACGAAGGTGAAGACCCCGTCCCGGCAATCAACATCAAGATTCCAGCCACCGACTCCACGGGACGGCCGATCCCCGACCTGTCCTATATCATCCAGATGGAGGACCTGAAGCACCAAGCTGCCAGATCGCAAGGGCTCGCTTTGGTTGAAAGGCCGTTGAAGGAGATCTCCAAGACCCTAGCGGACTGGAAGAAGGGTGCTGCACGCTGATCCGGCAGTAGATCCAAACCAGACTCGGGCGTCGTCACTGGCGTCCGGCCCTCAAATGCAGAAGACAGTCACACCGTTGAGCGCGATGGACCGTCATGGTGTCGAGTGTGATTGACCCGGAGACTGCCAGGTGCGTCTGACGCCGCCAGCCGCCCACCCGTGACCAGGCAGAGGGGCGATCCTGGGCACCCGGCACCCGTCCCGCCAGACTCTGCTCATTTCTGGCCGCGCTCGATCCGATATCGCGCCTATTTGAGCTCAGCACGCCAAGCCTGCGCGCTGAGTCCGCGGGCGGCTCCGTCGCCCGACCTACTGCCAGCATGGGCATGCCACTTGACACGGGCAGGCACCGTCATCGCAATGACTCCAAACAAGTGTTGGGAGCTAGATTTTCGATGGCGCTGAGCCGTCGGGCGGTGCGCCGTTGAAGCAACTGCTGTGATTGCGTGCGCCGGTCGTTCACTCCTATTGCGTCGAACTTGAGCATAGGCACTATCGTCCGCGGTCGCCGACGATGCGGTAGTAGGGGCGTGGTTGGTGTGGTCCGTGGGAGGACCGGCGTCTCCGGCCGGGTCGGGTGCGGGTCGCATACTCCGGCGGCAACGCATTTCCCTCGTCAGCCAAAATGCGCGCTTGGGTGGCGCGTTGGTCTCCGGACCGCGCGTAACCCTCGGCCCGAGCGTCGCGTTGTTCGGCCGAGTCGTACCCGTCGGCGCTTTGCTGGTCGAGGCCCTCCGCCCGGATCCGCGTCTGTTTGGCCTCGACGACCTCGTCGGTGCCGGTTACAGTCTCGGATCGCAGTTCGGCTGGTCTGTTGGCTCGTTGCGCCTGCCGGTCCTGATCGTCCGCTTCATCCTCGATAGCTCGCCCACGCCTGCGGTCGTGTTCGGCGCGGTGGTCTTCGGCGCGCTCTTGTTGCCGGTCTTGTTCGGTCTGTTCGAGGAGCCGACGAACAACGGCAGCATCGGCGTCAGCTTGCGGGGTAACACCCCAGTGGGTGGTGATCTCGCGGGTCATGATCTCGCGGGCAGCGTCCGCGTCCTGACGGCCTCGGTAGGCGTCGGCGATCTGCCAGGTGTCGCTGACCTGCCGGACGGTCGCGGCGGCCCACCAGTTGGGGTCATGGACCAGCCGCAACCGTGCCATCGCCGCCTGTTCTTGGGCTGCGGCCTGCGAGATCTGATGCTCGGCCCGTGCGGACGCGGCCGTGACGGCGTGTTCCTGGTCGATGGCGTGTTGTTGGCTGGCGCGGGATTGTGCCTCGCCGAGGCGGGCCAGCATCCCCCCGGTTAGTTGGGCGGCGTTACGTAGTGCGTCGTCGATTCCGTCGTTGTCAGACATGGCAGGTTCCTTTCCTCAGCGACGATGTGCCAATCGGCGTGCACCAGGTCGCTATCGCTCGATCCCGGAACCCGCCCGGGTCGTACGCTCAGCCGGCCGCCCCGGCGGTGGTGTGGGCAGGCTGGGTGGGATCACTGATCCGGCCGGTTGGGCGAACGATGCGGCCACCACCTGCTGTTGATCACTTGCCGCCCGCGCCGGATCGGTGCCGTGCACTGACGGCATGGATGCCTCCAACTGCCGCAGCATCGGCGCCAGCCGCGCGTTCAGGGCATGGTTGATCTGCTCAGCCCGACGCAGCTCCCCCACCGCCTGGTGCGCCTCCGCGGCCGCCCTACCGAGGGCGAGCAACTGCCGCAACAGGAGTGTTTGGGTGAGCATCTCCTGGGTCTTGCGTCCCTTCCCGACTCCGGCCAGTATCAGCCCGGCGATCGACGACATCCCGGGGACGCGGTCCGGTCGCGGCAGCGGCGGGCGACGCAGTTCGGCCGAGCGGGCGATCGCGTCCGCGGCCTGCGCCAACGGGCCTGGGGTGGGTTCGGTGGTCACTGACCACGCCGACAACGCGCCCGACACCTGCCCCGCTGCTCGGCCCCACCCGGCCAGGTCATTGGGTGGAATCGCGTGCAGCTGTGCGCGCATGGCGTCGAGGTCGGCGGTCAGCTGCTGGGGCAGGTCGGGTGCGGGTTCGCGGGTTTCGCGTCCCGGGGCCGCGACCCTGATGCCACGCCAGGCGGCACGCCATTCCGCCGACGCAGCCAAACTGGCTTGGGGTGTATCCGGCCACGCCTCCCGTAACCGGGGCAGCGTCAGATCATGGGCGAGGTGGCCACCGCCGAACCAGATCGGACGCTCACCGTACCGGGGACGCGCCGCCACCCGGTAGCCGACCACGACATCCTGGGTGCCACGGGCGAACCGCGGCCTGATCAACAAACCCTGCCGGCGAACCCGGCGCACGAACTCCCCCTCATCAGCCGCCGCCGTAGCCGCCGCCCGCACCTGCCGGGCCAGCGTCCACCGCACCACCTCAGCCGGCCGGTAGTGCGCGACGATCGCGTGCCGCTCAGCCTTCGGGATCTCGTCCCAGGCGCGCTGCTCTCGTCCAGTCTCGTGTGCCTGCGTATGTGCAGCACGGGCTCTGCGGCGGGCCTCGGCCTCGATCTCGCCGGGCTTGTACCCGATACACGAGCGTCCATTCATGCCCACTTGCCGAAGACCGTGCTGTGCCTCGAGCTCGCGGCATGCCGACTGGGCGCGCTTCCAGTCCCGAAAGACATCGGCGACCGAGCCGTCCTCGTGGACGAGGTTGACCGCCAGATGAATATGGTCGTTGCCGTTGCTCGACACCCCGTGACGGACTGCCACCCACCGCAACGACGGCTGCTCCAGGTCATCGGTGACAAACCCCATGCGGGTCATGAACTGCTCGGCGATCTCGGCCCATTCATCATCGGCCAGCCGTCCTTCGGCAGCGTCCAGCGACAACGAGCAATGCCACACATGCCCGTGCGGCACGTCGACATCGAACGCCCTGGTGGGAGCCTCCAAGTCCTTGCCCATCGCGGTCGCGTCCGGATACGAAAGCTCTGCGTCGCTGTGCCAGGCCATCTGCCACGAACTGCCCGCCACCAGATGCGGATCGGTGTGCTCGTTACGTTTGCCCGGGCCCACCAGATACTTGATGAGCCGGACCATGTCCTGGCCGCGCCGCACGTTCGGGATCATGACAGACCGAACCGTTCGATCTCACGGTCCACGCGGCGCAGCACGGACCAGGCCGCGGACAGCACCGCGTCGGTTTGCGGCGGCAGCTCCCGTGTCGAGTTCGCCACCTTCGCGATCTGATTGACATTGTTCGCCATGTTCCCCAGCAAGCGATGAATCACGAACAACTCCGTGAGCAGCTCTCGCTTGTCCGCTGCGGTGATCTCATCCGAGCGTTCCAGGGCAGACATCATCAGCAATCGCGGGATCGTCATCTGATGCCGGGCGGCGAGGACGACCAGCCGCGCCTCCTCCGCTTCGCTGGCCTTGACGACATGCCGGAACGGCCGGCCGCCCGGCACGTTCCGGGCCCGCTGACGTGACAACCGTCGCAGACCGCCCGGTTCCACCATCTCCGCACCCCCTTCCGGACCCGAAAGCCCAGCGCAGCGCCCCACCCGACCGGGTGGGCTCACCAAAGGTGTGGACACGGGGGTGCACAGCACCCCGACTTGGGGCACCCAAGTCCTAGCTTGCTCTCCGTTTCTCCCCATTGCCCTCCCACATTGGCGGCGTCGGGGGCCTCTGGACACGTCAGCGACGCAGATCGGGTCTGACCAATCGTGAGGCAGCACGTAAACATGCTGATACAGTCCGCTGTGGATGCACCCAGAGTCGAGGAGCGATGAAAGATGGCAACTGAGTCGGGACGCGCGTCCGCCGCCGCCCGGATCGTGTGGGACACGGCCGACAAGTTCCTGCGTAACGTTGTCGAGCCCCAGGAGTATGGCGACTACATTCTGCCATTCACCGTGCTGCGGCGCCTGGAGTGCCTTCTGGAGGACACCAAGCCGGAGGTCATCAAGTACGTCGAGGCATTCAGCAACTTGCCTCCCCACCTGATCGACATCGCCGTCAGGGACAAGTTCAAGCTAAGCTTCTACAACGTCTCGCCCCTCGACCTCGCGACGATCGCCTCGGTCGACGACAACGTCGACAAGTCGCTGCTGAGCTACGTCGCTGGCTTCTCGCAGAACGTCGCGGACATCTGGACGGCCTTCGACTTCCCCAAGCTCGTCGCCAAGCTCGCCGCCGCGAACCGGCTCCACGCCGTCGTCAAGCACTTCTCGACGCTGCCTCTCGGCTCCACCAACGTCGAAGACGCCGTCATGGGCGACATCTTCGAGGACGTCATGTACCGCGCCTTCGACAAGAAGGGGAAGGCCGCCGGTGCGTTCTACACCCCCCGCGACGCCATCAAGCTCATGGTCGACGTGCTGTTCTCGGCCGACGAGGACTCCCTGGCCGGTGAGAACACGCTGCGCTCCATCTACGACCCCACCGCCGGTTCCGGCGGCATGCTGCTGGTCGCCCAGGACGCGCTCAAGGAGCTGAACCCCGACATCAAGGTCACCGTCTACGGCCAGGAGCTGATGGACGCCGCCTACGCCCTCGGCAAAGCCGACCTGCTGATCCAGGGCGGGCGACCGGACGCGATCCGCCAGGGCGACACCCTCATCACCGACCTCTACGACGACCAGACCTTCGACTACGTGCTGTCAAACCCGCCGTTCGGCGGCGACTGGGAGGTCGAGGAGAAGTCGGTCCGCGAGCAGGCCAAGACGCCCGGCTCCCGGTTCAGCCACGGGCTGCCCAGCAAGTCCGACGGCCAGATGCTGTTCCTGTGCCACTGTGCCTCCAAGCTCAGCCCCACCGGCGGGCGCGCCGCCGTGGTCTCCAACGCATCGCCGCTGTTCAACTCCGATGCCGGGCCCAACTCGATCCGCCAGTGGCTGTTCGACCAAGACCTCATCGATGCGATCATCGCCCTGCCGACCCAGATGTTCTACGGCACCGGAATCGCGACCTACGTCTGGATCCTCGACAACAACAAGCCCGCCGAGCGTCGGGGCAAGATCCAGCTCATCGACGCGTCCGGCCTCTGGGAGCCGATGCGCAAGCCGCTGGGCGACAAGCGCCGCGAGATGAGCGCAGCCAACCGCGCAGCGGTCGTCGAGGCCTACGAGGCCTTCACCGACTCCGACGTCTCCCGCGTCCTCACGCCGCAGGACTTCATGTTCCGCGACGTCCCCGTGTTCAAGCAGGCCCGACTGGCCGCCCGCTACTCCGAGGAGGCGGTCGACGCCCTGCGCGGCCGCCGCGACTTCGGCGACGCGCTCGTCCAGATCCTGAAGGACCTCGACGGCACCCCGTGGAACCTGATCCCCAAGCGGCTGCCCGTGGCTGCCAAGGCCGCCGGGCTCAAGGCCCCCGTCGGCCTCGTCGACGCCGTGATGCAGGCCATGGCCGTGCCCGACGAGACCGCCCCTCCGGCCGTGGACCGCAAGGGCAACCCCGTGCTCGCCGACGGCTGGAAGATCACAGAGCGCGTGCCCATGAGCGAGGACCTCGACGAGCACATGGCCCGCGAGGTGCTGCCGTTCGCGCCCGAGGCGAGGTGGGACGAGTCCAAGGCCAAACATGGCAACGAGATCCCGTTCACCCGCATCTTCTACGTGCCCGAGGAGCCGCGCCCGCTCGCCGAGATCGACGCCGACGTGCAACGCATCATGGGCGAGCTGGCCGAGATGTTCCAGGGGGTGAGCGAAGAGTGAAGACAATGCCCTTCTGGGCGGCAGCAACGCTTGTCTCTGACTCTGAGGCGCCGCTTGACTTCCAGGTATCGCTTGAGGACATGGTCTCCAGCACGGGGCGCCTCGTTGAGGGCGACCTCTCCCAGTACTCGGCGAAGGGGACGCCCTTCGTCGAAGGTGACGTCTTGTTCGGCAAGTTGCGCCCCTACCTCGCCAAGCACTGGCTTGCTGACCGCGAGGGCACAGCGGGTGGCGACATACACGTCTATAGGCCTGAGGCTGACGTCGAGCCCCGCTACCTCGCCTATATCGTCGGCAGTCGGAACTTCGTGCGTTTCGCCGAGGCCGCCTCGAAGGGCGTCAAGATGCCGCGCGCGGAGTGGATGAGTCTTCGCGAGTACCCCGTGACCGCGCATGACCTCGGCACCCAACGCGCGATCGCCGACTACCTCGACCGCGAGACCGGCGAGATCGACGCGATGATCGCCAAGATGGACGAGCTGGCGGAGAAGCTTGAGGTTCGTCGGATGTCCGCTATGCAGCGGTCGACTCAGTATGCCGACGACGGCGCTCGGTGGAACGTCGTTCCCACAGCTCACCTCTTCGCTTCCATTGGCAGCGGCACGACGCCTAAGGGGTCAGGGTATTACGTAGAAAGTGGAGCCGGTGTTCCTTGGGTGACCACATCTGAACTCCGAGAGAACCTCGTCACCGCAACGCTTCAGGACGTCACTGAGGAGGCTGTAGCCGCAGTCTCGTCTCTGCGCGTCCACCCTCGCGGAGCCATCGTGATCGCTATGTATGGTGCGACAATCGGGCGGCTTGGCGTGCTCGGTACGGATGCGACGATGAACCAGGCGTGCTGCGCCTTTTCCAGCCCTCGTGACGTCGATCCGCGCTTCTTCTACTACACCCTCTGGGGTCAGCGGGACGACATCATTCGCGAGGCTGCGGGTGGTGGACAGCCGAACATTAGCCAGGGCATGTTGCGCCGCTGGCGTGTGCCGCACCCGCCTGTCGACGAGCAACGTCGCATTGCCGACCACCTCGACGAGGTCACCGGCAAGATCGACGCGATGCTGGCCAAGGTCGCCGAACTGAAATCACTGCTCATCGAGCGCCGCGCCGCGCTCATCACCGACGTGGTGACCGGACGAAAGGCTGTGGCCTGATGGGACACGCACAACTCATGGAACTCGAGTTCGAGTCCAACCTCTGCGCCGAGCTCTCCGAGCGCGGCTGGCTCTACGAGGCCGACGGCAGCACGTCGGCCGCCGGCTGGGACGTGGGCCTCGCCCTGGTGCCGCAGGACGTGCTGCACTGGCTCGCGACGCAGTACCCGGACGAGTACGAGAAGGCGGTGCCCGCCGACCTGGCGGGGACGCCGCGCGCGACCGCTGAGACGAAGCTGCTCACCCACCTGACCAAGGAGCTGGCGAAGCACACTCTCATGGACCCGACCTCGGGCTACCCGGTGGGCGGCCTGCTCGGAGTGCTGCGTAAGGGGTTCTCCTACGCCCAGGTGGGGCGGCCCACGGCGAAGTTCGGACCGATGGTCGCCTTCCCGCCCGCGAACCCGAACCTCGCCGAGGTGGTGGAGGCATCCGACGCCGTGCGCCTGCGCGTCCTGCGCCAGGTGCGCTTCGACACCACCACGAACGAGACCCTCGACGTCGTGCTGACCGCCAACGGCGTCCCCGTGGTCACCATGGAGCTCAAGACCGACAACACCCAGACCATCAACCACGCGATCCGCCAGTACAAGCAGGACCGCAGGCCCGGAAGGAACCGGCCGCTGCTGGCCCCTGGCCGCGCGCTGGTCCACTTCGCCGTCTCCAACGACCTGGTGTTCATGGCGACCAAGCTGGAGGGCGAGGAGACCGTGTTCCTGCCCTTCAACCAGGGCAACGACGGCCACGAGGGCAACCCGCCCTCGGCGACCGGATCGCCGACGAACTACCTGTGGCGTGACATCCTCGCCCGGCCCATGTTCATGCGTGTCCTGAAGGACTTCGCGCTGTACGAGCCGAGCAAGCGGGGCAAGAAGAGCGAGGGGCGCCTGATCTTCCCGCGCTTCCACCAGCTGCGCGCCGTGGAGCGCGTCGTCGCCGACGTCGAGGCCAAGGGCCCCGGCGGGCGCTACCTGATCTGGCACTCGGCGGGCTCTGGCAAGACCAAGACCATCGCCTGGCTGAGCCACCGGCTCATCCGGCACATGGACGCCCAGTCGAGGTCGGCGTTCGACTCGGTCATCGTCGTCACCGACCGCACCGTGCTGGACGAGAACATCCGCGAGGACATGAGCCTGGTCCAGTCCAGCAAGGGCCTGGTCGTGACTGTCGGGGAGAAGTCCGGCGCGAAGTCGCCGCAGCTCAAGAGGGCACTGGTCGAGGGCGACCACATCATCACCTGCACCCTCCAGACCTTCCCCGAGGTCATGAAGCTGATCGAGGACACCACCGAGCTGCGCGGCCGCAGCTGGGCCGTCGTCGCCGACGAGGCCCACTCCTCCCAGTCGGGCTCGACCGCACGTGACCTCAAGGCGCTGCTGGCCGACGTGGAGGTCGAGGACCCCGAGAACGTCAGCGCCGACGAGCTGCTCGCCGCCAAGGACTCCGCCATCGCGGCCTCCAGCAACATCACCTTCATCGCCCTGACCGCGACACCCAAGGCCAAGACGCTGCGCCTGTTCGGCACGCAGGACGCCGACGGCAGCTGGCGCGCCTTCGACACCTACACCATGGCCCAGGCCATCGAGGAGGGCTTCATCCTCGACGTGCTGACCAACTACTCGACCTACGACATGTTCCTGCGCGTCAAGAACGAGATCGAGGGCACCGAGGACGAGTTGCTGGTCGAGACCGGCCCGGCCGTGACCAACATCGTGCGCTTCGCCCGCCTGCACCCGACCTCCATCGCGCAGAAGGTCCGCGTTGTCGTCGAGCACTTCCGCCGCAACGTGATGCCCGCGCTCGGCGGCACCGCCAAGGCGATGGTCGTCACCAGCTCGCGCATCGAGGCCTACCGGTGGTCGCAGAAGATGAACGACTACATCGACGAGAAGGGCTACACGGACATGCGCACCCTGGTGGCGTTCTCCGGCTCCCTGACCACCGACGACGGCTCGACCGTCACAGAGACCTCGCTCAACGGGCTCAGCGACACCCCCAAGGCCTTCCGCGAGGGGGACGACTACAGGGTCCTCATCGTCGCAGACAAGTTCCAGACCGGCTTCGACGAGCCCCGGCTCATGGCGATGTACGTCGACAAGAAGCTCTCCGGGATCGCCACCGTCCAGACCCTCTCGCGCCTGAACCGCACCTACCCGGGCAAGACCGCTCCGATGGTCGTGGACTTCCAGAACACCCCGGCGAGCGTGCAAGAAGACTTCAAGATGTACTACTCGGACGCACATGTCAACGGCGACGTCGACCCCAACGCGCTCATCACCCTCGCGGAGCGTCTCGACACCGCGGGCATCTACACCATGCCCGAGATGGAGGCCGTCGCGGCCGCCTACCTCACTGACGCAGGCGGCGAGGCCATCGCCAGGGCCATGGGGCCGATCAAGAACCGCTGGCAGGGCCAGTGGGCCCAGGCCAGGGTGAGGAAGGACAAGGCGCTCAAGCAGTCGTTGCAGAGCTTCCGGGCCGATGTCATCGGCTACCGCAACGCCTGGCAGTTCCTCAGCCAAATCGTCGACTACCAGGACGTCAGCCTCCACAAGCGCGCGATCCTGACGACCCTGCTGTCCCGCAACCTCCACATGGACGGGGACCAGTTCGACGACAGCTACCTCGAAGGCGTTCAGCTCTCCGGCGTGAAGCTCGTCCCCTCCGCCATCAACGAGGACCACTCCCTGACCGAGGGCAGCCACGACGGCATCAAGCTCCCCGGCTTCGAGGGCGAGTTGCAGGGTGGCAACACACCCGCCCGGGGCCCGCTGGAGGAGGCGATCGACCGCGTGAACGAGATGTTCCGCGCCAAGGGCGTCGACGTCACCCATGGCAGCGTCGCCGGGTTCATCACCACCTACTGGGGATTCCTCGACGCCGACGAGGAGGCCAAGGCGATGGCGAAGAACAACAGCGCAGGACAGCTTAAGGCCTCCTCCGACTTCAGCAACGCCGTCGGCCTAGCAGTGCTGAAGACCTGCCAGGAGTCCCAAGAGATCCAGTCCTACATGACCGACCTCAGTTTCTTGCAGGAGATCATCGAGATCACTGCCGACACCCTATATGCCCAGCACCATCAGGCGCATCCGTCAGACACCATGCCAGCGAACGCAATGAGATGATGAAGGACGATCAGCGGACATCCGCCGTCTTGGGTAGAGCGGTGCGCGCCGCCCGCCAGGAGCGCGGCTGGTCCCAGGAAGAGCTGGGTCGGCGCTCCGGACTCTCGCGTCCCACTATCGCAAGAATTGAACGAGGGGACGATATTTCCACGGCCACGCTCTCCAAAGCAGCCAAAGCTCTGGGGCTTGCGATCAGGGTAGAAAGCGATGGGTAAGTCCACACACAAGCGATAGCTGGACCACTCATAGTCGCAGCAAGCCCCCGTTGCCCAGCGACTCAACGCCTGCCCCGCATAGTGCACGCGCCGCGCCACATCCCTTTTGAACCGAAGGGAGCCCCATGATGAGTCTGCTACTCAAGGCACAATCACTCCAGCACAAGCGCATGGAAGCGCTACGCACCTATGCGGCTGACATTGAGGACATCGACCGCCGGCGCCACGAGCTGGACCTCGCGTCCACGCGCGCCTGGATGAAGGTGATCCGCGCGGGTTGGGCCACTTCTGACCTGGTCAGTTTCGGTCTGAAGGCGCCGAGGAAGCCGCGATCAACACCATCGGCGTCGGCCGGCCACGACCATGCTGAGCCCACATCTCCAGTCGTCGACCCTCCAGACCGGGAAACCGATTCCGATGGGTAGCGCCGACGACGTCCTGGCCCATACCCAGCGGTTCTACCGGCAACGCATCGACAAGTCGTGGGTACGCGACTACCTCGCCAACCGCGATCTGTCGAAAGCGATCTCCGAAGCCGGAATCGGATACGCACCGGCGGGTTGGACTGCCACTACTGACCATCTGCTGTCGCTCGGTCACTCCCCCGACGATCTGGTTCGGGCGGGTGTCTCGATCAAGGGTGATCGTGGGCTTCGCGATGTGATGCGCGATCGGCTGATCCTGCCGGTCCAAGACCACACCGGCCGACTCGTCGGGTTCCTGGGCCGCGCGAACCCGAAAGACACCCGCTCGCCCAAGTATCTGAACACTCCAGCCACCGGATTGTATGAGAAACGGTCGACCCTATATGGGCTCGGCGCTGCCCGGGGTGCGCTGGCGGCCGGCGCCACGCCGTTGATTGTCGAGGGCCCGATGGACAAGCTCGCCGTCGACAAGATGGCATCCCAATTCAGGGCCAACATCGTGGCACTAGCCGCGTGCGGAACAGCCCTGACCACTGAACACCTGGCTCGCATCCGTGCCATCACCGACAAGCCGGTGTGGTTCTGCTTCGATGCGGACGCCGCCGGCCAGCGGGCCCTGCTGCATGCCTGGGAGATTACCGCCGACCAGGGACGAGCGGCCCAGCTTGCCGTCCAGCTGCCAGCCGGTCACGATCCGGCCAGCGTCCGCCCTGCCATCCTCAATCGGGCGATCCGTTGCGCGACGCCGATGAGTGTCGCGGTCGCGCAGGTCCAGCTCGAGCGGTGGGGTCGACCAGACAACCCGGTCACGGCGGAGCTGATGGTCGAGGCCTTGGCCAAGCGCGACGCTGGCCGCATCCGCCCCGACGACTCCACCGAGTGGATCAGAACCGTCGCCCAACTGGCGGACGTCCCGATCAGCAGCGTCCAGACCGCGCTCATCGAGCAGCTCGCGCCAACGCCGACCGCTGCGGATCTCGACGCGTTGCGGGCGGCGAGCTTTCCGCGGCGGATGACAGCGCCGGCTGGCGTACTCCCAGATGCCGGCCCACCACCTTCCGGGTGGCCTGCCGCGCGTGCGAAGTGCCGTAGCTCGGCAGTGGCGAATCAGCGGTAGGCCGGAGTCCGCGAGGCATCGGCGGTCGGTCAGATCGTTGGACGAATGGAATTGCCTCGGGCACGCGGCGATCTGCAGCCAACGATGACGGCAGTGCCGTACTGGCCGGACAGGCTGGCCAGTACGGCACTGATGCGTTCCATACCGCGAGTCACGGTAGGACGAGTTGGCCGTCAGGGCTGACGGGATGGCTTGATGCCATGCTTGCGACGCAGGTCGCGGACAATTTCTGAGAAGGCGTCGTCGAGTGAGGGGCTATCGGGGAAGTCCGCGAGTGCTTCGCGTGCGGCCTTGAGCTCGGCCGTGTAAGTGGCCGCGTCCGGCTTCTCCTCGTATGTCTGGTACTTAATCGCCTGCCGAGCGGCTTCTGCGTAGCTCACTGTTCGGGCCAGGGCCGCACTGAGCGCCAGCATCTGCTCGCTAGCCTCGTCGATCTGAGGGCGGGGTTCACGGAACTCTTGAGTGCGCGTGCAGTCATGGACGCTGATTCGCGGGTCACTCAGGGATCTCGCGAGTGCCGTGGGTAGGTAGTCGATCATTTGACGGAGGTAGCCGAGTAGGATCCCGGTTTCTTCCAACAACACGCTGGCGACGGGAGCGGGCACAACGGGCGCGCTGGCCCCGTTCACCGCTAGACCGAGGTGGTTGACCGCGTCGCGAGCCTGTTGGGCGGCTTGCTCTTGTTGTTGTCCTTCAGCCTTGAGTTGGTCGAGGGTCTTTGTCGTCTTGTTCATCTTGGTCTCCTGGGGTCGTTGGTGAGTGCTTCGGCGCTAGCGCTGTAGTTCCGTGCGGCAGTGACTGCCCGGCTGTGGACGTGGTGAGATGCGGGTGCTCGAGGTGGGAATCGTCGGCCGGCTGTTGGCTGTGTCCGGGAATGCCGCCTGCAGCGGTTCCTGAAGTGGCCGCGAGCCGGCACCGATCTGTGGTCGCGCTTTGTAGCCCTGGCCGCTGATGGCCTGCTGTGCGGCTTCTGCTCGGTCGTATGCCTGCGACAGCAACTCAGTGAGTTCGTGTAGTTGCTCGCTGGCATGTTGGACCTGGATTCTCGGCTCGCGCTCGTTGCCGTCGTAGTCCCGGTCATAGACGTCGAGGCGAGCGTCGTTGAGAGAGCCGGCCAAGGCCTGAGGTAGGTTGTCGGTCACTTCGCTCACGTAGTAGAGGAGCATCTTGATGTCGCCTAGAACGTCATAGGCTGCGGGCCCGGGAATCACGCTGGCGTTTGAGGAGTTGGCTCTTCGCGCGAGTTCCTGTGCGGCATCGCTGGCCTGGATCGCGGCCTCGCGTTGGCGTTCACCGTGGTGTTGCAGTTGCTCGATTGTCTGTTTCATTGGATCTCCTGGGGGTCTCTATAGCCCAGCAGCAATCGTGCTGAGCGGGTTGGCGGGCGAGTTGAGAGCTCGCCGTTCGGTGCTGTTTCCGGCAGTCCCAGTCGGCCCCGGGAAGGCCGCTAGGAGGACTTCTTCGAGGGCTGAATTGGCCGGCACCTTCAACCTAGTTTCTTTCGCTGACAAGGCAAAACTTTGAGTGTTGTCCGTTTGGGGTGCGGTGTTGTCCGTTTGACCGATGGTGTTGTCCGAAGGGGCTGCGGTGTTGTCCGAAGGGGCTGCGGTGTTGTCCGAGCCCAAATTGCCCCCTCCGCGGTGGGTATCTCGGCGTCGGGAAAGCGATCCCATGGAGGTCGCTGGAACCTGCTCGGTGACAGCGGCCAAGCCGTGCGCGGGTTGGGACATTGGGGTGCTCCTATCGTTCGATGCTTGGGCGAAAACGGCTCCAGGTGACGGCGGCTCGCGCGGCTGATCGCGCCGGCTGATCCGGTGCGATTACCGGCTCGGTGAACGCCGCCCGGTAGGGCGCTTGAGAATCGTGGAACGCCTCGAGATGGGCGGCCTCGGCGTCGATGACGGTCGGCTGCCCATCTGGAGGGGCCAGCATGTGTGCGACTACGACCGCCTGCCAGACGGCGAGGTCGGAAGGTTGATCACCTGATGCGGGTTCGCCGCTGATCCGGGCAAGAACCTGGCAGGCCTGCTCGATGTCGCCACGGGTTGTCGCAGCGCGGAACCGGGCGATGACTGCCCGCACTGCGACCACGGGGACGCCGTCGCCGGTGACGATGTGAGCTCCGTTGTCCTGGCTCGGTGGTGGAGCAGTCATACCGGGATGTGCCGGAGATAGAGCACACCGGAAACGGACCGGCGGTGAGGAGCGACCATGAGCACAGAGTCGACGAAGCGATGGCTGTGGCTGGTCGCGCCGCTCCCGGACCCCGAATGGGGTTCAGACCTGCGCTCGACTGCCCGGCTCTTCGAGACCGAGGCCGCAGCTCGTTTGGTCTTGGACAACTGCCCACCCGAGTTCCACCTGTGGAGGGTCCGAGAAACGATCACCGTCGCCCGGGCGATGAGCGACTACGAACTGGTCGAATGAGTGCTGGCACGTTCATGCGGCCGTGATCGCCGCGATCCAGTCGGGAGGAACCGCCTCAGCCAGCGGGATGCCTGCCTGCAGGAGCGCCGAGACCTGTTGTCCTCCGCGACGGGTGCCAGTCACCAGGTTCATCCAGGCCGATGCCTCGCCTGGGGTCAGGCCGAGGAGCTCGAGTTGGTAGTCGTTGCGCGCAGCGGTGTGCCTGCGGCTCTGCGACGTATGCAGGGCGATCTCGACGCATCGGCACAGCACCGGCCATGCCAGGCCGGGATCAACACCGTTGGCGGCGAGCTGGACGACGAGGTCGTCCATGATGGGAGCGTCAGCGATATCGTCAAGCCCGAGGGATCTGCCTCTCAGCTGCTCGTCGCGCGCCGAGGGGATGCGGTCGAGTTCCCAATCGTCGGCCAGGCCAAAGCCTTGGATCTTGCCGGTCTTTCCCAGGTCGACGACGCCGCGCGCAGTCTCGTCTTCGCGTGCTGACCGGGCCGCCACGATCGTGGCCAGCAGCCCCCACGGTCGGTCAGCTGCCATCAGCTGTCCAGCGCATTCACGCAGCACTCTCCAGGCGATTGTTGCGGTATCAGCGACCGAGTCCCGGGCAGTAAACGCGACCCTGCGTCGGATGAGCCTGGACGCGCGTGTCGTCAACCATGTCATCACAGCATCCGCAAGCCGTTCAGCAGCCGCACCCGACCATCCAGCATCGACGGCGTCTCTGATCATCCCAGCAAGATCATCATCGTCCCGGACGATCGCCTGCCTGGCCACGGGTTGACGAGCCGCGCTGGGCGGCGGTCCGGCCTCAAAGCGCGGGCTGCCAGGTGGTGGTGCGTCTGCGATGGTGAGGAACTGGCGGGATAGACCCAGTCGTGCCTCTGCCGCGCGCTGTCCCCGACGCCGGGACTCCCGTTCGATCCACCCTTGTTCCTCGAGGTCGCGAAGGATGCGGTCGGTCGAACGGCGGGAGAGCAGCGACCGGGCAGCGATCGTGGTTCTGGGTGCCAGGCAGACGCCTCGGTGGTCGGCGAGCAACGCCATCGTGCCGAGCACGACTCGATGTGCGGCGCAGTCGACGGGGGCTCGCCACGCCCACGCTGGACCGATCCGCTCCGCTGTGAACGGCACCACGCTCGGCCTGTCGTCACCCGGCAATTGTGACGCGGCCACGATTGCCGGGTGGGGATCTTTCGGCAGGAACAGCGGTGACAGCTGGATCAGTGACCCTCCGTGGCGGCGCCCATCAGCAGACCTGACATGCTCGATCCGAATCCAGCCCGCCGCGACGAGCTCAGCCAGGTGATCGTGAGCCGAGCGGGTCGACATGCCCGCCGCGCGGGCCACCGCAGCGGTGGTCGTGTGGGTCCGGCCATCGGAGTCTGACAGCCATGCGATGCTACCCAGCAACGCGCGCTGCGCCGTGGACTCGACATCGGCCAGCCAGGCCCGCCCTACCAGATGCTCACTCATGCCGGCTCGCTCCCCTCAGCACTTTGAGGCGGGTAGCGGCTGAACCACCACGACAACGGCTGATTGGCGTCCGGAGAACCGGCAGAGCGGGCCTCTGCCCGTTTCTGCAACGCCAACGGCATCACCGCTGGTCTCACCGGCTCGGCGGCCTTCGAGGTGGGCGCGTGGCGCCGGCGCTTCGGCGGACGAATCGGAGTCTGGCCGATGCGATAGCTCACGATCCCCGCGAGATTCCGGATCTCATCAGCCGGCGGCAGCGCATTGCCGGCCAGGGTCGCCCGAAGCGCCTCCGACGACCACCCAGCCTCAAGCCGAGCACGCAACGCGGCGGCGATCTTCGAAACAGCCGATGGCTCAACGTGTCGCATACCGACAGGAAGACACTCCACCAACACCGTCCAGTCATCGGCAGCGATGTCCTCGGCCGAAACCTCAAGCAAACCCTCCAGACCCGACCCGACCGGCCCGGCTGGCAAAGCACGGTCCAGCGGCGACTCCGACGATCGCTGTTCGCACACGGGTGTGGTCTGGTTTGGTTGGGAGACGTCAGTCTCCCAACCATTGGAACCATCGTTAGATGGTTGCGCCTCGGCGCACCGTGGCACGGTGGACCGTGCTACGGATGACCGCGCCTCGGTAAACCGCTGCACGGTGCCACTAGGGGTTTCACGCCGACGCTCAGCTGCCGGCTGCGGTTCGTGTTTTCCCTTGTCGGACCGTGCAGACACATCCTCTGCACGGTCCGACAAGCCACTTTGCTGCGCCGAGTGCAGCCCACCATCGCCTTCACGGTCAATGCGACGACTGCTCAGACACTTGCCGATAGGCCATTCGGATAGTCCCTCGAGCACCTCGCGTGCCTCGTCCTCGGTAGCTGGCCGGTCAAACAACAAGGTCGCCGTGACGATCCGGCCATGATCGCGCCGTTCCACGAAACGCCATCGGTAGCCGGCAGCCTCCAACTCCACCAGCGCTCGCCGCGTCGCGACCTCCCCAAAACCCCGAGACAAGAACTCCCGATAGCTCTGCGACGCACCAGCCGGCCGCGCCCTGATCCAGACCAGCAGCCCAAGCGCCAGCGCGGAGATCGACATGTCCAAAGACACCTGATTCGAGACCGTGACTGACCCAGCGGGCGCCAAGTAGTAGCTAGCACCAGCCACGTCACCCCACCTCCCCGCCCGGCCGTGCACCGGGCACGGGCTCGAAGAAGCGCGCGACCGGCACGTCGAACCAATCGGCGAGCTCGACCAGCTCCTCCGCGGAGAACGGAAGGCGCCCCACGAACCGCCCTGACACCGCGCTTTGGCTAACACCCAACCGCAGGCCTATGTCCAGCTGTCGCAAGCCTCGGCGGGCGGCCTCAGCTCGGACGCTCGCGCCGATCCGTCGCCTCACTTCTACAGCATCTTCCATACTGGCAGCGTATTAACTACATTGCTACGCGTCAAGCTCTTGAACTAATGTCACAAATACGAACTCAGTTCTACTGGTGCGCTCGGCCTGCTTTTAGTACGCTATCGGCATGAGCATCGTGAACCTGGTTCAGGAAGAAACGCTCGCCGAGCGAGTGGGCGGCGAAGTGCGCGGACTCTGCGCGAGGTTCCACCTCAAGCAGTCAGATCTCGCCCGATTGCTCAACATCTCCCAAGGATCCGTGTCGCTGCGCTTCCGCGGCGTGCAGCCGTTCCAGCTGCACGAGATCGAGATGCTCGCCGAGTACTTCAGCACGACAGCGCAAGTGCTCATGGGTTTCGAGACCGAGCCTCGTCCGCGCAAGCCGATGTCGCCCGAGCAATGGTGCGCCCACAGGGGCTCGAACCCTGGACCCGAAGATTAAAAGTCTCCTGCTCTGCCAACTGAGCTATAGGCGCTACGTGCAACCACAAGGGTAGCGGATCGGTCTCCCAGATTCACGACGAGCCCGCCGCAAGATGCGGCAAGCCCGCCCGCGACATAGGCGCAAGTCGACCAGTCAATCCAGCCTTCGCCATCGCGATAGGCTCCCATCCATGGACCGCCGCATCCCACTGCCCAGCGCACCGAACACGCGCGATCTCGGCGGGCTGCCCGTTGACGGCGGAATCGTCCGCGCACGCCAGATCTATCGCTCGACGATGCTCGCCAATCTCAGCGACGAAGATCTGCCCATCTTCGAAAGCCTCGGCGTCACCATCATCTACGACATGCGCACCGAGGGCGAACGCATCTCCGCCCCCGACCGTCTGCCCGCCGGCATTGAGGTCACCGGCCTCGACGTGCTCGCTGACCATTCCACGGATGCCGCAACCAGCATCGGCAATCTCGGCACGAATCCGGAGTTACTCGATGACGTACTCGGGAGCGGCCAGGCCGAAGCGTTGATGGAACAGACCTACCGCGATTTCATCACCCTGCGCTCGGCGCAGGTGTGCTACCGCGACTTCTTCCATGGCCTCGCCTACCCGAACCGCGCCGGCGCCGCGCTCGTCCACTGCACCACCGGCAAGGACCGCACCGGTTGGGCCGCGGCCTCCTTACTGCTCCTACTCGGGGCGGACGAGCAGACCGTCCGCGACGACTATCTGCAGAGCAACACCGACCTACTTCCAGCCCTGCAACCCCTGTTCGACCTTGCCGCCGCCCAAGGCATAACGGCCGATCTGCTGCTGCCGGTTCTGGGCGTCCGCGAGAGCTACCTGGACGCGGCGCTCAATCAGGTCGATTCTCGGTTCGGCAGCATCGAGGGCTACTTCACCACCGGCCTGGGGCTGGATTCCGGGACTCTTGACGCCCTGCGATCCCGGCTCATCGACTGAACCGACCGGGTGCACGATCAGCCAGGAATTGCACGACCAGCCAGGAATAGAGAACGGGCCGACGCGTCCTCCCATCCGGAGAGACGATCGGCCCGTCGCTGAAGCGGGGTGAGTGCTAGCGCCGCACTAGCTGTTGCGGCGACGATTGAGGTACCAGGCGGCGCCGATCGAGGCGGCCACGGCGACGATTGCCAGGGCGGCCGACTGCACCGTGGTGCTGGCCAGGCTGACCACACCGACCAGGAGGAGGACCACCAGCGCTGCAGCTCCCACAGCCAACCAGCTCAGGTTCTGCGCTCCGTGCGCAGCCACCGTCCGCTGCGCGGAATGATTCGTTGTTGGGTGCACCAACGCTGCCATTTCAATGCCCTCTCAAAACAAAAACGCGGCCCTCGTACGGGGACCGCGTCGACTTCGTATGGTTAGACCATACTCCGGACAGCATCGAAACCTGTAACAAACCAGCGTTCAACGACATTTGAACTGCAACTGAGTTTCAGTCAGTTACAAAGTGCGTAGTGCCCCGGCTCTCGGCCTGCGTCCACCCAACAAGCCGCGCTAGCCGGACGATCTACTCCGCACAGACCACGCCATCGCAGCCTCATGCTCGGCGACCAACCACCCAGGCGCACCCTCACCCAGCCGGGCATCGGCCACCGGGCCACCCGCCGCCAGCGAGTCGAGATAGGCCCGGTCCCGCTCGAATCGCGCCCGGACCTCAGCGCCCCCGCAGGCCACTCCCCCGTGCCCGGGAACCAGCACCTCGCAGCGATCACCCGCCAGCCGGGCAAGCCTATTGAGGCCATCCCAGTAGTCTTCGAGAGGATCACGCCCGGCCAGATCGAGCAGCGGCACCTCATCGTCCGAACACATATCGCCGGCGATCAAGACCCCGTCCCCAGGCACGAATAAGCCGAGATGCCCGGGCGCATGCCCGTCATGGACGACGAACTCCACCTGTGGGCCGTCCCACTCGATCCGACCCGACCGGCCCCCATCACGCAGCGACGACACCACCCCGAGCAGCGCAGCATCGCAATCCGGCACCTCGGCCACGGCCTCCGCGCGGCAGGCGGACAATCGTCCGGGCTCGGCCAAGAACTCACAACCGCGCCCCGAGGCCAACCGGGGCACCTCCCCCAGCCCCGTCGACCACAACAGATGATCCCAATGCGGATGGCTCGACACGGCCAGCGCGCATCGTCCGAACCGCTCACGAATCTCGGCGCCCAGCGTCGCGAGCTCATCGGTGTGAACTCCGGGATCGACCAGCAGACAACCGTCAGAACCGGCCACCACTACCGTGTTCATGCGGCAGAAGCGGCTGGTCGCGGTCCAGCAGCGCTCGCTGATCCGTTCCACCGGGCACCGGCTCAGGCGGGCAGCAACTCGTCGAGCACGTCCGCAACGCCCGATTCGCTACTCGGGGCGGTCACCTCGTCGACGATGCTCAGCAGCTCGGGCACTCCATCGGCGACCGCGACCGAGTAGCCGGCGACCTTCATCATCGGGATGTCGTTGTAGTTGTCGCCGAACGCCACGACCTCGCCGAGCGGAATGTCGATCGCCTCGCACAGCCCGCGCAGCGCGCTGCCCTTGTTGACATGCCTGGCGGTGAACTCCATCAGGAAGTCGGCCGACAGCATCGCCTCCCCCTCGTGAGCGAACTCGGTTCGCATCGCCCGGCAGAGCTTGGTGAGTTGCTCCTTGTCGCCGCCCACCAGCAGTTTCACCGGCACGAAGTCGAGAGCGGAGAAGTCGTGCACCTTGACCACGTCCAGATCGTTCGAGTCCGCCTCGAAACGCACCGCGAAGTGATCGGGCTGGTCGCTGAGCAGCCGACGGCCGTGGTGAATCATGACCGCTGCCCCGGCATCGGCGCACATTCGTGCGGCGCGGGCAGCCAGGTCGAGTCCCAGCGGATGACCGAACAGGACTTCCTCGTCCCAGGCCTGTACGGCCAATGCCCCGTTGTATGCGATGAAGTACAGCCCGCCCAGGTCGATGGCGTTGCGCTTCAGCTGCACCTGCAGACCGTGCACGCTTCGTCCGGACGCGACCGCCAGCACCGTGCCTTGCGCCCGCACGCGCTCCAACGCGGCGCGGGTGCGGTCGGGAATCGTCGCACCGAGCGGCACTAGAGTGTCATCCCAATCACTGGCAACCATCGAATAGCTCACGAGCGCGATCTCCTTCCGCAGGCGGCATCGCCTCCTCCATGATCCCAGATTCCCTCGCCGTGAGGCCTTAAGCTCATGGCTGTGGACGTCCCCGAGGCCACCAGCCCAACCCTTCCGGATGTCCTGACCGACTTACGAAGGAGTGCATTCATGACAGATCCAGCGCTCGACGCCGCGACAGCCAAGCTCACCGCCGACGGCGCCGCCTCCTCGGTGATCGCCGCCTTCATCGACCGCTACAACCGGCTGGCCAGCGGTGAGACCGGCTATGTGTATGAAGCCGATCTCGAGCCGCTCACCAATCCGCCGATGCTTGCCGATCAGGAGCTCGGTGACGCCGCGACCCAGGCGCTCGCCCAGACTGCGGTGGTGCGCCTCAACGGAGGGCTCGGCACCTCGATGGGGCTGGCCGGACCAAAGTGCCTCATTCCGGTGCGCGATGGGCTGAGCTTCCTCGACATCGTGGTGCGGCAGATCCTCGCGGTGCGCGAAGCCCACGGGGTGCGGCTGCCGCTGCTACTCATGAACAGCTACAACACGTCGGCGGCCTCACTGGCGGCGCTCGAGGCCTACCCCGACCTCGCGGTCGGCTCGCTGCCGCTGGAATTCGTCCAGAGCCGCGAACCCAAACTGCTGGCCGACACCCGGATGCCCGCCAGCTGGCCGGCCAATCCCAACCTCGAATGGTGCCCACCCGGCCACGGCGACTTCTACCCCTCGCTGTATGCCAGCGGCCTGATCACCAGACTGCTGGACGAGGGCTTCCGCTACCTGTTCGTGGCGAACATCGACAACCTCGGCGCGGTACCCGACCCGCGGCTGGCAGGGTGGTTCGCCGCCAGCGGCGCGCCGTATGCGGCCGAGGTCACCGAACGCACCGAGATGGACCGCAAGGGCGGCCATCTGGCCCACCGGATCTCCGACGGACGCCTGGTGCTGCGCGATACCGCGCAGGTCAGCCCGGGCGAGATGGACTCCTTCGTCGACATCGTCAAACACCCGTGGACGCACACCAACAACCTGTGGCTCGATCTGCAGCAGGTGGTCACGGTGCTGGACGCCAACCAGGGCACGCTCTCACTGCCGTTGATCATCAACAAGAAGACGCTCGACCCTGCCGATGCGACCTCCCCTGCTGTGGTGCAGCTGGAGGGAGCCATCGGTGCTGCGGTCGAGGTCTTCGACGGCGCCCAGGCGATCGGGGTGCCACGCAGCCGCTTCCTGCCGGTCAAGGCGACCGCCGATCTTCTGGTGCTGCGCAGCGACGTCTACGAGTTCACCGATGATGCCCTCCTGGTCGGACGCGAGATCAGCCCGACCGTCCGCCTGGATCCCGACTACTACAAGCTCATCGACGACTTCGAGGCGCGGTTCCCCGATGGCCCGCCCTCACTGGCGCAGGCCCGTTCGCTTCATGTCACCGGCGATTTCACCTTCGGCAAAGGCGTCGTGGCGCACGGCGACGCAGTGCTGACGACCGATACCCCGCAGCGCATTCCCGACGGCACGACGATCTAGGGACGCCATCACCGGGGACGAACCCCCAGCCTCGAGGTTCGCTCGGAGCAGAACGGTCGACCGCCGGCCACGCGATTGACATTGCGGCGCACGCTTATGCTCCTTTCGAAGGTGTAAAAGCCTTCATCAGGGTTGTTACTTTCGAGGCAAGACCTGAGACGCTATCGCGCAATAGTCGCGCGGTGCAGTCTCAGGTCTTTTTTTGTTTTCCGGGCAGATTCAAGGAGGAATAGCTGGCTAAGCCTGACTACCAACTGGTAGCCGACCAGGTGCTTGCCGGCGTTGGCGGAACCGAGAACGTCGCCAGTGCCTCCCATTGCATCACGCGGCTTCGGCTCAAGCTCAAGGACGTCAGCAAGGCCGACAAGGCCAAGATCGAGTCGATCAACGGAGTCTTGTCGGTCGTCGAAGCAGGCGGGCAGTATCAGGTGGTCATCGGTGATGAGGTACCGGTGGTCTACGACTACTTCACCAAGGCCGCCGGTATCTCGGGCAGCGGCGAGGTTCCTCCCGACGATGATGCTCCCAAGGGCAATCTGCTCGACCGGTTCATCGAGTTGATTTCGTCCATCTTCTTGCCGATCCTGTGGCCGCTGGCCGGTATTGCGCTGCTCAAGGCCTTCTTGTCGATGGCGGCGCAATTCGGCTGGATAGACACCGCGGCCAGCACCTACGCGATCCTCAATGCCACCGCGGATTCGGTCTTCTATTTCCTGCCGATGTTCCTCGCCATCACCGCGGCCAAGCGTTTCAAGGCCAACCAGTTCACCTCGTTGGCCATCGCGGGCGCGCTGGTCTACCCCACGATCGTGGCCCTCACCGCGAGCGCCGACCCCGTGACCTTCTTCGGCATCCCGGTCGTCATGATGTACTACACCTCATCGGTCATCCCGATCATCTTCGCGGTGTGGATCCAAGGGCATCTGGAGCGGATACTGACCAAGGCTCTGCCGGCCATGATCCGCAACTTCACCGTCCCGTTGATCACCGTGCTGGTGATGGTGCCGCTCACGCTCATCGTTGTCGGACCCATCACCACGGTGGTCGCCAGCGGTATTTCGGCCGGTGTTCAGTTCCTCTTCGTCCACGCCCCGTGGGCTGCCGGCGCGATCGTCGGTGGCCTGTGGCAGGTGCTGGTGATCTTCGGTCTGCACTGGGGTCTGGTTCCGGTGATCATCAATGACCTCGGCACCCTCGGCTACTCCCTGCTGGCCGGCCCGCTGCCGCCGGCCGTGCTCGCCCAGGCCGCGGCGGCCGTTGCGGTCGCCATCCGGACGAAGTCGAAGGCCCGCCGTGAGGTTGCTCTGCCGGGCGCCGCTTCGGGCTTCCTCGCCGGTGTGACCGAGCCGATCATCTACGGTGTCAATCTCCCGATGCGACGGCCGTTCTACTTCGGTCTGGCCGGTGGCGCCGTGGGCGGCATGATTGCCGCGATCGGCGGCTCCGCCACCACGACATTCGTCGTCCCCTCGCTGCTGTCGCTGCCTGCCTACCTGGGCCAGGGGAGCTTCGTCATGCAGCTGCTCGGCATCGCAGCCGCCGTGACCATCGCCTTCGTGCTGACGCTCCTGTTCGGTGTGACCAGCCAGAACGACTCCCCCGACGCCGGCCCCGACGAGGCCCTTCCGGTCGAGGAAGCCGAGACCGAAGAAGCCTCGGCGCGCGCGCTGACCGGCATCACCCGCAGCATCGTCAGCCCGGTCAACGGCCGGCTGATCGCTTTGGCCGATGTCCCGGACAAAGTCTTCGCGTCCGGCGCACTCGGCGCGGGCGTGGGCATCGTCCCGTCCGACGGCCATTTCGTGGCTCCGATCGCCGGCACCGTGGTGACCGTCTTCCCGACCGGTCATGCCTATGGCATCAAGTCGGACGACGGCATCGACCTGCTCGTCCACATCGGCATCGACACGGTCGCGATGAAAGGCGACGGCTTCACCGCCGAGGTGACCAAAGGACAGCGGGTGAACGCCGGCGACGCGCTGGCCACGGCGGACCTGGCGAAGATCTCCGAGGCCGGGTTCGACCCGACGACCATCGTGGTGGTGACCAACACGAAGTCGCTCGGCGCCATCACGGCCGAGCAGCCCGGTCAGGTTGCCGCCGGCGATGCCGTGCTGGCCGTGGAGGCCTGAGTCCGATGTGCTGCTGCGAACTCTCCGCGCTCCCCGAGGGCTGCTTGCGGGCGCGGAGCGTTCGGCGATCGATTAATCTGGCGACAGTCTGACAAGGGACATCGCATGGAGATCCGCAAGGTACTGAACAACAATGTTGTTCTTGCCACCGACTCGGATGGTTCTCAGGTCATCCTCACCGGGCGAGGCCTCGGCTTCCAGAAGTCGGCCGGCCAGCAGGTGGACGCGTCCAAGATCGTCCAGGTCTTCACTCCCACGAGCCGTGAGGACTACGTGACGCTGCGTGACTTCCTGGTCGACATCTCACCGGAGTATGTCGGATTGGCACGCATGATCGTGGACGCCGCTGAGGCTGCCTGGCAGACCACCTTTCCGCAGGCCCTCATCGTCGCGCTGGCCGATCACCTGGTCTTCGCCGTCAAGCGCGCGGAGACCGGGACGGTCACCGCGCACCCGTTGAAGGCCGAGGTCTCGCACCTGTTCCCCAACGAATACCAACTCGCACAGCGCTCGGTGGCGATGGCCCGCGAACAAGGTCACCTGCCACTCAGCGATGAGGACGCGGTGGCGATCACTCTGCATTTCGTGAATGCGCTTGCCTTCGCCACCAGTGACCTGTCGAAGACCTTCGCGATGACCGAGATCCTCGCACAGGTCTTCGACGTGCTCGAATCGGCCTACGACCGCGACTTTGCGACCGAGGACGTGAACACCGCCCGCTTCATCACGCATCTACGTTATTTCTTCGCCCGCGCCGCCAGCGGGCAGCAACTGTCGGAACAGCCGCACGCGTTCAACACCAGCGTCCGTGACTCGTTCCCCGAGGCAGCCCAAGCGGCGCAGAAGGTTCGCGCGGTGCTGGAACTGAGGCTCGGCACCACGCTGACCGAAGACGCAGCCACATATCTCATCCTGCATATTGCCCGGCTCACCGGGAATCTGAGAAAGGACCCCAGATGACCCCGACCACGCTCACCGCCCAGCCGTTCCCCGAAGGATTCCTGTGGGGCGGCGCGACCGCCGCCAACCAGTTGGAGGGCGCCTGGAACGTCGACGGCAAGGGCCCGTCCATCCAGGACGTGATGCCGCACGGCATCATGACCCCGCCCACCGATGAACCGACCCCCGACAACCTCAAACTCGAGGGCATCGACTTCTACCATCGCTATCGCGACGACATCGCGCTGTTCGCCGAGATGGGCTTCACGGTCTTCCGCTTCTCGATCGCCTGGAGCCGCATCTTCCCGCAGGGGGACGAGACCGAGCCCAACGAGGCCGGTCTGGCGTTCTACGACCGGGTACTCGACGAGTGCGAGAAGCACGGCATGGAGCCGCTGGTCACCATCTCCCACTACGAGACCCCGCTGCATCTGGCCAAGGCCTACGACGGTTGGACGAATCGCGAGCTGATCGGCTGCTACGAGCGCTATGCCCGCACCCTGTTCGAGCGCTATGGCCAGCGGGTGAAGTATTGGCTGACGTTCAATGAGATCAACTCGGTGCTGCATGCGCCCCTGATGTCCGGTGGTATCTGGACTCCCAAGAAGCAGCTGACCAAGACTCAGCTGTATCAGGCGATTCACAACGAGTTGGTGGCCTCGGCGTCGGCTACGAAGATCGCGCGTGAGGTGGCCCCGCAGGCGAAGATCGGCTGCATGATCTTGGCGATGCCGACCTACCCGCTGACCCCCGATCCGGACGATGTCTGGGCTGCCCGGCTGGCCGAACACGACAGCTACGCCTTCGGGGACATCCACGTCCGCGGCGCCTATCCCGGCTACTACCTGCGCAAGCTGCGCGAGGAAGGGATCGAACTCGAGATCACCGATGCCGACCGGGAGGTCCTGACCAACACCGTCGACTTCGTCTCGTTCAGCTACTACATGAGCGTCTGCGAGACCGCCGACCCCGCCAAGAGGATCGTCGGCGAGGGCAACCTCCTGGGCGGTGCGAAGAATCCCACGCTGCCGGTGTCGGAATGGGGCTGGGCGATCGACCCGGTCGGCCTTCGGATCGTCCTCAATGACTTCTGGGAGCGCTGGCAGCTGCCGTTGTTCATCGTGGAGAACGGGCTGGGCGCGGCCGATGTGTTGACCGAGATCGACGGCGTTCCGACGGTGGACGACGGTTATCGCACGGCCTATCTACGCGAGCATCTGGTGCAGGTACGCGAGGCGATCGCCGATGGCGTGGACCTGCTCGGCTACACCTGGTGGGGCCCGATCGACCTGGTCAGCGCGTCCACGGCGCAGCTGTCGAAGCGCTACGGATTCATCTACGTCGACCGCAACGACGATGGCTCCGGCACTTTGGAGCGGTACCGCAAGAAGTCGTTCTATGACTACCAGGAGATCATCGCGTCCAACGGAGCCTGCCTCTAGGCCCAACCGCGGCCCTCTAGGCTCAACCGCGGCCATGGTGCCGGGGCCCGCCTTACGGACCCGGCACCGAGTCGCCGAGACCAGTGCCAGCTACCGGGACCCCGGGGCTGGCGCTGGTCTCGCGCCGACGTGTGGGCGACGAGCGCCCGAGATCAGAGCAGCGTGTCGATCGGCTGATGATCCATGTCGTCGAAGCTCTTGTTCTCGCCGGCCATCGCCCAGATGAAGCTGTAGGCCTGAGTGCCGACACCGGAGTGGATCGACCAGCTCGGCGAGATGATGGCCTCATTGTTGGCGACGATCAGGTGGCGGGTCTCGTTCGGGTCACCCATCAGGTGCACCACGCGAGCATCGTCGGGAACGTCGAGATACAGATAGCACTCGGTGCGGCGATCGTGGGTGTGGGCGGGCATGGTGTTCCACATGCTGCCGGAGTGCAGCTGGGTCAGGCCCATGACGATCTGGCACGACTGGATGCCGTCCTCGTGGATATAGCGGTTCAGGGTGCGGCGATTGGCGTGCTCCTGATCGCCCAGCTCGCGGATGTCACCCTGACCCGGCAGCACCGACGCGGTCGGATAGCTGGTGTGCGCCGGCGCACTGAAGAAGTAGAAGAGCGCCTTCTCGTCATGCTCGGAGGCGAAGCTGATGTCGCGGACACCGCGTCCGATGTACAGGCAGCCGCCCTTGGGCAGTTCGTGCCGGTCGCCGTCGGTGGTGACCACGCCGGTGCCACGAATGACGAACACGCCCATTTCGCGGCCCTGCAAGAAGTAGTCGGCCCGCACTTCCTCGGGGGCCTGCAGCCACAGCGGCTCGTCGATCGGGGCGGCGCCGCCCAGAATCACGCGATCCTCATGACTGTGAACCAAGATGATCTCGTCGTCGACGAACAGATTCGGGACGAGGAAGTTGGCTCGCAGTTCCTCGGTGTTCATGCGGGACGTTTCGGCCATGCTGACCGAATGACGGTTCTCCATGTTGTCGAAGCCTTTCGTTGCTCTGCACCCGACAGTAACCCGGCCGCAGAGACGGCCACCAGCTTGTTGCCAAGATGCCGGACGGGTCTGCTCGTCCGAGATTCGCTCGGGTGGCCTCGGCTACGCCACCGGCACTACCCCAGCCAGGCTCTCACCAGCTCCGCAGTTCGGGCGGTGACCTCCTCGGCGCTGCGTCCGGCCTTGTAGAGCGAACTTCCGAAACCTGCTCCGGCCGCACCGGCCGCTGCCCACTCGCCCACCGTCGAGGCATCCATGCCACCGACCGGCAGCATCGAGATGGCGGCGGGCAATACGTCGCGCCAGGCCTTCATGGACGCCACTCCCAGCACATTGGCCGGGAAGAGCTTCAGATGGCGTGCCCCCGCGTTGATCGCCGTGAAGGCCTCACTGACAGTCGCCACGCCCGGAAAAGGAGTCATGCCCAGATCTACCGCGCGCGCGATGACCGACGGCTCGCAGTTGGGAGACACGATGATCTGCGCCCCGGCGCGGCGGCAGGCGACCACATCGTCGGGAGTCAGCACCGTACCGGCGCCGACCGTCGCACGATCTCCCAGTTGCTCGCGCAAGATGGCGATCGATGCGAGCGGGGACGGCGAGTTGAGCGGTACCTCCAGCGTCGTGACGCCACCGGCCAGCACCGCCTCACCGATCTCGGCGGCCTCGTCCGGACGCAGCCCGCGCAGAATCGCGATCAGACCCTCAGTACCCATTGCTTCTCCTCGTTTGTGCCGGCCGTTGCTGCCGGCGCTTTCTCGCTACTCGCCGACCAGCCCTGCGCCCACCGCCGAGCGCCAGAGGCCGCGGATGGTCACGTCGTCGGGTGCCAGTGTCGCGCTCACCCCGTGCCGAGCCAGCGCGCGCTGGTAGCGCCCGGTCAGTTCCGCACCCCCAACCAGGACGATCGGCATGGACGCCAGGTCGAGCTTCGCTGCCCGGTCGGCAACCTCGGAGCCGATCAACAATCCGGAGATCGCATCACGTACCTGGGATGCGGGCAGTTGGGCGTCCAGCACGGAACTGCGGATCACGAATGCCGCGAATGCCAACGCATCGGTGTGCCCGGCCCGGTCCAGGCCCCAGTCGAATCCGGTCCGCCAATCCTGTCCGGGTTCGGGCGGGGCGCCCGCGCGTCCGACCATCGAACGGTCGGCCAGCAACGCGAAGAGCTCGCCGGACATCGCGGTGTCGAAATCGAGCAGCACGCCGTCGCGCACCTGGGCCCACTTGGTGTGGGTACCCGGCATCACGACCAGCGTCGTCCGGCCTGCCGCCAGCTCGGGCACCAAGCCGGCGAGCTGGGTCTCCTCGCCGCGGATCACATCGGCGTTCGGACGGCTTTTCTTCACCCCGGCGATGATCGGCAACGCTCCGAAATCGGTATCCACCGTAGTCATACCGCCATCGCCGGCCAGGGGTGTCGGCAAGGACCGGTAGCTGGCCTCGCGCCAGCCCTGCGCAGCACCCACCATGCCGCAGGCGATCATCGGCAGCCCCGGGCTCGCCTGCTGCCAGTCGGCCACGAGGGTGCGCAGGATCGCATTGAAGGCTGCGTCCCGGTCGGGATCATCGGGTGAAACCGACAAGATGCCGTCACCGGCCCGCTGATCCAGCAGCCGCGGCGCACCGGTTCCGGGAGCCAGCAGATAGCTACGGGCATGCGTGGTGCCCCAGTCCAACCCGATCAGACGCGCGGCTTCAATGGCATTCGTCATGGTTCCCAGCCAACCGCCTTGCACCGGCACTGTCAAAGCCGGCGCCGGCCCACCGGGGCGGTTGGGCTGGTTCGATCAACGGTCAGACCGTAGGATTGGCTTCCGAACACGATATAGCGACCCGAAGGAGGCGCGATGGCTGAACACACTCCCGAACAAATGCCCGGCGAGCAGCCGACCGCCACCGATAAACCCGAGAAGTTGCCGCTGCTGCATTTCTTCGGACATAACACCTCCGCCAAGGAGTCCAGCGGCGGATTCGTCGGCGCGTTGATCGTCGGCTCCATCGCGCTGGCCGTGGCCTCGATGACGTTGGTCATTGCCATCGGCCGCGCACCGCAGTTGCACGATGCCCAGCAGGTCGCCGCAACGGTCGAAACGCAACTCAGGCCCCGGCCCCGTCCACCAGCTATGCCTCGCCGACGCCGACAGGCACACGCTGGACACCGGAGCCGATCATCATCGGCGTCCCGCAGAAGGGCAGTCCCGAACCGGAGACCCCGACGGCCACGCCTTCGGACGATGAAGACAGCGAGCGTCCTCAGCCGAGCGAAGGATCCACCGAGTCACGGGCGAGCGCGAATCCGTGGGCTCAGGGCAGCTGGGGAGACTTCACCTCCCGGCCCGGAAACGGATCGGGCAACAACGGCCGGTAACCAACACCGGTCGCTGACCACGGCCGGTGATGCGCGCCCCGCAGCCGATGGCGGGTAGCCGGCCCAAGCCGACTACCTGGTGATCCGGTCGGCTACTTGGTCTGTTCGGGACGTTCGCGCGGGGCCTGCTCGGTGGGACCGGGCTGCGGCTCACGGGCATCTGCGACGTGCTTGTCGGTGGTCGTCGCGCGGAGATCTGCGCCGGCATCCAGGCCTGCTTCGAGCCTGCGGGCCTCGGCATACCGGGCCTTGAACGTCTTGTCGGGCAGCGCGATCCCCATCCCGAGCAGCAGACCAGCGACCAGGCCGAGGGCGGCGGCAATCATCACCCAGTTGCGAGGGTTGGCGAAGCCAGCACTGCGGTTGGCGATGGCCACAGCATGCAGCTGGTTGATCTGGACGACGTTGTACACCATCAAGGCCACGAAGGCGATACCAGCCACACTGCCCAGAACGAGCATCAGGTTCTTCGAAAACCGCATCATGGCAATGACACTACCCCGGCGAGGCGTTCACTCGCCGGGGTAGTGACAACGTGATCGAGCGCCGTCGGAGGCCAGGCCGAAATCGGACGACCGGCCTAGCCGGGCTCGGACTAGGTCTTACAGGCAGTCGCTCTCGATGCGCTCCAGCGCAGCCGACCAGCGGTCGAGGGCCCAGCCCCGGTCGATATCGGAGCTCAGGTTCGAATGCTCGATCTCGATCGTGGTGGCGTTGTCACTGGCAGGCTTGAGGTTCACCGCCACCACTGACGGCGTTCTGGCGGCATTTGAACGATACGAGAAGCGGATCTGTTCCAGTGGGTGGAAGCTTCGAATGACGCCCTCGCGTCCGTTGTGTGAGTGCCAGGTGTGTCCTTTGGAGCCCAGCTTGGCGCCCGGGCCCAACAGCGCCTCGGCTCCATCATCGGTCATGAGTACATCCCAGACGACCTTGACAGGTTGCTTCACGGTCCGGCTCACGACCACCGTCGAACCCTCGGTCTCGGCAGTGACCTCACTTGTCTGTTCCATGGGCTTCTCACTTCTTCGTTGAGTTGTGATCCCCCGTACGCCTTGGTTCGGGTTGGCTGCCACCTTAGTGCCACAGCACCCCTCGTGGGTAGGTATCAGACGATTGATCACAGCCGATCTTCAGCCACCCGCGGGGCCTTGGGTGACCTCCGGTAGGGACTCACACTCGGCTCGCCGGCGAGCCAGAATCGCAGCGGCCAGTCGACGGCCTTGGTGATCCCGGTGCGCGGGCCCATCAGCACGTTCCGGCTAGGGGTATCGCTGGGCTCCAGGACGAAATCGTCGCCCAGCCGGGCACCGTCGTCGGTGAGCTTCAGTCCGAGCACGGTGCCCAGATTTCCCGGACCGCTGGCCAACCGGTGATCGGGACGCACCACGTCATCGGCATCCCATCCCCTGCGCTGCCGGGCGAGGTCTCGTCCCGCCACCACCTCGCCGGCGCGCAGCAGCACCGCGGAGGCCGATCCCGCCGGCGAACAGACCAGATTCGCCGCCCGGTGGACGCCGTAGCTGAGGTAGACATACAGGCAGCCGGGGGCGCCGAACATGGTCACCGCTCGCCCGCGGGGACCGCGGTAGGCGTGCGAGGCCGGATCGTCCGGGCCCAGATATGCCTCGACCTCGGTGAGCCGCAATCCCACCGGCCCACGCCACAAGATCGAGCCCAACACCAGCGGGGCCACCTCGTCGGCGCGGCGGTTGAAGTCGATTGAGCACATGTGGCCACGGTAGCCTGCACTATGTGACGGCATGCAGGTTCATTGGCGCGACAGCCCTCGCGCTGGCGGCGATGCTCGCGCTGTCGTCATGCGCGGCGACGCTGCCGGCACAGACCACGTCCCGCTCGCCGTCTCCCTCGATGTCGGCCACGCCGTCCGCCTCGGCCATCCCCGCCAGCCACGATCTGTTCGCGCCGGGGCTGGCTCAACAGGTGGTCTCCGAGCTCGTGACGGCTGCTGCCGGCAAGCCCGTCGTCCGGGTGGTGATCAATCGCACCCAGGCGCGACTGACCTACATCGGCGACGGCGACCGGCCCCGTTCCATGGTCTGGCTGGCCGGTGTGATCACACCCAGCGATGACGGCACCGATCTCGTGGCGGCTACCAGCTTCGACCCGAATACCTTCAATCTTTCGGATGTGGCGAGCCTGTTCACCATCGCGGCCCAGGTGTCAGGGTCGGCCGAACGGCAGGAACTGCAGATCAATGAGTACGACCACCGGCAGATCCTGATGACCGTCACCACCAGTCCCGAATCCTCGACGGTTTTCTTCGACCGGGACGGTAACCCGATTCCGCGACTCGATCTCACCGTCGACAAGGACCTGGCCATCGGGCTGAACGACGTCTATTACCACCGACGCTTTGTGCTGACGGTCAGCGTGACCGTGGACAGCGCCGATGTCATGAGCAGTGCCGACCAGGTGTGGGTCGATGTACTGGACACGCCTGGCGTGGTCGAGCGGCGCATCCGGACCGCCACCGTGCCGATGTTCATCACCCAACGCCGCGAGACACCCTCGACCCTGCCGTTCGATCAGACAGTGATCGACCCAGCGGTGATCGGCCAGCTGATCCGCACCGCGCCGCTGCTGCTCGAGCAGCCCGATGTGACCACCGTGACGGTCACCGTCAACCAACCTGCCGACGCCGACCAGCCACGAATCACCGTTGAATCCGGCGGTTCCAAGGTGGTCACCGATCTGATGGGCAACAAGATCGAGAATCCCTGAGATTGCTGGCCATGGAATGATTGATGCATGAGGATCGTGGGAGTACTGGCACCGGGCGCCAGCATCTCAGTGGATGCGGTCCTGGCCCATGGTGAAGATCCCCGCATGATGTTGTGGCGGCATGGTTTCTTGATGACCCATCCGCTGAGCACTCATCTGGACGATCAGGGCATCGTGCTGACTACCCAGGTCAGGCCGCGAGCGAACAACTCTCGTCCACCCCGGGTCAAGTCGCGGGGGTTGGATCCCAGCCTGACGATCGCCCAGGACGAGAAGCCGGTGCCGCATCAGCGCGTAGCCGCCTACGCCATCGTCCGATCGCAGCGTGGGGTGCTGGGCACGCAATGCTCCGACCGGACGGCGATCCCCGGACTCTGGCAGCTGCCCGGTGGCGGCCTGGAGCAGGGCGAGACCCCCAGTGAAGGCGTGATGCGCGAGATCATGGAGGAGAGTTCGCAGCGGGTTCGTATCAGCAGGCTGATCGACGTCCAGTCCGACCACTGGATCGGACGCTCCCCCTCCGGCGTGCTCGAGGACTTCCAGGCGCTGCGCATCATCTACACCGCGGTCTGCGCCGACCCGACCGACCCGCTCGTCCTCGACGTCGGCGGCACCACGATGGCCGCCAGTTGGGTGCCGGTGCCGCGCTGGCGCTCGCTTCCCTGGACGTCCGGCGCCCGCTCCCTGCTGGACCGCCACCTCAATCACATCCGGCTCCGCTGAGTTCGCTCGGCGAGCGAACTGCACGGACGGCGAGCGCATGGGGCCGACGACGAACCGGGCAGGACGACGAGCGGGCAAAAAGAGAACACCGGCCCGGGGGTGACTCCGGGCCGGTGCACAACCTACTCGCGGTGCGGCAACCCCTACGGCACCGCGACTGTTCTTTTACCTGCGATGTTTCCCGACTGCTAGTTGCGGAAGAAGCTCAGAATGCGCAGCAGCGTGGTGTAGAGCCAGACCATGGTCACCAGCAGACCGAAGGCGCCCCGCCACGATTCCGATTCGGGAGCCCCGCCGCGAACACCGACCTCGATGGCTTCGAAGTCCATGAGCAGGCTGGCCGCTGCCAGCACCACACCAAGACCTGCGGACAGCCACGACAGCGGTCCGGCGTTGGCACCGATGGTGGCCCAGCCGAGGTTCACGCCGACGAAGATCAGGATCAGGTTCAGCAGTGACATCACGGCATACGCGATGATCGATACGACCACGATCTGAGCCAGTCGTCCACGCACCCGGGCACCCAGGAACTTGTAGGCGCCCAGCACCACGAACGCAGCCACGAAGGTCCCGATCACCGCCTGCACGACGATGCCCGGATACATGTACTCGAAGATCTTGCTCCACGCGCCGAGCATCAGGCCCTCGACGACCGCATACGCGAAGACGCCGGGAACCGACACCTCCTTGCGCATCGAGACGATCCAGACCGTCACGAAGGCGACGAGCGAACCGATGATCGCGACCGGGTAGAGCAACGAGATCGGCAGCAGCAGCCAGGTGACGCCGCCGGCTGCGATCATGATCAGCAGAAGGATGGCAGTCTTGGTGATCACGTCGTCGATGGTCATCCGGCCGGTGGCCTGCTGCGGCTGCGGGGTGTATCCGTGTGCCGTCTGGTACCCGTAGACATCGGTCTGGCCGGAGCCGCCCTGCTGATTCGGGTTGTAATACGTGAACGCATTCCGGCCCGTCAAAACGGGATTGTTACTGCGCACCGGACTCCTCCTGGGTCGTTTGCGGCCCCGCTGATCGCGGCACCTCAGACATCCTATTAGAGGCAAGGCCGCTAACCAATGAGGGATTTCCCGGGCAGCGGCGGTATCGCTGTCAACCCGTGGTGCAAGCCTTACACTCGGGACTATGTCGACGCAGACGATGATGGACGCCGAGGCGTTTCGCTCGGTGCGCAAGCCGATCCCCAGTCGTGCCGAATCGCGGGCATACGGCAAGAGCCTGCGCGTGAAGGTGCCCCGCGCCACGCTCGGCTACTGGAGTCCCGCGGACAATCGTCCCGACCCGATCGAGCAGATCATGGAGGCCCATCTGGGACGCATCCCCCGGCTGATCGCGGTGCGGGTCGCCCGGATGGCGGCCTCGCCCTACGGCTTCCTGCGCGGTGCCGCCAACGTCTGCGCGAGTGACTGCGCGTCCCTGCCTGCGACCGGTATCAGCGCGATCATCTGCGGCGACTGCCACCTGGGCAACTTCGGCTTCTACCGTTCGCCCGAGGGCGAACTGGTGCTTGACCTCAACGACTTCGACGAAGCCCATCCGGGCTTGTGGGAATGGGACATGCGGCGGCTGGTCGCGAGTGTCTACGTGGCCGGCCGGCAGAACCAGATGAGCGAGCAGCAGTGCAGCGACGCGGTAAAGGCCTGCGTCAGCGCCTATCGCGATGAACTGACACATCTGGCCCAGGTGCCGCTGCTGTCCCGAAGCTTCCTGCGGGTTGATCTGAACCGGCTCAATGAGACGGTCATCGAGCCGTCACTGCGCAATCAGGTGGTGCGGGCGGCAGCCAAGGCGAAGCAGCGCACCAGCGACCGTGCACTGCCGAAGTTGACCACCAGCGAGGGAGGGGCGCTGGAGATCAGGCCGGATGGCGCGCTGCTGACCCGCGTCTCGGATGCCCGTTTCGAGCAGATCACCCAGGCGCTGGACGATTACCTCGGCACGCTGCCGTTGCAGTGGCGGCGCGTCATCGGCGGTTACCGGCTGGTCGACTGCGCCCACAAGGTCGTCGGGGTCGGTTCGGTCGGATTGCGGGCCTTCATCGCCTTGCTGGAGGGCTCGGCGCCCGACGATCTGCTGTTCCTGCAACTCAAGCAGGCGCAGCGCTCGGTGCTGGCACGCTTCACCCACGGCTCGCACGCCTGGCATCATCACCAGGGCCAACGCGTCGTCGAGTACCAGCAGGCGCTGCAAACGGTCAGTGACCCGCTGCTCGGCTGGGCGACGCTGCCGGCATTCGCCGAACCGAGCACGGCCACCTATCTGGGGCCGTTCACCGAGATGCCGGGCTCGCCGGCGCTGCAGGTCTACGTCCGCCAGTACCGGAACATGAAGGGCGCGGTCATCATCGACGGGCTCGGCGCCGAAGCCGTGGCCGACTACGCGCGGGTGCTCGGGTTGCTGCTGGCCAAGAGCCATGCCCGCACCTCCGGTGCCTCGCGAATCGCGGGCTATCTCGGCAATTCGGACGCCGCCGCGGAGGCATTCGCAAACTTCGCCAGGGCATACGCCGATCAGACCGAGGCAGATCACGCAGCCCTGCTGCGCGCGGTGCAGGCGGGCAGGCTGCCCATCGACGAGTCGGCCGACGCGAAGTAGCCCCGGCGGCGAGCAGTCACGACGAGAAGCAGCCCCGGCGGCGGGCGTCGCCATTAGGCTCGCACCATGACTTCTTCTCTTGTGCTGGTGGGCAACTCCAAGGATGGCACGATCACCACGTTTGACCTGAGCGGCGATGAGCTCACCCCGCTCGCCGTCAGCGAGGTCGGCGCTCCCGGACTGCCGCTGACCGTCGACCCCGCACGCGACCTGGTCTTCGCCGGGACGAGCGACCCGTTCGGCGTTGTCGTCCTGCAGCTGCACCGTTCGTCGGGCCGCACGACCGTGATCGGGCGCACCGACGCTCCCGGGTCACCGGTCTACCTGAAGCTGAGCGCCGACGGCTCCCGGCTGTTCTGGGCGTCCTACCACCAAGGTGTCGGAGGTGTCTTCGCCGTCGCCGATGACGGCTCGCTGTCGCCGGTGGGCGAGACGATCAGCTACCCGAACCTGCACAGCGTCGTGGTCAGCGCCGACGGCGCCTTCGCCTACTACGTGTCGCTGCACGACGACCTGATCGCCCAGTACGCGGTTTCCGCCGACGAGGGGCTTCGTCCGCTGGATCCGCCGACTGTGGCTGCACCGGCCGGCAGCGGTCCACGGCATCTCATCTTCTCGTCCGACCAGAGCTCGGTCTATGTGAACACCGAGTACTCGGGCGAGGTGCTGCATTACCGGCGCGACGCCGAATCCGGACAGTTGACGTTCGTCTCCGCGCAGACCTGCATTCCGACCGATCGCGGGCTCAAGCACAGCCGTTTCGGGGCGGATCCTCGCGCCGAGCAGCTGATCTGGGGCGCCGATCTGCACCTGGACGCGTCCGAGACCCGGCTCTACTGCTCCGAGCGCACCCGGGCGACGATCACGGCTCTCGATATCGCGAGCAACGGCGTGCTCGGCGGGGTCACTGCCCATTCCGATGTGGTGGCCCAGCCGCGCGGTTTCGCGGTGCTGCCCAATGGAGACCTGCTGGTGGCGTCAGAACTCGATCGGGTCGTCGGCCAGTATCGTCCGGACGCCGACTCGGCGCTGACGTTGATCGAGACCTTCCCGGCCGGGCTGGGGGCCTACTGGATCGAGATCATCGAGCGCTGACCGGGGCAGGTGCCGGCCAGGGCGGCGGGCCAGCTGTACTACCACCAAGGTCGGTCTATCGAGGTGCCAAGATCTCGCCACTGCCCCGTTCGATGAACTCAGTGGGCACAATTATGTGTTCGGGTGCCAGGACGCCACCGTCCAGCCTGGAGAACATCCGCTCGGCAGCCACACGTCCTAGCTTCCGAGGATCCTGCCTGATCACCGTGACGCCGGGATCGAGCAGATCAGCAAGCTCAAGGTCATCGAAACCGATCAGTGCAATGCGATGTTGCATGCCCCGGCTGTGTAAAGCGTGCAGCGCGCCGACAGTAATCAGGTTCTGCCCCCCGAATACGGCCGTCGGCGGTTGATCGCTGTCCAGAAGTGCGCCGAGAGCCTCCTGGGCTTCCCGGGCACTGGACAACCCGAAGATCACCGTCGCCTCACCGGTCGGGACACCTGCCTCACCGAACGCATCAAGGAATCCTTGGTGTCGCTCGGCCGAAGTGCGAATAGTGGAGCGCTCTCCAAGAAATGCGATCCGCCGATGCCCGCGGGCGATCAGAGATCGGGTGGCCAAGGCCGCTGCCTCACGATTGTCGCTGGTGACGGCGTCGACCGAAAGACCGAGCGGCCGGCGGTCGATGAAGACCATGGGCATTCCGCGGATCAGCGTGGTACTCAGATAACTCACATCGGTGGACGTGGTGGATAAAATGATGCCGTCGAGACGCCGCCGGATGAAGTCTTCCACTGCGCTCTTTTCTCGCACGGGATCCTCATGCAGGCTCACGGCGAGCACCGCCACCCCGCGCGCCCGAGCGACGTCCTCCACTCCGCGGTGAACTTCGCCGGCGAACGGGTTATCCACACTGCTGACCAGCAAGCCGAGCGTCAGGGTCCGGCCGCCAGCCCGGCGCAGGCTGCCTGCTCGCATATCCACGTGGTAATCGAGTGCTCGAATGGCATCCCAGACCCTAGCCGCCGTCTCCGGCGCAACCCGAGGTTCGTCATTGATCACCCGAGAGACGGTCTTGGCGCCTACCCCGGCCAACGCCGCGACTTGCTTCATAGTCGCAGCCCGTCGTGGAGCCGCGGGGTCAGCGTCGCGAGGTACTGACGTCACCATCTCAATCTCCTTTCGCCCCTTGACAGGCCAATAGCATCAGCCTAGCCTTGCACGCAGAAGTGACATCGATGTCATAGGTGAGACCCGGGCACTACGACGATGGCAGTACCCCGGTTTCTGCTGCCCGAACCATGACGTCGACGTCCGGATCGGAGGGAATGTGAAACCTGAAGAGTTGCGCCTGCGAATGGAGGGTATTTCCAAATCCTTCCCCGGCGTGCAGGCGCTGAAGAGCGCCCGATTCGAACTGCGCGCCGGCGAGGTGCACGCGCTCGTCGGCGAGAACGGGGCCGGGAAATCCACGCTGGTCAAGATCATGACCGGCATCTACCCAGATTATGGCGGGACCTACGAATACCAGGGCAAACCAGTCGCCTTCCGGTCGATCGGGGATGCTCAGCGGGCGGGCATCTCGATCGTCCACCAAGAACTGAACATGATGAGCGACCTCACGGTGGCCCAGAACATCTTCATCGGCCGGGAATCGTCGTCATTCCGTATCTCGGACCGTGATCTCAACCGGCGAGCCCAGGCACTGATCGACGAGTTCGAGATCGGTGTTGACCCCCGAACCCTGCTACGAGATCTCAGTGTCGGCAAGGCACAGATGGTCGAGATCGCGCGGGCAATGTCGTTCGCCGAAACCCAGGTACTCATCCTCGACGAACCGAGTGCGGCGCTGTCAGAAGGCGAGACCATCGAACTGCTGGCCAAAGTCGATCAGATGCGCGCGCGGGGCGTCTCGGTCGTTTACATCTCGCATCGGATGAACGAGATCATGCAGGTTGCCGACCGTGTCACCGTGCTGCGCGATGGCGACTATGTCGACACCCTCAAGACGGCCTCGTGCACGGTCGATGACATCATCAAGCGAATGGTCGGCCGCGAGATCGACAACTCGCAGAAGCAGTCCAGTGACGTACCCGCGGACGCAGAGGTCGTGCTGCGCGCCCGAGGGCTGACCTCGTCGGCAGTGAGAGACGTTTCGTTTGAGCTACGCAGGGGCGAAATCCTCGGCTTCGCTGGGCTGGTCGGTGCTGGGCGCACCGAAACGATGCAGATACTCTGCGGAGCGGACCCCTGGGGCACCGGCGAGATCGAGGTACACGGCATGCCGATGCACTTCACCCACCCCAAGCAGGCGATCAGCGCCGGCATCGCCTACCTGTCAGAAGACCGGAAACGCTACGGGCTGGTACTGAACCTATCGGTCACCGATAACACCGTGCTTGCCTCCTATGACAAGTTGTCGACCGGATGGGTCGTGCGACAAGCCGAATGCCGCAAAGCGGCAGAACGTTACGTCGCAGCGCTACGCACCAAGACACCTAGCGTGAACCAGATCGTCAAGAATCTCTCAGGCGGCAATCAGCAGAAGGTGGTGCTCGCCAAGTGGCTGTTGCGCGATGTCGAGGTTCTCATCTTCGATGAGCCCACCCGCGGCATCGACATCGGTGCACGGGCCGAGATCTACGACATGATGCGCGGGCTCATCGCCGAAGGAAAGTCAATCATCTTGGTCTCCTCGGACCTCACCGAGATACTCCATCTCTCCGACCGGGTCATCGTCATGTGCGAAGGCCGGGTAACCGGCGAACTCGATATCGCCGATGCCACTCAGCTCAAGGTCATGGAGCTCGCCACTCAGCATCAAGCGAAGAACAGTAAGGAATAGCGATGAGTTCAACCGGAATCCTCAGCAGGCTCAAGTCGTCGGCGTCCGGTCCGGCGATGCAGCAGATTATCGCCCTAGCGGCACTCGTCGTCCTTTATGGCTTCTTCGCGATTTTCGGAAACCACTTCTTGAGCGCCGACACCTTCCTCAGCATGCTGAGCTCGTCGTACTACATCGGCTTCCTGGCTATCGGCATGACCTTCGTCATCATCACTGGCGGCATCGACCTGTCCTCGGGCACTGTCATGGTGGGGGCAGCTCTGGTCGGCGGCGTGGCCTACAACGTCTGGCATTTTCCGATCGCGCTCGCGCTGCTCATGGTGATCCTCACTGGCGTGGTATTCGGGGTGGGGAACGGCGTGCTCATCGGCATCCTCGGACTGCCACCATTCATTGCCACCCTCGGTATGCAATTCGTTTCACTCGGGCTGTGCGCAGTTGTGGCGAAGGTCCAGACCCAGACCTACCCGAGCCTGGGCACTCCCAGTGGCGTGTTCAAGAGCATCATCTACAAGTGGGGCGCCGTTCCGATGGGCGCGGTTTGGCTGGCACTGTTCTTCGTGATCGCCTGGTTCCTACTGACCCGTACCAAACTCGGACGCTACACCTACGCCATCGGCTCCAACGAGGAGGCGGTCACGCTGTCCGGCGTGCAGGTTTCGTACTGGAAGGTCTGGGTCTACGTTCTCAACGGCTTTTTCTGCGGCCTGGCCGGGGTCATCTACGCTGCCACCTTCAGCTCAATCACCCCGCAGACCGGCAACGGTCAAGAGATGTACGCGATCGCGGCGGCAGTAATCGGCGGCACATCGCTGGCCGGTGGAATCGGATCGCTATGGGGCACGATCATCGGCGTCTTCGTAATCAGCGTCCTGAAGACCGGCCTGCTTTCCATGCAACTGCCCGTGCAGTGGCAGCAAGTACTGATCGGCGTCGTCGTCATCCTCGCTGTGCTGCTCGATGTCGTGCGAACACGAAGACTCAACCGCACCTAACCACTGCCAGCAAGCACATACATCGATCGATGGACCACTTACAACTGACCACCATTCACCATCAATTACAAGGAGAAATGCAATGAAAACGCGGAAGACAGTCGCGCTTGCACTGAGCGCGACGTGCATGCTGGCAGCGCTGGCGGGCTGTGGCAGCGGTGACAGCGGAGGCTCTAGCAGCCCGGGCGCGGGCGACAAGCCGAAGGTGATCATCATCTCGAAGAGCTACCAGAACCAGTTCTATCAGGCGGCGTTCAAGGGGGCCCAGGACGCCGCCGACGCGCTCGGCGTTGACCTGACCACCAACGGGCCGGATGCCGAGAGCAATATCCCCCAGCAAGTGGAGCAACTCGCATCGGCGGTGAACCAGCGGCCTGCAGCGATCGCGCTCGCTGCCAGTGATCCCAACGCTGTGCAAGACACCCTCGTGCAGGCAAAGTCGGCTGGAATTCCGGTGATTGGCTTCGATTCCGGCGTGCCGGGCGACCAGTCGGGCGCGGTCGTGGCTACGGCTGCGACCGACAACGAGGTGGCCGGCGCCAACGTCGCCACCAACCTGCTCGCCAACGCGGACGTGCAGAAGGCCCTGTCGGCCGGAACCACAGACAAGCCGGCCGTGATCGGAGTGCTGGCCCAGGACTCTACCTCCGGCTCGATTGTGCAGCGGGTGAATGGCTTCGTCGATGCTGCCGTCACCGAAGTGGAGAAGCTGCCCGGGATGCAGGACGCTGTCGACGTGTCTGGCCAGGAGAAGTGGACCAAGCCATCCAGTAGTCCCGCCAAGGTGAAGATCGTCGTCACCGTTCCGCCGACGACCAGCCAGTCCGATATTCAGGCCGCTGCGAACACAATACTGGCGACCGACGGCTTGGTCAGCCTCTTCGCCGCCAATCAGGACGCCGTGAACGGCGTGATCAGCGCTACCGGGGACGCCACCGAACTCAACCGGGAGACGGGCAAGTACAAGGACATCTTCGTCGTCGGCTTCGACGCGGGTGCATCGCAGAAGGCTGCGGTGGCCTCGGGCGCCTTCCTGGGCTCTGTCACCCAGGACCCGTACCAGATGGGCTACAAGGCCGTCGAGTTGGCAGTGGCCGCGTCCAAGGGCGAGGCTGTCGCTGATGTTGATACCGGTTCGCACTGGTACGACAACTCCAACATCACTGATCCCCAGATCGCGATCCTCCTCTATGACTAGTCACCCAGTAGCCGCCGCGGGTAACCCGCCGGTCAAGCCGCACCTGGACCACGTGGCATTGGTAGTGGGCTCGCTGGATCGGGCAACCCACTTCTACAGCCACCTGCTTGATCTCGAGGTGCTGAACCGGGTGAGGTTGTCGGATCACACGATCCAGTATCTGAGCAGTGGTACCGGCGCACCTCTCGAACTGATCGCCTACGACGAAGGTGCCGCGGGTCAGCCCCTCAACCCGCCGAGCATGCCGGCATCGCATCATCTCGCCTGGCAGGTACCCGATGTCGAGGACCTGCAGCACCGGGTCATCGAATTGGGTGGTTTGGTCATCTCAGCACCGGTCTACATGCCTGAGCTGCAGCAGACCTCCCTACTGATCCGTGATCCGGATGGGTTCTTGATCGAGCTGGTTGAGCGGTAGACAGAACCCGACGTCATCGCACCGGACCTGCTGGTGAGTGCCTGGAGACTCACCAGCAGGTCCTTCTCCGTCCGGACAAGACAGCGATTCCGGCACCAGCATGACATCGTTATCACCCAATCCGCCCGCGCCGCGCATGACTGCCGTCAGCGCCGACTGGATCGAGGTCATCGAGCGCTGACCGGACGGAAGGCCCGGCAGACCAGCAGCACGACGACAGCGACCACCAACACCGGCCAGCCACCCCAGCCCAGGATGGTGCCGCTGAGCGTGTCGACGGTGAAGTCGGCGTCCGCGAAGATGATCATGAATCCGCCGGCCGCGGCGTTGAGCGCGCCGTGGCCCAGGGCGGCCGGCCAGATGGAGCCGCCGCGCTGCGCCAGCCAGGCCAGGATGGCACCGATCCCCGTGGTGAATACGCACATTGCGACCAGCCCCAGGACCGGATTCGACGGATAGTTGTAGCCGAGCAGGATCAGCGGGGCATGCCACAATCCCCAGATGACCCCGGAGACGAGCACCGCGAGTCCGGGGCCCAGGCGGTCGAGAAGCCTCGGGAACAGATAGCCACGCCAGCCGATCTCCTCCCCCGCCGCCGGCAGGGTGTTGATCACGGCGCCGACGGCCACGGTGGCGAACTGCAGCGCCCACAGCAACCGGATCGGCATGTTGAGACTGTCGGCCGACGTGCCTGCGGCTTGCAGTTGGCTGTCCAGGACCTGACGGAACCCCGACAGACCGACCAGATCGAAGGCATACGTACCGAAGATCGCGCTGGAGACCAGGCCGAGCAGTACGACCGCCCAGATGACGAGCAGCGCAAGCGCCAGGAACCCGATCGTCCGACCGGCTCCCACCCGAGGCTTGATTCCCAGGGTGACCAGCACCGGGCGGTGCTCGATGAACTTGGTCACGATGACCGCCGAGATGGTGGGCGTCAGCATCATCGTGACCGAGCAGACCAGGAACAGCGGGCTGGCAAGCCCATCGCCCAGCCACAGCGGCAGGCTGACCAGCCAGGCCAGCCCGAAGGCGATGAGGCAGTAGATCACGATCGGACGCCAGCCGGTTGACGCGCGGCCGGTCTGAGGGTCCGGCATCGGCACGCTATCATCGCGCGTATCCGCAATCTGCGCGTCGTTGGGCTGCGCATCATCGACCTGTGGACGAGGCTCATCACTCATGATCTGTGCTCCTTCTACCGACGAGGGTGTTGACCGCCGCAGCGGCTGCTTCGGCATCGGACACGGTGATGACAAAGGGGGCGTCGTGTCCTCGATCGAGCCGCAGCGCCGGACCGGCGTCGGTGACGATGCCCTGTTCGCCGGCGAATCCGATCCGTCGTCCCCAACCACCGAACTCGCCCACCGGGTTCACCACGGTGACCGTGGCCCCGGCAATCTCGCTCAAGGGAATGTCGGCCCAGGTGATCAGGCCCAATGCCCGCACCCGCACGCCTCTGGCGTCCACAGTTGCGGTGGCGTACATCGCCAGGCCGAACACGGTGAGCAACGCGGCGAACAACATGAGGAAGATACCCAGTCCCCAGGAGCCCGCGGCGAACGCTCTGACCGCGGGGACGACGGTCACTACGATCCCGAAGCCTAGGAACACCCAGACCATCTTGGAGACTGCGGTGTGCCCGATCCAGGCGACCCGCACCGGGTCGTCCACCAGCAGCCGCGGCGCATCGGCGGCCACGTTCGCGGCGACACCGCCGGGGGTGGGGGTTCGCCGGAAGACCAGCCACAGTGCTGCCCCGACGACCACACCGGCGATCGCCGAGATCAGCATCACCCATCCCGGATCGGAGGACGCCACCTCGTCCGGGGTCATGCCGCGCTGCATCCACGCCGCACCGTTGCCGAGACCGCTGAGGAAAACCGCGAGTCCCACGCTGAGCGGCCCCATGATGCGTCCCTGTTTCATCGCCAGGCCCACCAACATCAGGACCAGCGGCAACACGCCGCCAAGCAGGGCATTCGTGACGAAGATCCGCTCCACCGCGGTGAAGCCATCCGCCTGGCCGTTGGCACCCCAGTGGGTAGCGATCTGATCGGGCAGCTGATCGCGGGCGGTCCACAACGCCACCACCCCGGCGACCGCCACCAGGACGATGACCGCTGCGCTGATGGCGGATACGACCAGCTGGCCACGGTCCTGGCGCACAGAGGTCTTACTCATCGGCTTCCCCCTCAAGAATGATCCGGGCCAGTTCGTCGCGACTGACGCCGAGGCGCTTTGCCTGCGCTACCAGGTCATCGGCCAGCGTCGTGAGCTTCGACATCCCCAGATCGGACGCGATGACAATTGCACCACGACCGCGGCGCAGCTCGATCAGGCCCTCGTCGCGCAGCATCTGATAGGCCCGCAAGACGGTGTGCAGATTGACATCCAAGCTTGCCGCAAGCTCTTTCGCGGCCGGCAAGCGGTCGCCGGACGACAGCGTCCCCTCGCCGACGGCGCGCCTGACCGTCCCAGCGATCTGCTGATAGAGCGGCTGGGGGTCACGCGGATCGACCTGCCACAACATAGTTCTATATTAACTAGAACAATGCTGCGGATCAATCGCTCGACACCGGCCCAGCACCAGCCCAGCACCAGCCGCACCACGAACGGCAGGTCCGTCCATCCCGGGGGCACCTCGACACCGCACGCATCTGGTCGTCCCAAGATTAAGCTGTGCGCGATGGTGCCAGACTGGAGGCCGTGACTTCTGCCGGACTCCAATCTCGAACCAGGGGTCAGTGGGCCCGGCTCGTTCTCGCAATCTACGGGCCGACCCTGCTGGCGTCCATCGGCTTCGGGGCGATCATCCCGTTGATCCCGCTGCAGGCGACCACGCTCGGGGCCAGTCCGGGCGTGGCGGCGTTCGTCACGGCCATTCCGGGCATCGCGATGCTGGCCTTCGACCTGCCGGCAGGCACGATCGCCACTCGCCTGGGTGAGCGGCTGAGCATCGCGCTCGCCTGCCTGGTGGATGCGGCCATCATGGTCGTGGTCTATCTGGCCGGCTCGGTGTCGGTGCTGGCCCTCGCCGTCTTCATTCACGGCACGACGGGGTCGATCTTCGGCCTGGCCAGGCAGACGTATATCACCGATGCGATACCGCTGAAGTACCGGGCGCGTGGCATGTCGAGTCTGGGCGGAGTGCTGCGCATCGGCTATTTCATCGGTCCCCTCGCGGTCTCCGCATTGATCAGTGGCGGCGAGATCCGCAATGCGTTCGTCTTCGCGGCCTGCATGAGCCTGGTGGCTGCCGGGGTCACGATGATGCTGCCCGCGCTGTCGTCCGATCGCGTCGAGAAGATAAGCAAGGATGGTCAGCGGCCGCGCACATTCCAGGTACTGGCGCAGCATCGGCATTCGCTACTGACCGTGGGGGTCGGCTGCTTGGCACTCATGATGCTGCGGACCTCGCGGCAGACGATATCGATCGGCATCCTCGGTGCACTGCTGGGCATCGGCAATGGCATTAGTTCGGGCATCGTGATGACGTTGGGCGCCGACGCCGCCCCCGAGTTCGGCAGGCCCCAGTTCTTGGCCGGCTGGCGAGAGCTGTCCGATTCGGGGCAGATGCTCGGGCCCGTGGTGATTTCTGCAGTGACGGCGCTGGCGGGGCTGGCCCCGGCCGCGATCGTGATCGGGCTCCTGGGCATCGTCGGTGGCGGCTGGATGGCCGGGTGCCGCGAACCGAACCGATCGCCGAGTTCGACACCGAGCTCGAAACCGGCCAGTTGGCCGGCCGGTGACGGGCGCCACCGGGGTTAGCGTTAACATATGTCACGTTCCTGCCGGGAATCAGGCACCTCGGGAGGCCGCCGAGTCGGACCTCCACGCAGCACTCCGACAGAAAGACCGTCCTCATGAGCACAGGCTGGACCGATCGACCACCCTCGATGATGGACGTCGCGGCAGCAGCCGGCGTGTCCCATCAGACCGTCTCCCGCGTCCTCAACGGGAGCGACAAGGTGTCCTCCAAGACACGTGACCGCGTCCACAAGGCGATCAAAGACCTTGGATATCGCCGCAACTCGGTGGCCCGCGCCCTGGTCACGCGCAGATCGGGCATCATCGGCATCATCACCACGACCTCGGTCCATCACGGACCCACGTCGATCCTGCTGGCCATCGAACTGGCCGCCCGCGAGGCCGGCTATTTCACTGGTGTCGCACCGCTCGAGGTGACCACACCCGAATCCCTGCGCAGCGCGGTCGACCATTTCCTGGGGCAGGCCGTCGAGGCCGTGGTCATCGTGGCTCCCCTGGTCGAGATGGCCGAGGAGATCGATCTGGTCGACATCCCCGTCCCCGTCGTTGCGGTGCGCTCCCCCACGGCTGCCCAAGCCGCCGGCGTGCTCTCGGTGAGCGTTAACCAGGAGAGTGGAGCCCGGCAAGCCGTCCATCACCTGCTCGAGCTGGGGCACACCGACATCGCGCATGTGCCCGGCCCGCCCGACTGGTCGGAGGCCAGAGCCCGCGAATCCGAGTGGCGTGCCGTAATGGCCGAGGCGGGTCTGCCCACTCGCGAACTGCTGGGCCGCGGCTGGAATTCGGAAGTCGGCTACGAGGTCGGGCTGCGGCTCGCGCGTGAGGGAGCCCCCACGGCGGTCTTCGCCGGCAACGACGAACTTGCGCTCGGCCTGATCCGCGCCTTCCACGAGGCGGGACTGTCGGTTCCCGAGGACGTCTCGATCGTGGGTTTCGACGACATCCCGACCGCCAAGTTCTACATTCCCCGCCTCACCACCGTGCGCCAGGACTTCCCCCAACTGGGTCGCCTGGTCGTATCCACCCTGGTCAAGGCGATCGAAGGCGAGCCTTCGGTCAAGCCGATCTCTCTCCCGGCGCGTCTCATCGTCCGCGAGTCGACCGCGGCACCCCGCAACTGATATCGAATCGCCCCCGACGACAACAACGCGGGTTTCTTCTTCAATGGCGCCATGGACACCCTCAAGCCCTTCATCGATGACGGCACGTTGGTTGTGAAGTCCGGGCAGACCGCGTTCGACACCGTCGCCACGCTGCGCTGGTCGCAGGAAGCCGCGCAGAAGCGCATGGAGGACCTCATCACGTCCACCTATGGTGGCGGCTCCGAGCCCCTCGCCGGCGTGCTGTCGCCGTTCGACGGGATCTCCCGCGGCATCATCACCGCTCTGCAGGGCGCCGGCTATGGCCCGACGCTGGCTGACGGCCTGCCGGTCGTGACCGGTCAGGACGCCGAGATCGCCTCGGTCAAGCTCATCGCCGATGGCATCCAGCACTCCACGATCTTCAAGGACACCCGTACCCTGGCCGCCCAGGCTGTCACCGTCGTGTCGACGATCGCTGCCGGTGGAACGCCAGTGGCCAACGACACCACCACCTACGACAACGGTGTGAAGGTCGTTCCCTCGTACCTGCTTGAGGTGGAGACCATCTTCGCAGACAACATCCAAGAGAAGATCATCGACTCGGGTTACTACACCGAGGACGAGGTCAGGGCCGGCGTCGCCAGCTAACCTCGCGCTTTCCCGAAGCCCTACTACAACGTTGCGAACGGCTTCCTCAACGGCTTGCTGGGCGGTGACGGCTTCGATCTGTTCACGCTGGTGATCTTCGCGATCGGCATCATCGGATTCGCCTACTCCCAGTGGCGCACCCGCCAGGCGCGCATCCACTACAACCAGACCGTCGAGGCCATGTGGCTGTTCGTGCTGAAGATCGTGCTGATCGCGGCCATCGTGATGTGGTTCGGTAACCAGTTGGCGCACTCTCGCGGTCTGCCGATCGTGCTGATCCTGCTGGCTGTCCTCGTCCTGATCTACGGTGTGCTGGCTGACCGCACCACCTTCGGACGCGACGTCTACGCCATCGGCGGCAACAAGACCGCCGCCGCCCTGTCCGGTATCAACGTCAAGATGGTGTCGTTCTGGGTCTACGTCAACATGGGCTTCCTGGCCGCGGTCGCCGGCGTCGTCTACTCCGCCCGCATGAACGGTGCGCAGCCGGGGGCCGGCAACATGTTCGAACTGGACGCCATCGCCGCCTGCTTCATCGGTGGTGCGTCGACCACCGGCGGCATCGGCAAGATCTCCGGTGCTCTCATCGGTGGTCTGATCATGGCCGTGCTGTCCAACGGTATGCAGCTGATGGGTGCGTCCACCTCGACCCAGCAGATCGTCAAGGGCCTGGTGCTGCTGGTGGCCGTCGCGTTCGATGTCTACAACAAGCGGCGCACCGGCGGTCAGTGATCGGCGACGCTGCACGCTCGGGGGCGCCGCCAATGGCGACGGCGCCCCCCTTCTATGTCCCGGCTCGCTGCTTCGGATGCTGAACCCGGTCGGGTAACAATGGGGCATGGCTGCTGATCCCCGCTACCGCTCACTTCTCGACTACGACACGCTGGTCATGCAACAGGTGACGGCCTTCATGGCCAACGACTTCCAGATCTTCGACCTCACCGGCGCACCGATCGGCCTGATCAACACCACCGGGGCGGCCTCCGACCGTTTCTTCCTGGGCAGCCGCGAGCTCGACGTCACCGAACTCGACGGCACCCCGCTGGTACACATCAGCGATCCGATCGATTTCGGACGCGACACCTTCAAGCTCACGCTGCCGAGCAGCGAACCCCTGGCCACCTTGACCAAGCAGCTGAGCCTGTTCAAGACCGTGGTCGACATCCAGGTGCTGAACGGGCCACCGCTGCGCCTGGAAGGCAACGTCTTCGACTTCGACTTCGAGATCCGCACGCCCACCACCGTCGCCGCCCGCGCCTCGAGGCAGTGGGCGGGCCTCGGCGCCAGTTTCCTCGGGCACTCCCGCTACGTGGTGGGCATCGACCCGCAGGCCCCGCGCCAGGTACGCCTGACCATCATCGGCAGCCTGGTCGCACTCGACCTGATCCGCGCGAAGGCCGAGAAAGGCAGCTGACCGAGGCCCCGCTCCGGCCAGGTCGTGTTCGAGCTGGTGGTTACAGATCCGCGTACTCGTCGCAGACCTTCACCAACTCGGAGGCGATCAGCGGTTCGAACGCGGAGTGACCGGCCAGCACCATTCGCAGGTCCGCGCTCGGCAGAGCCTGTTTCAGGTCGTAGGCCGACGTCGCCGGGCAGCACATGTCGTAGCGTCCCTGGACGATGGTGGTGGGAATTGCGGCAAGCCGGCCGGCATTACGAATCAGCTGACCCTCGGCCATGAAGCCGTGGTTGACGAAGTAGTGGTTCTCGATCCTGGCGAACGCCAGGGCGTTGTGCGGGTCGGCGAACTCCGAGACGTGCGTATCATCGAGGACCAGTGACGTGGTCGCGGCCTCCCAGGTCGACCAGGCGACCGCCGCCGGCCCATGGATCGCCGGATCCGGATCCCACAGCAGATCGAAATAGGCCGAGATGTTGTCGCGGGAACCGTCGTGGCCGGCCGCCCGCAACGGCTCGCAGTAGCGCTGCCACAGCTCGGGGAAGACCGCTGCGGCACCACCGTTGTAGTACCAGTCGAGTTCGGACTGGCGCAGCGTGAAGATGCCCCGCAATACCAGCTCGCTGACCGTCTCCGGGTGGGTCTGAGCGTAGGCCAGCGCCAGACACGAGCCCCACGAGCCGCCGAACACCTGCCACTTCTCGATCCCCAGCACTGCGCGGACCTTCTCCAGATCGGCGACCAGATTCCAGGTGGTGTTGGACGCCATCTCCTCGGGCGTGCGCGCCTGCGCGACATGCGGCGTCGAGGCCCCGCAGCCGCGTTGGTCGAGCACCACGATGCGGTAGCGCTCGGGATCGAAGAACCGACGCCGCTCGGTGCCACCGCCACCGCCCGGGCCGCCGTGCAGGAAGATCGCCGGCTTACCGGACGGGTTGCCGCACTGCTCGACATAGATGCGCTGGCCATCTCCGACATCGATCGTCGTGGTGTCGTAGGGATCGATCGGCGGGTACAGCTCGCGTTCGGGCACGATCCGGAGTTCCTGCGTCGCAACAGTCATGACACGATCCTAGGATCGACGGATCTGGTGTGTGGCCGGCGCTGCTCGCGCCGCGGCCCGCAGTATCTGTGCGGCTGCGGTGAGCGTCGCCTCAATCCGCCAACCGATCGTCGAGCCAGTCGAACATCCGCTGAGCGGTCAGCGTCCGGGCGAGCGGCTGGCAGTGCCCATCGGCGCCCTCGGCCGCGGTGAACTCGACCAGCGTCGACACAGCGCTGGTCAGCTCGGCGAGCTGCTCGGGCTGACCGGGCCAGAATTGCTCGCGCTCGGGAGACAGGATCAGCAGCGGCGTCGTGATCGACGAGGCCAGATCGGCCACCGTGTACTTCCGGACGGCCTCGATTGTCTCCGCGTAGCCGGTCGTCCCATAGGGCCGGGCACGGAACTTCCAGGTCCGGGCCGTGTCCGGGGAGAACTTCATCCCGAAGGCCATCTCCTTGTCGAACTTGGCGCCCTGGCCATCATCCAGGGTCTTCAACAGGCCCTTGGGAAGCTGATGCATCCACGACGTGGAGACGTCGACGATGCCGGGATCGGTGATCGCCGCCGCGAAACGATGCTCGAAGGCCAGCGCACGGGCAACCCAGTAGCTGCCCTGACTGATCCCGTACAGCGCAACCCGCTCGGCGTCCACCCCGTCGAGACCGACGATGAAGTCGTAGACCGGGGAGATGACATGCTCCCAGTCCGGCCGGAACGGCACATTGCGCTCGAACAATTCGGACTGCTGGCCCGGCCCATCGAAGATCAGCACGTTGTAGCCGCGCCGCAGCGCCGGAGCCACACAGGCGACCCACATGCTGGACCGCGAACCATCACTGCCGTTCACCCCGACCACCGTCGCGCGCTTGGCCGAGGAGTCGTCCGCCCGGAAGAACCAGCCGGGCAGCGTGGACTGCTCGTAGGGGATGGCGACCTCCGTGACCTCGGCCGGGGTGTGCGCGACGAACCCGCTCCACGCCTGCTGCTGTTTGGCGAACGTCGATGCCAGCTGACCGGAGTCGGCGAGCGCACTTTGCGCGTTGACTGCCACGGCGTAGTACGCGGACGCCCGCAGATATGCAGCGGACGCACTGACCGCATGCCCGGCTGTGGCGGCCTTCTGGGCGGTGGCCAGCGTTCGCTCGGCGAGCCGGTACCAGGCCGCGTACCAAGCCTCGTGATCCCACTTGCCGACTCCGGAGACCGCGGCGAGGATCTCGCCGGGCTCGGCTGCCCCCTCGACGCTGAAGCCCAGGGTGGTGCGGATTTCGTAGTCGTAATCCGAATTGGCGGAGAACCGGGTAATCGAGTGCTGGCTCATCTTTGTGCCTGCCTGTCTGGCCACGGGTAGTTGCCCGGGAGCATATCGCAGCGCGATACCACCCGACGGCCGTCGAGCGGCGATCGCGGTCGGGCGGTGCGGCCTCGATCTGGGGCTCCTCGATCCGGGGGTCCTCGATCTGGGGGCCGCCAATCTTGACCGATTCGCTCCGGCGCACCGACGCCGACCAGCACACTGGAAAGGCGGGCCCGGACCGAACCACGCAAGCGAGGAGCCGAGGATGGTCACAACCAATCAACATGTGAAGCGCACTGCCGGTGAATCGGAGGCCGTCGAACTGAATCCGGTCTTCGTCCGCGCGGGAGAGGCCACGTCGCTGCCGAAGTTCCGGCTGCCCGAGGCGGAGAGTCTGCCCGAGACCGCATACCAGATCGTCCACGACGAGGCGATGCTCGACGGCAACGCGCGGCAGAACCTGGCGACCTTCGTCGGCACCTGGATGGACGATCAGGCCCAGCGGCTCTACCTCGAGACCGCCGACAAGAACATCATCGACAAGGACGAATACCCGCAGACCGCGGCCATCGAGACCCGCTGCTGGACGATGCTCGCTCATCTGTGGCATGCGCCCGACCCCGATCACACCATCGGCACCTCGACCATCGGCTCCTCGGAGGCCTGCATGCTCGGTGGGCTGGCGCTGAAACGCCGTTGGCAGAACGCCCGCCGGGCCGCGGGCGAACCGACCGACAAGCCGAACCTGGTGATGTCCAGCGCGGTTCAGGTGTGCTGGGAGAAGTTCTGCAACTACTGGGACGTCGAGCCTCGCTTCGTACCGATCAGCGAAGACCACAAAGTGCTCGATGGTCACGACCTGGAGTCGTACGTCGACCAGAACACCATCGGTGTGGTGGCGATCATGGGTGTCACCTATACCGGCATGTACGAGCCGGTCGCCCAAATTGCGGCTGCTCTCGACAAGATCCAGGCCGACACCGGGCTCGACATCAAGATCCATGTGGACGGCGCGTCCGGCGCCATGATCGCGCCGTTCGTCCAACCAAAGCTGACCTGGGATTTCGCGTTGGACAGGGTCGTGTCGATCAACACCTCCGGGCACAAGTACGGGCTGGTCTATCCGGGCATCGGCTGGGTGGTCTGGCGCGACCGCGCTGCGTTGCCCGAGGACCTGATCTTCCACGTCAGCTACCTCGGCGGCGACATGCCGACCTTTGCGCTGAACTTTTCGCGTCCGGGCGCCCAGGTGCTGCTGCAGTACTACCTGTTCCTTCGGCTGGGCCATGAGGGCTATCGACGGGTGCAGGAGGCGGCGCGCGATGTGGCCATCTATCTGTCCGGCGAGATCGCGGCGATGCCGGCCCTCGAGCTGTGGAACGACGGCTCCGACATTCCCGTCTTCGCCTGGCGGTTGCGCGCCGGGCACACCACCAACTGGACGCTGTACGACCTGTCCGACCGGCTCCGGATGAGCGGCTGGCTGGTGCCCGCCTATCCGATGCCCGACGACCTGAGCAACCTCACGGTGCAGCGAATCGTCGTCCGCAATGGGTTCAGCCGTGATCTGGCGGACGCGTTCCTCGCCGATCTCAAGGCCGCGGTCGCCTACCTCGATGCCCTGGACGGCCCGATCCCTGCCACCCGGCAGCATCCGGGCTTCCACCACTAAGTCCTGTTCCGAAAGCGGGGCCGCGTGGAGGTGTCTGCCGGTCTGCCGGTGTCGTCATCGTCGCCCGATGAGTGCGCGGCCCTGATCGGTCGGCGTGCACCCCCCGGCTCGGCAGTTCGCTCGCCGTTCGTACAGTCCGCTCGCCGTCGGTACAGTTCGCTCGCCGTCCGTACAGTCCGCTCGCCGTCGGTACCAAACGCTCGCCGTAGAGCAGTTCGCTTCCGTTGCAATGCGAGCGAACTCACTTACGGCGAGCGTTCAGGGGTTGGCGGACGAACTCGCGCACCGCGCGCGCCACCGTCCATCTCGCAATCGTCGGCGAATGACTCAAGCGACGTTCGTCACACTCTCGGCGCTGGTGCGGGGCCAACCATCCGGGTGTTGCAGGGACCGTTGACGGCACATCTGCGCGGTTGAGGCGAACCCCACCGCCGCGACAACTCGACCGTGCCTGCACGTGACCGGACTCGCATGACGTACCGTCGGGCCATGGTTGATCCTGCAGCTTGGAGCACGGAACTGGAAAGCTTGGAGCCGGCGGCCTGGCCGGGATATCTGGGCCAGCACTCGGGCCTGCCCGGCCCGCGGGCGAACCTTCCGCTGGCTGCCGCAGCGGCGATTGCCGCTGACGAGTCGGTGATCGACGAACTGCTGCGTGACGGCGGCGAATACCAGACGATGTGCGCGGCCGCCGCCCTGGGTCGCCGCAGCTCCGAGCCCGCGGTCGAAGCACGAGCACGCGCCCTGGCCACGGACGAACGCTGGCGGGTGCGTGAAGGCGTCGCGATCGGGTTGCAGCTGCTGGGCGATGTCAACCCTGCGGTTGTGCCGCCGATCGTGCTGCGCTGGGCGGACGACCCGGACCCGCTGGTCCAACGTGCCGCTGCTGCCGCGATCTGTGAGCCGCGACTGCTGCGCACGCCCGAGGCGGCGGCAGTTGCGATCGAGGTCTGCCGACGGGCAACGGATCACCTAATCGCGTTTGAGACACAGCGCCGCAAGCAGGACGACGCGCGGACGCTGCGCCAAGCGCTTGCCTACTGCTGGAGCGTGGCGATCGCCGCCGATCCGGCGCCGGGTCTTGCCGTCTTCGGCGCCCTCGACACCTCCGATCCTGATGTCGCCTGGATCGTGAACCAGAACCGGCGCAAGAAGCGGCTGTCACGGTTGCTGTGAGCCCCGGAGACCGAGGAGACAGCCACCAGCTTCCCGCCGGAGACCACCAGTTTCCTCGTGCGGAATCCGCGAGGAACTTCTTCTTGCTCTCGCCCATGCTGTCCCAGCTGCCGGAATCGATGATGCCCGGCGAGATGGCGTTGACGCGGATCGGTACGAGCTCGCGAGCCAGTTGCTGGACCGCGAACGCCACTGCCCCGTTGGTGATGCCCGTCGTGCCACTGCTACGGCGATTCCGGGCGCACGATTCCAATCATTTCCGCCTTCATCGTGTGGGCTTACCGGCGCGTTCGGCCCAGGCGCGGGCGGTCTCGGCGAGCAGCGGGTGCCACGGGCTCGGGGCTATCCCGAACACGTCGCTGGTCTCCGATCCGTCGGCGATGAACGGCGCATCGAACTGGTACAAGACTCCGCTCACTTCGCGCAGCAACGGGATGGTGATGGCGCCGGTTCGGAGCAGCCAGCCAGGCACCTGCCGCACGCGGGGTTCAACGGCCCCGATCTGCTCGGCCAACCCTCGCAGTACCTCGCGGACCGTCGCAGGTGGGTTCGACGGCGCGATCCACGCCGAGCCCCAGGCCCGCTCGTCGCGCCCGAGCACCGCAAGCGTCGCCGCAACATCATCGATCGCCGTCCAGGTGTGAGGCTGGTCGGGATCGGCGAACACCGTCGCGGTCCTGCCCTGAAGCGTCGCGTCGGCGTAGCGGGCCAACAGGCCGCTGCTGACCGGCAGCGTCGGGCCGATGTAGTCGGACGAACGCAGCTCAGTAACACGCACCCGCCCCGACTCGTGCGCTGCCAGGGCCTGTTGCCACATGCGCGCCCGCAGCGCACCCTTGTGATCGCAGGGCCGCAACGGCGTCCGCCGAGTCATCGGCGCATCGACCCGACCGTATCCGTAGAGATTGCTCGCCGTCGCCAACACGGCACCGCTGCGTTCGGCCGCGCTCAAGATCGATGCCGCCAGCGGCGGCCACAGCTTCTCCCACTGCGTGTACGAGCCGGGATTCGCGCAGTTGTACAGCACCGATGCCCCGGTCACACGGCTGGTGAGCGCGGCGATGTCGGATGCGTCCACCGCGATCGACTCCACCTCGGGCACCTTCAAGTCGCGACCCGAACGGGTGAGCACACGCACGTGGTGTCCCTCACCGGCCAGGCGCGTGGCCAGGGCGACACCCACTGGCCCCGCGCCCACGATCACGTGGAGATCGGCGGTTGCAGTCATGTCTCGATTGTCTCAGACAGCCGTGTCGGCTAGGTGAGGTCGCGTCTGGTGAGGATCAGTGTCGACGCGCACCCGATTGCGACTGCGGCGACAGTCCCTGCGATGAGGCAGCCGAACGCCGTCATTACGGTGGAGCCGAGTGTCGCCACGCTAGCTGCCGGGTACAGAAGCATCCCGATGAGGAAGGTGAAGACGATCGTGAGCCACAGCTTCTCCCTGAAGAAGACGCTGACGGCTAAGAACAGCGAGCAGAAGGCCCCCATCAGGAACATCTTCGCGAGGATGCAGAAGATCAATCCGGCCACGTCAGCCTCGAAGGACGTTCCGGCGAGGATTCCTGCAACGATTGTCCCCAGGAGATACGTGAGGATCATCCCCACGCCACCGAAGATCCCGATCGTGGTCTTCGAGATGACATAGTCCACCTTTCGGGAATGGACGGTGAAGATGCTCTTGACGAAGCCCGACATGTAGTCGTGCGAGATGAAGATCGCCATCAGCAGCCCGGCGAAAATGAACACCATGTTGATGTTCGCATAGCCGCCGAAATCCAGCGGATTCGCGCCCGCTGTCGAACCACCTGCCGATTCGATGAGCTGCCAAGCATTCGTGTAGACAACGGCCTGATTCGTGCCCGCGACGCCGGATGCGTCCGAACCCGATGTCGCGACGAGCAGCGCCGGGATCAGCGCGGAGATGAGGAGCATGATGTAGAACGCCGGCGTGTGAAACAGCCGGTAGAAGTCGAGCCGCAGCAGGGAGGCGACCCGAGGCCCGACCGCGGTCCGGCTGGCTCCTGGTGAGGCGATGGTCACGGACGAACTAGACATGGCTGGCTTCCTCCCCTTGCCGCGACATGACGCGGACGTAGTACTCCTCGAGTCCGACCCGATTGAACGAGATCTCCCCGACGGCGATACCGTTCTCGAATAGGAATCCTGCGACGTTCGCGCTTTCTGTTTCGTCGTAGATCCTCAGACCGTCGTCCTTGTCCTCGATCTCTCGGTATTTCGTCGACAGGACGAGCCGCGCCCGCGGATTGTCGTTGGTCTTGACGAACACGAAGTCACGGCACTCATCGGACATCGCACTCTCGGGCATCTCACGAATGAGCTTGCCGTCCTTCAAGATCCCGTAGTGGGTGGCGATCTTCGACAACTCACCCAGGATGTGCGAACTGATGAAGATCGTGACGCCCTCCTGGCTGTTGAGGTTCACGAGCGTTTCACGAACGATCCGCATGCCATCGGCATCAAGACCGTTGATCGGCTCATCAAGTACCAGCAGCCGCGGACGGCCGAGCAGCGCCTGCGCCACCCCGAGCCGCTGTTTCATCCCGAGGGAGCACTCCTTGAACTTGCGTGCGCTCGCGCCGGTCATGCTGACGACCTTCAAGACGCGCACGACTTCGTCCTTCGGGTTCTCGATGCCGAGGTTGAGAGCCTGCATCATCAGGTTCTGCCACACCGTGCTGTTGGGGAAACAGCCAGGGCTCTCGATCAGCACACCCATGCGAGAACGAATCTCAGAGTCGGTGTAGTGTTTGCCGCACAAGCGGATGTCGCCGGCGTTCGGCACCAGCAGGCCGCAGATCAGCTTCTGTGTGGTGGACTTGCCGGACCCGTTCTCGCCGATGAATCCGTAGATCGAGCCTTCCGGCACGTGCAGATCGAGGTCGTCAACGGCGCTGATGCCGCGGAAGGACTTGGAGAGCTTCTCCGTTTCAATCGCGTACATCAGCCTCGCCGCCTGCCATTGTGGTTCTCCCTGGCTCGGAGTATGAAGGCTGCGTCTGCACCGGCCGCGACGGCCCTGGCCTGGGGTGCGACGAGCCGCTGGTCAGTCAGTGGAGGTGCGGTGCTCATGATGGTCCTCTCGGGTTGTTTCCATCCAACGCCGTCAATCCTGCCCACCAACACCGCCTCGAGAATCGTCTCGGCGGAGTCGCTGGTGTACTGCGGTTGGAGTAGGCCCGGGCGCACCGGCTCTCAAGCAATTGGATCGGCGCGAGGCCGCTCGGACAGTGACGAACACGGACATGAAGGCCTCGATGGATACACTCGAAGTGCTGGCCTTGGTAACCCACAAGCACCCGGAGCACCAGTCAAAGAGGACTTCGCTGATGCCGATCCGAGATCGTGTTATTCGACAACTCGTCGCGACCGCGGTGCTCGGAAGTCTGGCACTGATGGGTTGTGGGCAAGGCATTACTGCAGCCGACGATCGCGAGGTCATCGGCTTCTACGAACAGCCGGACGATGCCCTCGACGGCCCGCCGGGCTCGATCGTACGCAGTGAGCAGTTGCGGCAGCACCCGTTCGACGCCCAGGCGTGGCGCATCATGTACCGGACGACGGACGTGCACCAGACACCGGTCGTCGCGACGGGCATCGTGGTAACTCCGCGCGGCCATGCGCCCGATGGCGGACGCACCGTGCTCGCGTGGGGGCACTGGCAAGGCGGGCAGGCGGTCCTCTTCGCTGCCGAGCGCGCGGCCGAATATGCTCCCGAACTGGGCATCGAAGCTGTTGCCGCAGCAGCCCCGGCCGCCGATCTGACCGCGCTGTTGGACAGCCACCTCAACGACATCTCCGGGACGACCATCGGTTCGTACGCCTTCCAGGCGTACTCCCAGGTATACGCCGACCGCGGCGCACAACTCGACACGGTGCTGACCCCGCAAGCCACACAGATCCTGCCCCAGATGAACGAGCTATGCCTGCTGAGCCAGATGTCCGAGCTCCACCGCATCGCTGATCCGGTGGTCGGATCGTTCTTCTCGCACGATCCGGCGGAGGTGGAGCCCTGGGCCACCTTGCTGCGAGAAAACTCCGCGGGTGCATCCGCGTTCTCGGCACCGCTGTTCGTAGCACAAGGTCTTGATGACCAGCTGGTCCTGCCTGCCGACACCGAGAAGTTCATCGACCATGAGAAGCAGCTGGGAGTAGCAGTCCATTACCACCCGGTCGAGCATGCCGATCACGGCACAATCGCATACCTCGCGCTGCCGGCACTCAACAGCTGGCTGGCTTCACTCAACCTATAAGCATCGGAACAGTCTGCACCCGGATGCTGGGGCCAATCCACCACGGCGATTCGGGACTGTAGAAGCAATCGGAGCGTCACCTCGTAGGCATCTTCGACCCGCGGTAGCCCCAGACACGAGGACTCCCGGGGCAGTAGGAGAGTGATCCGACACCAAATCCATCTACCCCGGGAGTCTTCACCTGCTTACGACCTACACACCCGCTTTCGAAACACGACCTAGCTGTGACTCATCGGCTTCAGGGTCCGCTCAATCGTCCCTATCCCTGCTCATCACCGTGTTGACCTGATTGTTTGCCTCTGTCAGCGACGACGGCTCGGTGACAAAAGACATCACTGACGACATCGCCGGGTTCATGATTGCCTCGACTTGTGCCCATCTATCCACCACCGGCGAGGTAACCCCAGTGCCGTCGCTGATGTGCACGGTGAAGGCATCAGCGTCATATCCCAGATCCTCGAATGCCTGAGCCGCTATCGTGCTCGAACTGGAGATCGCCGGGAACACGACCGCCTTCGATGCGATGACATCTTGGCAGGCTGAGGTACCCATATACGAAACCCACGCCCAAGCCTCGTCCGGGTGTTCGGTGCCGCCCCAAATCGAATCAGCCAGGCCATTCTGCACCGACGCCCGTACACCATCGGGACCGATCGGGGTCGGGAACACGTTGAACAGCCCGATCTCGGTCGTCGTCGCGACACCTGCGAGATTCCAGGAGCCCTCAACCAGCGAAGCATAGGCTCCGGATTTCAACGATTCCAGCGAACCCACACCGGATGAGGCGATCGCCAAGCTCGGCATGTAGCCCTTCTCGATCAGCGATCGCCACCAGATGATGGACTCCTGGAAGGCAGGATCGTTGTAGTTGAACACGCGCCCCCACGGGTTTTTGTCAGTCCAGCGCCATTCGCCGTTTGACAAAGCGTAAGGCGCCCATTGGACCTGTCCGTAACCCGAGCCCGCCTCGTTATAGCCAAGCCCGTAGACCGCGATCTGGCTCTTGTCGAAGCCCGGTTCGTCACCGCGCACGCCGTTCTTGTCGACAGTCATATGCGCCAGGAACTTCTCATAGGTCCCGCCATCGGCGGGATTCCACTCAAGATTCCACACATCATCGACTGTGAAACCCGCCTCGGCGAGCATCTGCGTGTTGTAGAACAACGCAACCGTATCCCAATCCTTTGGCAGCCCGTAGCGAGCATCGCCGCTTTCCGAGGTCCATTGGCCTGCGAGCCCGTCCTCGAACTGAGTCAGGTCGTACTTGTCGGCTTCGACGTAAGGCGTCATGTCCAACAACTGACCCAACGAGACGTAGCTGCCAAACCGCGACGTGTGATTGACGAAAACATCCGGTGCGTTTTCAGCGACCATCGATGCTGTCAACTGCATCCAATAGTCATCCCACCCATATTGCTCGAACTGAATGTGAATGTCAGGATTCTGAGCCTCAAAATCGGACGCGCACTGTCGGTACCCTGGCAGCTGCGCCGAGTCCCACATCCAGTACCGCAATGTCGTACCGTCAGAGTCAGTGCCACCGCCACAGGCGCTGAGGCCAACCGTCGCCAAAGCAACGGACAGCGCGACAATACCTCCACGAATCGTTCTTGATTTCATCACGGACCTCACTTGATTCCGGTAAAGCCGATGGAATTCACGATCTTCTTGCCGAGGACGGTGAACAGCACCATGATCGGCAAGGCCGCGACCAGTGTTGCGGCCATCATGGCCGACCAGTCGGGTGAGCCCTGCGGGGTCTGCGAACGGAAGATGCCCAGTGCGACGGTAAGTACTCGCACGTTGTCCGCCTGGCCGACCAGCAGCGGCCAGAAGTACTCGTTCCATGCCGTGATGAAGGTCAGCACCGACAGCGTGGTGATGGGTGCCGAAGACATCGGAACGATAACCTTGAAGAACACTCGGAAGGGTCCTGCCCCGTCGATCCGTGCCGCCTCGTCGATCTCTTTCGGAATCCCGAGGAAGAACTGCCGGAGGAAGAAGATCGCGAACGGCGTCATGAAGAAGGTGGGCAGAATCAGTCCGGGAAAGGAGTTCAGCAGCCCAAGATCCTTCATCAGCACGAAGTTCGGAATCGCGGTGAAGATTCCGGGCACCATCAACGCAGACAAGAAGACCGTGAAGGTCACATCACGCCAGCGCCAGGTCAATCGTGAGAAGGCGTACGCGGCCATCGCTGAGAAGAACACCTGCCCGACAGTGATGGCAGTGGCGACGATGACCGAGTTGCGCAGGTAGAGCCAGAAGTTGATCGATGCTCCCGCACCGCCCTGCGCGATGGACTCCTCCGGTGTCGTGAGTCCGAAGACTCGCCGGTAGCCGTCCAGGGTGAGCTCCGATGGCCACAGGGCACCCGGCTCGGAGAAAAGTGCCCATTTGATGTCAGCCTCGTGCTTTCATGACGGTGGGTGGACTGTAGTGGCCTGGGATGGCGAAAGTGCCCCTGACTTGGGATGATGTGACTTGTCTAGAGAAACATCGACCAACAAGAAGGAGCACCTTCGAGGTGAAGAGTACCGGCTCGTATCCCAGGGTTCATGTCGATACCGCGAAGGTGACCGCGGTCGGGCAGGCTGGCGGGATCCTGCTGACCGAAACCATCCGCGCGGCCGGCCTGGACCGGGCCCTGTCGGAGGCGCTGTCCCGGTGGCGGAAACCGTTGGCGGTCCACGACCCAGGCAAGATCATCTGCGATCTGGCGATGTCGCTGGTGCTCGGCGGTGAAGCGTTGAGCGACCTCGCCACCCTGCGCGCTGAACCAGGCGTCTACGGCCCGGTGGCGTCGGACCCGACCGTGTCGCGGCTCATCGCGGCCCTGGCCGAGGACGCGGACAAGGCCATCAAGGCGATCGCCGGAGCCAGGCAGCAGGCCCGCGCCAGGGTCTGGGCCCTGGCCGGTGAGCATGCCCCCGACCACGAGTCGACTGCCGAGGATCCGGTGGTGATCGATCTCGACGCGTCGCTGATCACCGCCCACTCGGAGAAGCAGCAGGCGGCTGCGACGTTCAAGCGAGGCTTCGGGTTCCACCCGTTGCTGGCGTTCGCCGACCACGGACCTGAGGGCACCGGCGAAGCCCTGGAGGTCCACCTACGCCCCGGGAACGCCGGTTCGAACACCGCCGCCGATCACATCACCGTCACCAAACAAGCTCTCGCGCAGCTCCCCGACCGGAACCCGCGGCCCGGACGCCGCGTGCTGATCCGCGCGGACGGGGCCGGCGGCACGAAGGAGTTCACCAAGTGGCTGACCGGGCGCAGGGTGGCGTACTCGGTCGGGTTCACCCTCCCCATGGACACCCCCGACCTCTACCACCTGGTCCCTGAGTGGGTTTGGGTGCCGGCCCTCAACAGCGATGGCGAGGCTCGCGAGGGGGCCGATCTTGCTGACTTCACCGGACTGCTGGATCTCGACGGTTGGCCTGCCGGGATGCGGGTGATCGTCCGCCGCGAACGGCCCCACCCCGGCGCTCAGCTGCGGTTCGACGACGTCGACGGCTACCGACTCACCGCCTTCGCCACCAACACCACCCTCGGCACCCTCCAGCAGCTGGAGCTCAGGCATCGTCGACGCGCCCGCTGCGAAGACCGGATCCGGATCGCGAAAGACACAGGCCTGGCCAACCTCCCGTTGCACGGGTTCGACCAGAATCGGATCTGGTGCCAGATCGTCGCCCTGGCCTCCGAGTTGCAGGCCTGGAGCGCGATGCTGGCCCTGGCCGGTCATGAAGCCCGCCGCTGGGAACCGAAACGGCTCCGCTACCGGCTCTACACCATCCCCGCGACCCTCGCCAGAAGAGCCCGCCGCACCGTCGTCCACTTCAGCGACCGATCCCGCTGGGCCGAGCTGATCATCGACAGCATCAGCCGACTCCGAAACCTCCCGGCACCCGCCACCTGACCCTCCGTCCTCCACATGTCCCTCTGAATCTGGCAGCTCCCGGCCTGGAAACCCGCACCGCAGACGTCACGCGGGGTCTTGTCGCACCCACCTGCAAGAATCAGAACAACCTCGACGCCACCGGCGCCGACCAGCCCCACACAGGGCCGTCATGAAATATCGAGGTCAGGGACGATCGCAACATCCAGTAGAACGGAAACACCGTGATGAGCAGAATCAGGATGAAGCAAGCCCAAGCAACATAGAAGCCCACGCCGTGCTTGCGTCCGGTGTGCTTGACTTCTTCGGCGGGGCTCACTCGCGGGCTGTCCTGCGCGGAGGGTAGAGCAGTCGTAGTCATGAACAGGCCTCCTTACAGTTCGTCCGACTCGTTGGCCCGGGTCAGCTTCAGCTGAACCAGCGAGACCCCGAGGAGAATGAGGAAAAGCACCACGGCCAGGGCGGACGCATACCCGAAGTCCAGCTGGCCGAAGGCGAGGTCCCAGATGTAGTAGTTGATGACCCGTGTCGCGTTGATCGGACCGCCTTGGGTCGTCACGGCAACCGTGTCGAAGATCTGGAACGACCCCGTCACCGTCACCACCAGCACCATCGCCAGCACGGGGCGAAGCAGCGGCAGTGTGATCAACCAGAACTTACGTCCCTCATTTGCGCCGTCGATGTCCGCGGCTTCGTAGAGGGACTTGTTAATCGTCTGAAGGCCAGCGAATACCAACAATGCCGTGTAGCCCATGTGACGCCACACATTGATGAATGCCACGGTCGGAATGGCCCATGCCGATTCTCCGAAGAAGGCCACCCTATCGAGTCCAATAGCCTCGATAAACACGTTCACAATCCCGACCTGATAGTCCATCATGAAGTACCAGACCAGCGCCACGACGACATTTGCGACGAAGTACGGCAACAACGCCACACCGCGCAGGAAGGTCGAATTCGTCAGCCGTTGCATCAGCACGGCGAGACCGATGGCGATCATCGTCTGGAATCCAATATTCAGCAACACGTAGTAGATCGTCACCCACAGCGCATTCCAGAAGAGCGGGTCCTGGACGAGACGTGCATAATTGTCGACGCCCGCCCATTCCGGTGGCGTCAGGACGGAGTAGTTGGTGAACGAATAATAAAAGCCGCGCAACGCGGGCAACACATAAAAGACGAGAAACCCTATAGACGCCGGCAAGAGAAACGTCAGCGCGAGGCGGGTATCATCCTTTCCTCTCTTCATGCGGGGTCGCGGCGCCTTCGCCGCGACCCGCTGGACCGCAGTTGTCATGATGTTCCTTCATCTGATGGGGATTTCGGTTGCTGTAATGCTCAACAGAAGGGTTCGCTCAGGATCAAGGTCGGGGAATCGGATGCCGGCGCCGGCAAGAGCCGATCCGGCAAGAGTCAGCCCTCGTCCCCACCAAGGCACTTGCAGGTTGCCCGAAATGCGTACAGAGGTGTCGACTCCGTCAGGCAACAGCTCAGCCACCCGATAGCTGAACTTCGGGCTCAGACCCGGCAGGCGGAGCGGGGGTGTGGGCCGCTGAACCGAGGTGGCCATCCGGGTGATGGCGTAGATAGCCCGCGACTGGTCCGACCCGACCACCCCGTGTACCCAGTAGCCGTGGTCGGGATGATCGGAATGTACGACGCTGCCGGTGTGCAGGAGCGGCCTCAGCTGCTTGTGCAGCTGGACCCAGCCACGCAGCTCGTCGCGTTCGGCCTGAGTCGCTTCGGTGATGTCCCATTCGATACCCATGTGGGAGAACATCGCGGTGACCGCGCGCAAACTCAGATTGAGACTGCGGCCGGTGGTGTGTGAGACCGTGGAGGCGACATGCGAACCGACCAGTTCCGGGGGTAGCAACAGCGAAGTGCCGGCCTCAATCAGCTGACGTTCCAGCGGATCGATACAGTCCGAACCCCACACGCGCACCGCACGCTCCATCATTGCGAGGTCGACCCGTCCGCCACCTCCTGCGCACGATTCGATCTCTATCTTCGGGTGAGCGGCCAGCACGGCATCCATCAGCGCATATGTCGCCATGACCTGACCGTGGTAGGCCGTCAGGCCCGACCACGGCGCTACAGCCTCATACAGATCCCGGTTCATGTCCCACTTGATGTAGTCGATGGGGGTGTCCGCGAGCACTGTGAGCATCTGCTGCAGCACGTGCGCGTAGGCGTCCGGATTGGTCAGGTCGATCACCTGCTGGTGACGCGCCTCGATCGGCAGGTGAGTCACCGGACGCAGAATCCACTCGGGGTGCGCTCGGGCGGCTTGCGAGTCGGGGCTGATCATCTCGGGCTCGAACCAGAGCCCGAACTGCATCCCTGCCGCATGGACCGCATCCGCGAGCGGAGCCAGGCCGTCCGGCCACACATCGGCCGAAACCACCCAGTCACCCAGAGCCGACCGATCGTCGCGGCGAGATCCGAACCAACCATCGTCCAAGACGAAGCGCTCCACACCAATCTCGGCCGCGAGATCAACCAGCGTGAGCAGGCGCGGCAGCGAATGGTCGAAATAGACAGCCTCCCACGCATTCAGCGTGACCGGCCGCGGAGTTCTGGGGTGCTGCGGCCGAGCCCGCAACCACTCATGGATGCGCCCAGCCGCCTCATCCAGGCCATTGCCCCAAGTCGCGACAAGCCACGGGGACTCATAGGACTCTCCCGCACCCAGGACGATCTCGCCCGGCACCAGCAACTCGCCACCCATCAGAACCTGGAAGCCCAAGGTGTCCCGTTCTGCCAGCGTCTGAGTGTTGCCCGACCACGCGACGTGCACGTAGTGGACCAGTCCACTACGCCATCCGGATGCCGGCTCACAAGTGCCATGAATGCTCGACGCAGTGTGTCCGCGTCCCACCCGCAGCGTCCGAAGATGTGTGCCGACGGTGAACTCGTGGGTCTGAATGTCCCGCTCGCGCAAATGTCGCCCAGTTTGATCGATGACGCTGGTCTCACTCGCGGGGGTAGGTAGTGCCATCACCAAGGAGTCGAGCGCGTACCCGTCTGCTCCGGCATTGGTCAACAACGATCGCACTCGCAACAGCCCAGATTCGCTCAGCTCGAGGTGCAGATCTACATCGATTTGCGACTCGGCGTCATGGGCGGACAGATCGACGCCGGTGATACCACCATCGCTGTCGGCTACCTGAGTGGTCACCGCTGTCGTGGCGAACTGTGGAAACAAGACATTCCCATTGCGGGTGCCGACCAGTCCAGGAGTGCCACTCCAACCTTCACTTTGTTGCGGCAACAAAGATACTATAGGAGGCTCGTCGAGCACGGCGCCGGGCACGAACGGTACCTGGGAGGCGGCGAACTGCCCCGCCTCCTGATCGCTGAACACTCCAAGGTCCGGACCCCAGTAGAGTACCGATGGCAAGCCAGCATGGGTCACATGCAGGATCACGGAAGTGCCACCTCGGCGCAGCTGAACGGTGTCGGGGATTTCGCTCATAGGGGCCGTCCTCAACCTTGATAGATGGTCGTTTCGAAGCTAGTGCAGCCATGCACTTACTTCCGTTATGAAGAAAAGATACTCTCGCCGTGCTGAATCGGCAAGCGACTTACTAAGCTGAACGAAGATGATCTACTCGAGACACAGGGTTCCGTCAGAACAGGAGGGGCAGTGCCGCGCCTTTACGACGATTCCGCGTTGGCAGTTGCAGCCCATGTGCTGACCGAGGGACCCATCTCTCGGGCCGACGTGGCACGCGAGCTCAGGTTGTCAGGAGCTACGCTCACCCGCTTGGTGCGTCCGCTGGTGAATGCAGGACTGATCGACGACAGAGGAGTGGGCACTCCCCAAACCGGGGTCGGTAGACCGACACAGTTATTGGAGATACCGCCCGCAGCCCATCACTTCATCGGAATCAACGTCACCTCATCTGCCGCTCACGCTGCATTGACCAACACGTGCGGACAGACGCTGGCCAGCGAGGCCGTTCCGCTGCGCGACACTGACCCCTACGTTGTTGCGGGACAGATTCATGAGATCGTCGACTCGCTCGCGGGCCAACAGGGCTTCGGCCGGGAGCAGTTACGCGGCATTGGGCTGTCCTTGGGGGGGCAGCTCTCCGATGGGGTAGTCGAGGACAGCCGCTTTCTCGGTTGGCACAACGTCGACCTGCTTGCGCTGATCGGTCCGGTGTACGGTGTACCGATCTCATTGCGCAATGATCTCGTGGCTTTGACCATGCTCGAACAGTGGTTCGGCCTTGGTCGAACCCACCCCAGCTTCGTCGTGACCTCGGTGGGCTCAGGCATCGGGCACGGCGTCGTTCACCACAGCCGCGCAGTCGCCCCCATCTTCGGTGGCCACGGAACGACCAGCCATATTCCGCTGGCTGGTGCCCGCGGCGTGTGCCAGTACGGGCATATCGGCTGCGCCAACGGAGCGCTAACCTCCCGGGCCGTCCTGGCCAGGGCACACGCCGGACGGTACATCATTGCCGATGATTCGCGTCCGGACAGTCTGGACGATCTGGTCGCGCTTGCCCACGATGGTGATCTGTCCTGTCAGAACACCATCGCCGAGTTCAGCCGCAATCTCGCAACTTATATGCAGACGGTCTGTGGCGCGGCGATGACAACAGATGCCGTACTTGACGGCGAAGCGGTGGCCCTACTGGGGACCCCATGGGCATCCGGCTTCGACGAAAGCCTGAGCTGTTTTCACAGTCCAAAGCTGCCTCAGCTGCGCATTCACAGGCGTTCGGGCAGCTTCGACCGATGGGCGCGGGGCGCTGCCGTGACGGCCATCGTCGCCTGGTTGGAGACGCAGGTGGAGGCGGCGCGATGACCGATCGCAGCCCTCTGCTCCGGGATCAGCCGAGCGCACGTAGGGCGTAGCCAAATCTGTGACGCTGACCGTGGGCGAGATGCACGAGACCATCACCGGAGTTGAACGCGTTCGGCGCGCAACTCATCGGTTCGACCGCCAGCGCCCTCCGCCCGATCGCATCGGCAGAGTACAGCTGCGCGTAGCCCACGTCGCTGCTCAACTCCACGCTGAGGCCGGACGACGGTTCGCTGACCTTGATCGTCCAAACCCCGTCCGGAAATCCGGTGAACGCGTGGTCAAGGGCCGCACCACCGATATAACGCGCGGCACGGAAATCGGCAGCGGCTTCTTTGACCGAAACGGCAGCGATGGGCACCTGGTTGCCATCCATGGTGTAGACCAATTCGGCCGGCATGGTGAGCTCGTAAGCGTCCGCGGGCTGGCCACCTAGACAGATGTAGGGATGCGAAGCGACCCCGTAGGGAGCTGTTTCAACCCCGATGTTGACCGACTCGATCGTGACGCCCAGCCCCTCGTCCGGATCGAGGTGATAGCTGGCCGTGCACTCCAGTGGCCACTCGTAGCCGGGGCGTGGTGCGATGAAGCTTGTTAGGGTCACCGCGTCTGCACTGGCGTGCGCGACCTGCCATTCCTGCCAGCAAAGCAGGCCGTGCAATGCGGCGTCGTTGGGGAGGTCATTGACCGGCAGGTAATGCATGCGGCCGTTCCACGAGTAGCTGCCACCGGCGACCCGGTTGGGCCACGGCACGAGCGCCTTCCCGAGGAACGCGTGTGACAGTGTGTCGACCGGGCTGGGCAACACCAGATCGCGGCGGTTGCAGGTGAACGAGCCCAGTGCCGCGCCGACGGTAAGGACGGTTGCTGCGTAGTGGCCAGCGGTAATGGTGATCGCAGAGCCGGAGATTGAGCGTGACATGCAGAGTTTCCCTACTGAATCGGGTGTTCACCGTGCGGGGGGCGGGGCGGTTGACGCGCGGACGATGAGCGTTGACGGGGTAGTCAATATCGTTGGTGTGGGGTCGTCGAGCATCCCCAGGGCAACTTGGAGTGCCTGGCGGCCAATGAGGTCCCAGTCCATGAGCATGGTCGTCAGCGGAGGTGAGAACGAGCCTGCCTCGTCTATGTTGTCGCAGCCGACGACCGAGACATCCTCGGGGATTCGCACGCCCGCCTCGAAGAGGGCTCGATAGGCTCCCAAAGCCATCTGGTCATTGCCTGCGAACAGTGCCGACGGCCGCTGGGTTTTCAGCAGCGCACGGGTGGCATGGTAGCCAGATTCTGCGCTCCAGTCCCCCCGGACGACGTCGGGAACCGGGCGCCCGGCCTCGATGAGCGCGGCACGCCACGCGTCTTCACGGTTGCGCGCGGGCAGCGACCGCTCGGGCCCGGCGATGTGATGGACGGTGAGGTGACCGAGACCGAGCAGATGGGCGACCGCCTCCCGCGTACCGGCCGCCTCGTCGATGCTCACCGAGGACGCCAGCTTGGGTGCGTGGGAACTGAGCACGACAGTGGGCACAGGCAAGGCTTTCGGCCTCTCGGCTGCGCCGCTGAGCGACGACGAAACGATCACGATGGCAACATCGATAGCTGACTGTTCCAGTGCCGACGGCATACCACCACCGCCGGACGCCTGGGTACTTCCCATCGGGATGAGCAAGGTCGAATAGCTGTGCGCGGCTGCTGCGTCCACGATGCCCTCGAGAGCCTTTCGATTCCCGACGGGATGCAGACTGCGATACAGAACGCCGATGGTCTTGAAGTCACCGCGCTTCATAGCACGCGCGGCAGCGTTGGGTTGATACTTCAGGTTGCGCATGGCAGCCAGTACTGCTTCCCTCTTTTCATCGGTTACGTACGGCTCACCGTTCACGACCCTGGACACAGTCTGGGCAGAGACGCCGGCGAGGCGTGCGACGTCGCCCATTGAAGCCCTCTTCTTGCCGGCCATGATGATCCTGCCCACCGCTGTCCTCTTGGTCATGAAGTCTAGTGGGGCCGTGGTGGGGGCGTCCGAGACGTCCCCACCACACGGTGTCGACCATGGATGCAGTTGCGGGGTGCAGCTCACTGCCCCGCGGGCGACGCCCCGCCCGAGGGATTGAGCTTCCACCAGATGACCATCGCCAGCGAGACGACCACGAGCCCCAGGCCTGACCAGAGATTGCCGTTGATGCCGCCCGTCTTGGCGAGTTGCTCCGGCCCGGTCGCAACCAGCGCGATGATCAGGAGGAAGACACCGATCAGGCCGAGTGCGGCGCCGATGATGATGCGGATATCGGTGAGGTCAGCCTTCACAGGCTCGGTCTTGAGATTTTCAGGCATGTCAGCTTCCTTTCTTGGCCTACCGGAAGACCACGTTGAGAGTAAGCACGAGCACGGCCGATGCGATGCCCAACGGGACTGGGCGGCGCCACACCGGCAGCTGATGCAGCTGCGGATCGCTGCGCTCAGACTTCGGAGTCAGCGAATAGACGAACCCCCGAAGTTCAGCCTCAGGTTTCGCCTCGGTGAACTGCGAGACGAGGATGGTTACCGCGACATCGACGACGAACGCCGTGGACGCCGCCAAGAAGGCGCCGCCTTGGCCTGGCAGCGAGATCACGTGGGTCCACAAGAGCACGTTGACGGCCAGCGCCGCGAGCGTACCGGAGGCCAGACCCAACCAGCCGGCAGCCGGAGTGGCCTTCTTCCAGAACATGCCGACGATGAAGGTGGCGAACAAAGGCGCATTGAACATCGAGAACAGCTGCTGCAAGTAGTCCATCAGGTTGTTGTACTGGGATGCGATCAATGCGGTGAAAATGGCGATGACCGACGCTGCCAGCGTCGACATCTTGCCGATACGAAGGTACTTCTCGTCCGTCTGACCAGGCCGGAGATAGCGCTCATAGATGTCGACGGTGAACACGGTGTTGAAGGCCGAGATGTTCGCTGCCATGCCGGCCATGAACGACGCAAGCAGGCCGGTGATGGCCAGGCCCAGCAGACCGTCGGGCAGCGTGTCGCGCATGAGGAACAAGATGGCGTTGTTGTATTCGAACGATGCGCCCGAACTCTTGGCCTCGGCCACCTCACTGACCAGCACGCCCGCGACCATGCCCGGGATGATGACGAGGAACGGGACGAACATCTTCACGAAGGTGCCGATGATCGGCGTCTTCTGCGCGGCCGAGATCGAGTCGGAGGCCATGGCTCGCTGAACTTCGACGAAGTTGGTCGTCCAATAGCCGAATGACAAGACGAAGCCAAGACCGAAGACGATGCCGATCACCGACATGGTAGGCGAGTCGAAGCCCGACAACAGCTGGCCAGGCCAGGAATTCAACTGAAGTGCGGGATCAGCGCCGACTGCTACCGCGTTCTCGGTCATCTGCGCCTTGAGACCACTCCAACCACCGACGCGATGCAGACCGATGAGGGTGAGTGGCAGCAGCGCCGCCACGATGACGAAGAACTGGAGCACCTCGTTGTAGATCGCTGCGGCGAGACCGCCCACCGAGATGTAGGTGAACACGATGACCGCGGCGACCACCAGCGCCACCCACAGCGGCCATCCGAGCAGCCAGTTGATGATCTTGCCCAGCAGGAACAGGTTGATCCCTGCAATCAGCAACTGGGCAAGGGCGAAGCTCAAGGAGTTGATGAGATGGGCGGTCGTCCCGTAGCGCTTGAACATGAACTCGGGCACCGAGCGCACCTTCGAGCCATAGTAGAACGGCATCATGACCAGACCGAGGAAGATCATGGCCGGGACGGCTCCGACCCAGAAGTAGTGGAATGTCGGCATGCCGTACTGGGCGCCATTGGCCGACATGCCCATGATCTCAACGGCGCCGAGATTGGCCGACACGAAGGCAATGCCCGTGACCCAGGCCGGCAGCGATCGACCACCTGTGAGGAATTCGTTGGACGATCGGGCCCTCGCCTTCATGACGAAGCCGACGCCGACGACGAAGGTGAAGTAGATGACGATGGGAATGTAGTCGTACCACTGCGCGTCGAGCAGTAGCTTCTGCTCCATCAACACGCCTGTCGTAGGTGACTCCTGTTCGGATGCGCTGTCAATCGCGGAGAGGAGGAACGCAGCGCCTGCCTTGGCGCTGTTGATCGGTCAAAATGAGGTTCGTGACGACCATGTCCCTGCTTCTGGAATGTATGTTAAGGTAAACAGTATGAGCGAGAGCTCAGATTCGTCAAGGAGACAGCATGGATGCTTCCGAATTGCTGAATCACCTCAACGGCGGCGCTCTTGACGCTCGTATTGAGGAGATCTACACACTCACCGGTGAGGGTCGTGACACGGTCCGCGAGAGACTCGTGGACCTCGTCGCTCATTTTGCCGACGAGTTTCCAGGCCTATCGGCCGCATTGTTCACCGCTGCAGGGCGCACCGAGATGGGCGGCAATCACACCGACCATCAGCACGGTCAGGTCCTTGCGGGCTCGGTCAGCCTCGACATGATTGCATGCGGAGGGCCGGATCGGAGCGGTGTGATCCGGGTTCGCTCGGTGGGCTACCCAGAAGTCGTGGTCGCACTCGACGATCTGGAGCCGAGGGCGAGCGAGTACGGGACGTCCGCCTCCCTGGTGCGGGGTGTGGCGCGCGCTCTGACCGACCGGGGCTATGAGCTGGGCGGTGCCGCATTGTGCGTGTTCTCGAACGTGCCCGGTGGATCCGGGCTGTCGTCTTCTGCTGCCTACGAGATTCTGATCGGAGTGGCACTCAATCATCTGTTCTGCTCCGACCAGCTCTCGGCCGTCGAGCTGGCTCAGATCGGTCAGTTCGCCGAGAACGTCTTCTTCGGCAAGCCGAGCGGGCTGATGGACCAGATGGCCTGTTCGGTCGGGGGTGTTGTTCACATCGATTTTGCCGACCCGAGTGCTCCCACCCTGAGCCGCGTCGATGTTGACCTGGCGGCCGCGGGACATGTGCTGTGCATCATCGACTCGGGTGCAGACCACGCCGACCTGACCGATGAATACGCTGCGATCACCAACGAAATGGGGGCGGTCGCCGCCTGCCTCGGGGCCGAGTATCTGAGCGAGGTCGACCCCGCAGCCTTCTGGTCGCGCCTGGGCGAGGTTCGCCAGTTGACCGGGGACCGCGCCGTGCTGCGGGCTGTTCACTTCTTCGAGGACAATGCACGGGTGGCGCAGCAGGCATCGGCGCTGGCCGAGGGGCGGTTCGATGATTTCCTCGGCATGGTCACCTCCTCGGGTATCTCGTCTGCCGGCCATCTCCAGAATCTGTACGCGGTCTCCCAGCCGGCCCAGCAAGCCGTCGGGGTGACGATCGCGCTCGCTCAGAAGCTGCTCGGCGGCAGAGGAGCGGTGCGGGTGCACGGCGGCGGCTTTGCGGGCACCGTGCAGGCCTACGTTCCGGTCGACCTGGCGACCGATTTCGAGGCGGGCATCAACGCCGTACTCGGAGACAATGCATGCCAGATTCTGTCGATCCGCCCCGTCGGCGGCGCCGTGATAGCCGGCTGACCAAATAGATCAGGGACGCTGCTCGGCGTCGATCAGAAGGAGAAGAGGACATATGGCGATATTGGTTCTGGGCGGTGCCGGCTATATCGGGTCGCACACCGTCCGCGCGCTTGTCGAGTCCGGTCGCGATACCGTGGTCGTCGACAACCTGCAGACCGGATTCCGCGAGGCCGTTCATCCCGCGGCCCGGTTCTACGAAGTGGACATCCGCGACAGGCAGGCTCTTGATCGGGTGTTCGAGGCTGAACAGATTGAGGCCGTGATCCACTTCGCGGCATTCTCGCAGGTCGGCGAGTCCATGGTGCGCCCACTCGCCTACTACGACAACAATCTGACAGGAACCATCGTGCTCCTCCAGGCAATGGTGGCCGCGCAAGTGAACGCGATCGTGTTCTCGTCCACGGCCGCCACCTACGGAGAGCCGGAACGTGTCCCGATCATGGAGGGCGACCGGACGCTTCCCACGAGTTGCTATGGCGAGACCAAGCTGGCGATGGAGAAGCTCATGGGCTGGGCCGGGCGGGCCCATGATTTGCGCTCGGTAGCGCTTCGCTACTTCAACGCCGCCGGTGCCCATCCGTCCGGGGAGATCGGCGAGGCGCACGCGAGCGAGAGCCACCTGGTGCCGATCGTCCTGCAGGTGGCTTTGGGCCAGCGCGATGCAATCTCGGTGTTCGGAGACGACTACCCCACACCCGATGGCACCTGCATCCGGGATTACGTACATGTCACCGATCTGGCTGCGGCCCATATCCTTGCCGTCGACCATCTTCTCGCTGGTGGGTCCAGTGACGTGTTCAACCTGGGCAGCGGTAATGGGTTCTCGGTCAAAGAGGTGATCGAGGTGGCCCGTAAGGTTACCGGTCACCCGATTCCGGTGGAGATAGCCCCCCGCAGGCCGGGCGACCCCGCCCAACTGGTCGCGAGCTCCGCCAAGATCAGGCAAGCCCTCGGGTGGTCGCCTCAGCAGGAGTCGGTCGAGGCGATCGTCTCGTCCGCCTGGGTGTGGCACCAGGCTCATCCGCACGGATACCGGAACTGACAGGCACACTCAGATGACATCTGAACATGCTGGGCAGGTCAATCGCCAGGTGACCCGGCTGGTGGACTATGCCCAGCACGTGGGGCTGATCGCATCCGATGACACGACATGGGCCACGAACGCAATTCTTGAGGTATTGCGCCTGAACTCGTATGTGGCTTCGTCCAGCGATGATGCCGACGAGGAATTGGCCGTGATCTTGAGTGACCTCGTCGACGATGCCGCCCTCCGCGGTCTGGTCGACGGTGACTCGAACGTCGCCCGGGATCTTTTTGACACGGCATTGATGGGCAGGCTGACTCCGCCGCCGCGCGAGGTCAGGGCGCGGTTTGAACGCTTGCGCGCACAGTCCCCGATCGCGGCCACCGACTGGTTCTACCGCTTCAGTCAGGACACGAACTACATCAGACGCAACCGGATGGATAAGGACGTCCGTTGGCAATCCCAGACCCCGTACGGTGCCTTGGACATCACCATCAATCTGGCGAAGCCCGAAAAGGACCCGCGAGCCATCGCTGCTGCTCGTAACCTGCCGGCATCGGCCTACCCGCAGTGCTTGCTGTGCGTGGAGAACGAGGGCTACGCGGGACGGGTCAACCATCCGGCGAGACAAAACCACCGGCTGGTGCCGGTGACCATCAATGACAGCCCTTGGTTCTTGCAGTATTCCCCGTACGTCTACTATCCCGAGCACTGCATCGTCCTCAACGCGCGCCACACTCCCATGCAGATCGATCGCGCCTGCTTCGGCAAGCTCCTCGACTTCATCGGCCAGTTTCCGCACTACTTCGTGGGGTCGAACGCCGATCTTCCCATCGTCGGCGGCTCCATCCTCGCTCACGATCATTTCCAGGGCGGCCGTTTTGAGTTCGCCATGGCACGAGCGCAGGTCGAGCAGACCGTGTCGTTCAACGGCTTCGACGACATTCGCGCGGGCATCGTCCATTGGCCCATGTCGGTGCTACGGCTGACCGGAACCGACCCGGACCGGCTGGTGTCGCTCGCCGACAAGATCTTGATCGCCTGGCGCGGCTATACCGATTCGGATGCCTTCATCTTCGCCGAGACCGATGGGCAGCCGCACAACACCATCACCCCCGTAGCCCGGCGCCGCGGCGACGCATTCGAACTTGATCTGGTGCTGCGAAACAACATCACCACCGATGAGCATCCACTCGGCGTCTACCATCCGCACGCCGAACTGCATCACATCAAGAAGGAGAACATCGGACTGATCGAGGTGATGGGGCTTGCGGTATTGCCGGCGCGTTTGAAGGACGAACTGGCCGCCGTCGCCGAGGTCCTGGTCGCGCATCGGGATCTGAGCGCGGACGAACTGACTGCGCCGCATGCCGCTTGGGCCAGCGGCTTTGCTGACGAGATCACTGAGACCAACGCAACATCTGTGATCGAGCGCGAGGTAGGTCAGGTGTTTGCCAAGGTCTTGGACCAAGCGGGGGTCTACCGATGCGATCACCAGGGACGTGCTGCATTCCTGCGGTTCGTGGCCGCCGTCGGCTGAACCGGGCAGTCTGCACCGTCTCGCACAGTGAGCGATCAACTCTGAACCGCTCACTGACGCTGAGTCGACCATGTGACGCACCGCGGCAGATGACTCACGTCTCGACGGTTGAGGCATCGCCTGCGGTCACCACCGCGACAAGCAGTGTCAGAGCGACGCCCAGTGTCGTCCAACCGATCACGAAACCCTAGGTCGGCGCCCACACATCAAAAGCAACAGGCCCGACTATCTGCCTTACGCCAGTTTGTCATTGATAGGACCAAGAGAACGAACAAGGCGCTCCCATTCCGGAGAGCAATGGCCAGCGAGGAACTCTGCGCATGCGCAGATAGTGGAGGAATGCGAAGCAACGGGATCGGGCTCTTGATGCCACGAGCGCCAAAACCACGCAGCGTACCCGTCCCGAACGGCACGGTCACTGTTGGCCTGTCGGGCGAGTAGAGCCCCCTAGAGTGGTGTAGCCCCCACAGTGGCCGTGGCCGTCGATGACGGCAGGGCGGTCACCGTGGGATCCTTCGAGTTCACCTACCAAAGCTCTCTCAAAGGAAATCAACCACGATGACCGCTCCTCACATTGTCGACCCCGCCCGCGTGCTGGGCAACCTGCTGACCGAAGCCTCTCCGGACATGATGCGCCAGCTGCTGCAGAACATGATCAACGCCCTCCTCTCGGCCGATGCCGACGCCGTGTGCGGCGCCGAATGGGGACAGCCCTCAACCGAGCGGGTCGCGCAGCGCAACGGCTACCGCCACCGCCCGCTGGACACCCGCGTCGGCACCATCGACGTGGCCGTCCCGAAGCTGCGCTCCGGCAGCTACTTTCCCGAGTGGCTGCTGGAGCGCCGCAAACGAGCCGAAGCGGCCCTGATCACGGTGATCGCTGACTGCTACCTCGCCGGCGTCAGTACTCGTCGGATGGACAAACTCGTCAAGACCCTGGGCATCGACGGCCTGTCGAAGTCACAGGTCTCACGCATGGCCGCCGACCTCGACGAACACGTAGCGCAGTTCCGGCACCGCCCCCTGGGCGAGGCCGGGCCGTTCACGTTTGTTGCAGCTGACGCGTTGACGATGAAGGTCCGCGAAGGCGGACGCGTGATCAACGCCGTGGTCCTCGTCGCCACCGGCGTCAACGGCGACGGACACCGCGAGGTCCTGGGCCTGCAGGTCGTCACCTCCGAGACCAAACCGGCGTGGAACACGTTCTTCGCCGATCTGGTGGCCCGCGGCCTTGCGGGGGTCCGACTGGTCACCAGCGATGCCCACGCCGGGCTGGTGGAGGCGATCGCGGCGAACCTGCCTGGCGCGTCCTGGCAGCGCTGCCGAACCCACTACGCCGCGAACCTGATGTCCGTGACCCCGAAGAGCATGTGGCCCGCGGTCAAAGCGATGCTCCATTCGGTCTATGACCAACCCGACAAAAAGTCGGTCCAGGCGCAGTTCGACCGTCTGCTCGACTACACCGCCGAGAAGCTACCCGAGGTTGCAGAGCACCTCGAAGCCGCCCGGGCAGACGTGCTCGCGTTCACCGGCTTCCCCAAGGACGTGTGGACCCAGATCTGGTCGAACAACCCCGCCGAACGCCTGAACCGTGAGATCCGCCGCCGCACCGACGCGGTCGGGATCTTCCCCAACCGGGAAGCGATCATCCGCCTCGTCGGCGCTGTCTTGGCCGAGCAGACCGATGAGTGGGCAGAAGGGCGCCGCTACCTCGGCCTCGACGTCCTCGCACGATGCCGACTCAGCACCATCACCAACGCCGTTGAGGAGGTGACCGAACCCCTCGCCCTCACCGCCTAGACGAAGGAACCGCTACACCACTCCACTGGACTTGACCGTCGGGCGACAACACCGCGAGGTAGTCGCGACCGGCGGACCCAGCAGCCGACGAATTGGCCAGCCACGGGTCGCCGCCGTCTCCTACCGGCCGTGTAAGACGGGCCTAGCCGCCTTCTTGATCACATTGCCTCGATGAACGGTAAAGTCGGGGAGCGTGAGCCTTGTGATCGATGCGATTCGAAGGTTGTTCCCTGGCGACGCTGGTCGGTAGCCATGCAGACCTGACGCAGTCTACGGATACTGACACGGACGTGTGCATGGCAGGAACGCCTGTTCGATGCCGGGTGCGTGCTCCTCGCGCAGCGGGGGCCGGGTTCACCCACACATGCTCACAAACGCTGACAGATTCGGTACGTGTTACGACCATCTCGAATCTGCTCGTGGAACGAACCTATGTCGGACCCGAGTGAACCTACCGGAGGGTAGAGCTTTGACGATGCTTCATGCGGTCACAGGTTTCGCACTGGTTGCCGCGGTTCTGACGATCATTCCCGGTCTCGATACAACGCTTGTACTGCGCACAGCGATCGCCCGAGGCCGCGATCAAGCCGCGGTAACGGCCGCGGGTGTATGTGCTGGTCTTTTGGTCTGGGGAGTAGCTGCGGCGGTCGGAGCCGCAGCGCTGCTGGCCGCGTCCGAACTGGCCTACCGGATGATCAGCTACGCGGGCATCGCCTACATGGTCTACTTGGGCTCAGCCATGATCGTCCGTAGCTTCCGGAGCCACGAGGAACAGACACAGGACGCGGCCCACGCACCAAGGCGGGAAAGCCTGTGGCAAGCATTCGTCACGGGAGCGGGAACAAACATTCTCAACCCCAAGATCGGCGTGTTCTACATAGCCACGATGCCGCAGTTCATTCCCGCAGGCAACTCTCCACTAGGCATGGGTTTATTGCTTGCGGGCGTACACGTCCTCCTCACGTTGGCCTGGTTCACCCTCATCATCACGGGAGCCTACGCCGCGAAGCGATGGCTTTCCCGGCCGCGCGCGACGAGGATCATCGATCGCGTTGCAGGAGTCGTCATTATCGGATTCGCCGGTCGTCTTGCCCTGCAACCCCGCTAGCCCCATCGCGGAAGGATCAGTCGAAGGTTGGCATCCACGGCCGGGGACCGCGCCCGCGTCAACCCTCCGGCGCATCGGCCGCAACCGTGCACCAGATCGGCCCGAACTCCAGCCCCTGATTCATCGGGCTGAGCTTCGAGCCTTGCGCGTGCCCCCGATGGGATTCGAACCCATACTGGAGCGGGTTTAAGCCGCCTGCCTCTACCGTTGGGCTACGAGGGCTCGTTCAGCCGGGAAGCCGATAGCCCAGGCCATCGCGAATGATCGACAAAACGACGCCATCGAGAATATCGGATTCGCTGGCCTGAAGATCGGCGGGAACCCGCTTGGCGACCTCGGTCACCACCAGCGCCCCACCGCACAACACCTTCGCCCGCTCCGGAGCCACCGGCCCGAGCGCCAGTACCTCGTCCACGGTCATGGCGAGCAGCTTGTCCGCAAGCTCGGCCACCTGCGCCGCAGTCATCGACGAGCGGTGCACCCGATCCCGGTCGTACTGCTTCAGGCCGAGATGCAGCGCCACCATGGTGGTTACGGTCCCGGCCACCCCGATGAACGTCGCGATGTCCCCGAGTTCCACCGGGCAGCCGTCCAGCAGCCGGTTGACCTCGGCACGCGCCTGAGCGATCTGATCGGCGGTGGGCGGGTCGGAATGCAGATACCGCTCCCGGACGCGCCGCGAACCGATGTCCAGACTGACCGACTGCGAGATCTCGCCGGCTGCGGTGCCGTGCACCAGCTCGGTCGATCCGCCACCCGAATCCATCACCAGCACCGGATCTCCGTCCAGCCGGGCGCCCGAGATCGCCCCGTTGAACGACAGCTGCGCCTCCTCCTGCCCGCTGATCAGTTCCGGGTCGATGCCCAGCCGTTCTCGCACGCCGTCGAAGAAGACCTGCCGATTGGACGCGTCCCGGGCCGCCGATGTCGCCACGAAGCGAGCCCTGGTGGCTCCGAGCCGCTTGATCACCGGCAGGTATTCGTCGACGATCGCCCAGCCGCGCTCCATCGCCTCGTCCGCGAACTGCCCGGTGGCGTCCACGCCCTGACCCAGCCCCGCGAACCGCAACTGCCGGTCGTACTCGACCAGTCGTCCGGTCTCGTCGGTCGTCGCGACCAGCAGTCGCAAGGTGTTCGTGCCGCAATCCAGTGCGGCCACTGTCTCAGCCATCGTTCCTCGCTCCCTCATCGTCGGTCCGACCCGAAGCCGGGCAGAAGTCGCCCATCAACGCCAGCGCCTCGTCCCCGATCGGATTCACCCCGGGTCCGGCAGCCAAGGCGTGCGCGACCAGCGCATGCAGGCACTTCACCCGGGTCGGCATGCCGCCGGCGCTGAACCCGGCGATCTCGGGCACCTCGTCGCCGATCTCCCGGGCCAGCACGGCCCGGTCGGCCAGGTACGCCTCATGTGCAGCCCGGTAGCGCTCCGCCAACTCGGCATCGCGGCTGAGCCGGGCCGTCATCTCGGTCATGATTCCCGAGGCCTCCAGCCTGGACGCGGCCAGCACCGCGTTCGGGCAGATCAGGTAGTAGGTCGTCGGAAACGGCGGTCCGCCAGGCAGCCTTGGATAGGTTGCCAGCACACCGGGGTGTCCGGCCGGGCACCGGTAGGCGACTCCGGCGACCCCGCGCATCGGGCGGCCGAGCTGCGCTTGGGCGAACTCGGCGTCCGCATCGGTGAAGGTCTGGTAGGCGGCCACGAGAGCTAGGGCCCTTCGGTTCCGTCGGCGGTCACCACTGGCCCCGTCTCGCCCTTGTCGACCGGCTCCGGATCGTCGGCGGTGGCGACACTGCCCCACATCCGATCCCACCAGGTCTTCGCGTACTCACCCTCGGGCAGCTGCGCCGCCCCGATCCGGCTGCCGCCGGCATACGGCTCGTTGTCGGGACCGACCACCTGAAAGCCGATCTCTCCGGGCAGCACCCAGCCGAGGCGCTCCCGGGCCTGGGTCTTGACGTACTCCGGATCTTGCCAGCGCTTGATCTCATCGGTCAGATCGGCGATCGACTGCTGATGCTCGGCGATCTGCTGTTTGGCCTCGGCAGTCTCACGCTGCTGATTGAAGTAGACCCGCAAGGTCGTTGCGTAGCTGATGAGCAGGACGATCAGCACCAGCACCAAGATGATGGCCCGCTGGGTGACCCGAAGTCCGTTGCGCAGCCGCAGCACGACACCGCTGACGGAATGGTCGTGCGCGGCGCTGCTCTCGGTTTCGGGTCCGGGCGCTGCTGCGGATGAATCCGAGGCTGCATGGGTCTTGGACGACGACCCGTTGCCCCGCTGCACCGGGCGTGAGGCTGTCCGTACGCTCGGGGTATCGGCGGTGCCAGCACGTCCACTCGGACGCGACGCCGCCCGACGATCAGCCCTGCCGGGTTCCACCCGCCACACCCCTCTCCTGCCGAACGTTCCATGCCGGACATTTCAAGCCGTACGTTTACTGCCGGACGCGCCGTTTGCTGCCCGACGCACCGACCAGCGCAGCAGTTGCAGCCATGCGCCGGCCGAATCCCAAAGTTATTCCATCATCGGACACAAACGGAGCGGCCCCCACGCGAAACGCGGGGGCCGCCCCTGTGGATCAGCTGTCAGTCACTCAGCGCGACCGGTGTTCACCACTGCTCGGGATCGAAGCGCGGGAAGGCCGCTGCACCTGCGTACACGGCGGACTCGTCCAGCTCCTGCTCGATACGGATGAGCTGGTTGTACTTGGCAACGCGCTCGCCACGAGCCGGAGCACCCGACTTGATCTGGCCACAACCGAGGGCGACAGCCAGATCGGCGATCGTGGTGTCCTCGGTCTCGCCGGAACGGTGGCTCATCATGGAACGGAAACCGCTGCGATGGGCCAAGGTGACCGCGTCGATGGTCTCGGTCAGCGAACCGATCTGGTTAACCTTGACCAGCAGGGCGTTGGCCGCACCGTCATCGATGCCGCGCTGCAGGCGCTCGACGTTGGTGACGAACAGGTCGTCGCCAACCAGCTGCACCTTGTCGCCCAGCCGCTCGGTGATGACAGCCCAGCCGTCCCAGTCCTCTTCGTTCAGCGGATCCTCGATCGAGACCAGCGGGTAATCGGCGACGAGCTGCTCGTAGTACTCGATCATCTCGGCCGAGTCCTTCTTCTCGCCCTCGAACAGGTACTTGTCGTCGTCGTAGAACTCGCTCGCGGCAACGTCGAGAGCCAGCGCCACGTCCTTGCCCGGCTTGTAGCCGGCAGCCTTGATGGCGTCCTCGATCAGATCGAGAGCCTCACGGTTGGAGGCCAGGTTGGGGGCGAAGCCGCCCTCGTCGCCAAGGCCGGTGGCGAGCTTGCGCTCCTTGAGCACCGACTTCAGAGCGTGGTAGACCTCGGCGCCCATGCGCAGCGCCTCGGCGAAGCTCTCGGCACCGATGGGGGCGATCATGAACTCCTGAATGTCAACGTTGGAGTCGGCATGCGCGCCACCGTTGAGGATGTTCATCATGGGGACGGGCAGCAGGTTCACCGTCGGGCCGCCGATGTACTTGTACAGCGGGAGCTCGGCCGACTCGGCGGCGGCGCGGGCCACGGCAAGCGAAACACCCAGGATGGCGTTGGCGCCAAGCTTGGACTTGTTGGGGGTGCCGTCCAGAGCGATCATCACGTCGTCCAGGCCACGCTGATCGGTGGCATCCCAGCCAACGACCTCCTTGTAGATGATCTCGTTGACGTTATCAACGGCCTTCTGAACGCCCTTGCCGCCGTAATATCCCTCGTCACCATCGCGCAGTTCGGCTGCCTCGAAGGCGCCGGTGGACGCACCCGACGGGACTGCGGCGACGGCGAACGAGCCGTCGTCCAGCAAGGCCTCTACCTCAACGGTGGGGTTGCCACGCGAATCAAGAATCTCGCGGGCCTCGATGTATTCGATAAGTGCCACGGGTGTCTACCCTTTCGTTCACAGATTGGATTCTTTGGTCCAGTTCTTAGCGTATCGGCTGCATCACGAATCTGACCCGCGCGCGTGCAACTCGCTGTCACGCACCTGGTATTCGAGGACGCGTAGTGCGTCGCGGGTGGCCTGGTCGGCGTCCACGCCGCTGGCCTGGGCGCGTTGGACCAGCGCCAGGATCTGGCGTCCCACCGCGTCGGCGGTGATCGGTTCGTCGGCCATGGCGACGTCGACATGCACTGCTCGGCTGCGGGAGACCACCTTCCCCGCCTTGGCCAGCGTGTTCAGCGGCTCGGGGATGCCTTCCAGCGCACTGGCCCGCTGCTTCTCGGCCTGCTTGGCCTGCTCCCACACGCCGTCGATGTCGTCCGGATCGGCGGCGCCGTCGAAAACCCACGGGTGCCGGGCGACGAGCTTGTCGCAGATGCCGCGGGCCACGTCCTCGATGTCGAAACGCTGCTCGGTGCGGGCGATCTCGGCGTGAAAGTAGACCTGCATGAGCAGGTCGCCGAGTTCTTCGCACAGGTCGGCGTCCGAGACCGGATCGGCCTCGATCGCCTCGGTGACCTCGGCGGCCTCCTCGATCAGGTGTTTGACCAGGCTGCGGTGGCTCTGCTGGGCGTCCCACGGGCATTCGGCCCGCAATCGCTGCATCACCTCGGACAGCCGCAGCAGCTCACTCAAGAGTTCGCGATCTCCGACAACGATCCCGACCCCGATACGTCGAGGTTGGTTGCGTCCCAGCTGCCGTAGCGCGGGTTGAGCTCAACGGTGTAACCCCCGAAGTACGGCTCGGTGTTCGCCCCCAGGCCCAACGCAATCAGGTCGTGCCGGGCGACACCGCGGGCCGCCTCGGCGCACCGATCGTCGGTCAGCAGGATGTTCAGCCCCGCCTGCTCGACATAGTCACGCAACTGAGTGTCGGTGGGCGGGTCGTCCATCTGGGCGGCCTTCTGGCGACTCATCTCGTCGAGCACCGCCCACGTCACCATCTGCGAACGCAGCTCGTTGGGGCTTTGAGCCAGCTGGGTGTCCTGCAGCACCGCTGAGCAACCCTCGGAGAACGCCGTAACCCGCGAATCGGGGATGGCGACACCGTTGACCAGGGCTGCAGTGCCGGACGCGGGTGAACACCCAGACAGCGCTGCCGCTCCGAAGACCCCCAGCGCTGCTCCCACCAGGAGCTTCTTTGAAGAATTCACGGAACTGAGTCTACTGACCTACGACGGCTTTGCTCGCACCGAAGATCGACACGACCCCTGCCGCCCATTTCAGCAGTTCCGCGCCCTCCACCGCGACGCTGGGTACCCCGCGGGTACGCGGACGAGGCACCAACGCCACATTGGTCTGCGCCTTGATGAGCGTGCCCGGATGCACCCGCTGCAGCCGCAGCTGACGCGATTCGGGAAGATCGGCGACCGGGGCGAAGCGGATGTAGTTGCCCTGCGTCATCACCTCGGTGAGCCCGGCCTCCCGGCAGGCCAACCGGAACCGGGCCACGTCGAGCAGCGCCTCGGTGGGTTCGGGCAGCGGACCGTAGCGGTCGAGCAGTTCGGCGCGCACCTGGGCGATATCGTCCTCACTACGCACTTCGGCGAGTCTGCGGTACATCTCCAGCCGCAGCCGCTCCGATTCGACGTAGTCGGTGGGCAGGTGGGCGTCCACCGGGAGTTCGATGCGCATTTCGGCTTCCTCGTCGCCGGTCTGCTCGCCGCGGTATTCGGCGATCGCCTCACCGACCATCCGGATGTACAGGTCGAAGCCGACGTCGGCGATGTGGCCGGACTGTTCATCGCCCAGCAGATTGCCCGCGCCGCGGATCTCCAGGTCTTTCATCGCGATCGCCATGCCCGCCCCGAGATCGGCGTTGGCGGCGAGCGCCGACAGCCGGTCGTGGGCGGTCTCGGTGAGCGGCTTGTCGGGCGGGTACAGGAAGTAGGCGTAGCCGCGCTCGCGGCTTCGTCCGACCCGGCCGCGCAGCTGATGCAGCTGCGACAAGCCCATCCGGTCGGCCCGGTCGATGATCAAGGTGTTCGCGGTCGACACATCGATACCTGCCTCGACGATGGTCGTGCAGACCAGCACGTCGATGCGCCGCTCCCAGAAATCGACCATCACCTTCTCGAGCGCGCGCTCCCCCATCTTGCCGTGCGCGGTGACGATGGTCGCCTCCGGCACCGCCTGCCGCAGTTCGGCGGCCACCTTGTCGATGTCCTGCACCCGGTTGTGAACGTAGAAGACCTGCCCCTCACGAGCCAGTTCGCGCCGGATTGCGGCGGCCACCTGGCCCTGATCGTAGGGCCCGGCGAAGGTCAGCACCGGATGGCGTTCTTCGGGCGGGGTCGCGATGGTCGACATCTCGCGAATACCGGTGACCGCCATCTCCAGCGTTCTGGGGATCGGGGTGGCGCTCATCGACAGCACATCGACGTTGACCCGCATCTGTTTGAGAGCCTCCTTGTGCTCGACACCGAAACGCTGCTCCTCGTCGATGATCACCAGGCCCAGGTCCTTGAACTTCACCGAATCGCTGATCAGGCGGTGAGTGCCGATCACCACGTCGACACGGCCCGACGCCAATCCTTCGATGGTCTTGCGAGTCTCGGAAGCCGACTGGAAGCGGCTCAGCGACGCCACGGTGATCGGAAAGCCCGCGTAGCGGTCGGCGAAGGTCTGGGCGTGCTGTTGGACGAGCAGCGTGGTGGGCACCAGGATGGCGACCTGTTTGCCGTCCTGAACCGCCTTGAAGGCGGCCCGCACCGCGATCTCGGTCTTGCCGTAGCCGACGTCGCCACAGACCAGCCGGTCCATCGGGATGATCTGTTCCATGTCGTGTTTCACGTCGTTGATGCACGACAACTGGTCGGGAGTCTCGGTGAAACTGAAGGAGTCCTCAAGTTCGCGCTGCCAGGGGGTGTCGGGCCCGAACGCGTGGCCCTTGGTCGCCTGACGCGCTGCGTAGAGCTTGATCAGGCCGGATGCGATCTCGTGGACGGCCCGGCGAGCCCGGGATTTGCGATGCTTCCAGTCGGCTCCGCCCATCTTGTCGAGTTGCGGGGTCTCCCCGCCGACGTAGCGGGAGATCTCGTCGAGCTGGTCCATCGGCACGTACAGCCGGTCGCCGGGCTGGCCGCGTTTGGACGGCGCGTATTCGACGACCAGGTATTCGCGGGTGGCACCGGCCACCGTCCGGGTGACCATCTCGACGTAGCGTCCGACGCCGTGCTGCTGATGCACCAGCGGATCGCCGGGTTTGAGTTCCAGCGGGACGATCTGGTTGCGCCGTTTGGCCGGCATCTTGCGGGCGGCGCGTTCGGCGGTGGTGATCGCACCGGTGATGTCGCCGGCCGCGTGGACGACCAGCCCGATGCGCGGTGCCCGCCAGCCCTTGCGCATCCCGCTACGGAAGATATGCACCACCGGGGACTGCTCGGGAACCTCGTCCAGGTCTTCGACGATGCCCGAGGCGATGTCGTTGTCGCGCAGCACCTCGGCCATCCGGCTGGCCTGGCCGGGGCCTTCGACGCTGAGCAGCACCCGCCAGCCGTCGGCCACGTCCTGTTTGATCTGAGCGGTGAAGGCTTGGACGTCGCCATGCCAGCTGGGAATGTCGACCAGGTTGAGATGCTCGCCGGTCTCGGCGTCCGGGTCGGGGACGAACGGTGACAGCGACCACCAGCCCTGCCCGCGTTCCAGGGCGTGCGCGCGGACGTCGGCGAGTTGCTGGTAGGCGCTGGCCCCCAGGTCGATGGGCGCGCGTCCACCCGATGCCGCGGCTGCCCAACCTGCATGCAGGAACTCCTGGCTGGTGCGCACCAGGTCTTCGGCGCGGGTGCGGACCAGTTCGGGATCATTGACCAGAATCAAGGTGCTACTTGGTAGCACGTCGATGAGCAGCTCGAGTCTGTCGACCAGCGCCGGGATCAGCGCCTCCATGCCCTCGGTGGCCTGGCCCTCGGCGATCTTCTCCAGCATCTCGGCAAGCTCGGGGTGCGAGCCGATCAGGTCGGCGGCACGCTGCTGGACCTTCTCGGTGATCAGTAGTTCGCGACAGGGGGCGGCGATGATGCCGCCGACCGATTCGTCGGTGGAACGCTGATCAGCGACGTGGAAGTAGGTGATGGAATCGATCTGGTCACCGAAGAAGTCGATGCGCACCGGATGCTCTTCGGTGGGCGGGAAGATGTCGACGATGCCGCCGCGCATCGCGAACTCGCCGCGCCGCTCGACCAGGTCGACGCGCTGGTAGGCGGCGGCTACCAGGTCGGCGGCCAGATCGCCCATCTCGTAGTCGTCGCCGGTGGTGAGCCTGACCGGACGCAGGTCGGCCAGGCCCGCAACCTGGGGCTGCAGCATCGACCGGACCGGTGCGATGACGACCTTCGGTTTCGGTTGATCATCTTTGCCGGTGATCGCTCGCAACACCGCCAGGCGGCGTCCGACCGTATCGGAGCGGGGGCTGAGGCGTTCGTGCGGCAGGGTCTCCCAGGCGGGGTAATAGACTGCCGCCGTCTCGCCGAGCAGCGACTGCAGCACCGCGGTGAGCTGTTCTGCTTCCCGGAAGGTGGAGGTCACCACCAGCAGCGGACGTCCGGTGGTTTCGGCCAGCGTCGCGATCAGTGCCGGACGCCCAGCCGCCGGGCTGTCCAGTTCGACCGCCGACACCGCCGCCTTGGCGTCGCTGATCGCCTCGGCGACGCTGCGATCAGCGGCCAGTGATTGGAAAAGCCCCCGGAAACTCACCGGTCCAGATTAGCCGCGCGTCCGAAATCAGCTGTTGAAGCGGTTCTGCGTCGCGGCCAGACCCTGCGTGATGAGGGATTCGCAGGCGTCAGCGGCGCGCTGCACCTCGACTGCCAGATCTTCGCGCATGGCCTTCGGGAAGGTAGCGAGCACGTGGTCGGCGGCCGCGTGGTGGCCGGTCGGGCGTCCGACACCGAAACGGACGCGATAGAAGTCGCCGGTATGCAGATGGGCCCGCACCGACTTCAGCCCGTTGTGGCCGTTGTCGCCGCCGCCGAACTTGATGCGCAGCTGGCCGAAGTCCAGGTCGATCTCGTCGTGGACGATGACCACGTGATCGGCAGCCAGCTTGTAGAACGCCACCAGCTTGCCGACCGCCTGCCCGGATTCGTTCATGAACGTCTTCGGCTTGACCAGCACCAGGCGCTCACCCGGCGGCACCCCGACCCCGGCCGCCGAGATGACCGTCTCGGCCACCGAGGCCCGCATGCCGCGCGGCGCGGAAAAGCTCGCCCGGGCACGCCGGGCGAGCTCGTCCGCGATCATGAAACCGACGTTGTGCCGGGTGCGCTCATATTCGGGGCCGGGGTTACCCAGCCCCGCGAGCAGCCAGGTGCTCACTCCTCGGTGTCACCCTCGGCAGGCTCTTCCTCTTCAGCAGGAGCCTCTTCACCCTCGGCGGTCTCGAGCATGTCCTCAACCGAGGCGGCCGCGTTGATGCTGACGACCAGGGCCTCGGCATCGTCGTCGAGTTCGACATCGTCGGGCAGCACGACGTCGCCGACGAGGATCTGGGCGCCGACGTCCAGGCCCGCGATGGAGACCGCGATGTGCGCGGGAATGTTGGTGGCCTCGGCCTTGACGGTGATCTCGGTGCGCTCGGTGTTGATCAGGACTTCACCCTCGGGCTCACCGGTGATGATCACCGGGATCTGCACGGTGACGCGCTCGCCACGGAAGACCATCAGCAGGTCGACATGCTCGAGGTTGTTGGTCACCGGGTGACGCTGCACCTGCTTCGGCAGCGCCAGCTGCTCGGTGCCGTCGGGCAGCTGAATGCTCAGCAGCGCGTTGGCCTGGCGCAGAGCCAGCATCGACTCGTGGCCCGGCAAGGTGATGTGCTTCGGCTCGCCACCATTGACATACATGACGGCGGGAATCTTGTGCGCACGGCGAATCCGGCGGGCGGCGCCCTTGCCGAACTCCTCGCGGGCTTCCGCATTCAGCTTGATCATCTCGACCATGTGTAACCCCTCAACTCCAATTGCGAACTCATGGGCTCAGCGGGAGGAGGATGCGGCATCGAATACCGCCAACCAGTCGATCACGGGTTCGCAATCGCTCACCCCTCGCCAAGTAGCTTGCTGATCTTACCTCAGCACCGCCGGTTGGGACGAATCGCCGGCATCCAGGCAGCTCGCCCGCAAACAGCATCGGACGCGCCCGCAAGGAGCACGTCCGATCAGCAGGCCTCGCAGCGGCTAGCAGTACTGCGTGCCCCCGTTGAACAGGCTGGCCACCGAACCGTCCTCGAAGACTTCGTGAATCGCCTGGGCCAGCAGAGGCGCCACCGACAGCACGGTCGCCTTCTCGACATGGACGCCCGGGGGGATCGGCAAGGTGTTGGTGAAGATGATCTCCTCGAAGGGCTGCGAGTTCAGCCGCTCGGCCGCCGGACCCGACAGGATCGCATGCGTGGCGGCGACGATGACCTTGTCAGCGCCGTGTTCGAAGAGTGCTCCGGCCGCCTGGCAGATGGTTCCGGCGGTGTCGACCATGTCGTCCACCAGCAGGCAGGTACGCCCGGCGACATCACCGACGACCTCGTGCACCTTCACCAGGTTGGCGACCGTCGGGTCGTGGCGCTTGTGGATGATCGCCAGCGGCGCACGCAGCCGGTCACTCCAGGTATCGGCCAGCCGGACGCGCCCGGCGTCCGGGCTAACGATGGTCATCTTGGAACTGTCGTATTTGCGCTCGACATAATCGGCCAGCACCGGCAGCGCGGTCAGATGATCGAGAGGGCCGTTGAAGAACCCCTGAATCTGCGCGGTGTGCAGATCCACGCTCATGATGCGGTCGGCGCCGGCCGCCCAGTACAGATCGGCGATCAGCCGCGCCGAGATCGGCTCGCGGCCCAGGTGCTTCTTGTCCTGCCGTGCGTACGGGTAACAGGGAGCGACCACGGTGATTCGTTTCGCGGACGCCCGCTTCAGCGCGTCCACCATGATCAGCTGCTCCATGAGCCACTCATTGACCGGAGCCGGGTGCGATTGGATGACGAAGGCGTCCGAGCCGCGCACCGATTCCTCGTAGCGCACGTAGACCTCGGAGTTGGCGTAGGTGATCAGCCGGCTGGGCGTCAGTTCGACGCCCATGATCTCGGCCACGGATTGGGCGAGCTCAGGATTGGCTCGCCCGGTGAAGAGCATCAGGTGTTTGTCCGTCGGGCGCTTAACACCGCTCACTGATCGTCCTCCTGGTTTTCCTCGCGCAGCCTGGCGCGGGCCTCGGCAACCATGGGGTGAATCTCCCCATCCGAATCGATGGCGGCGTCGGAGGCAGCCGACCCCGCACGTTTGCGATGCACCCAATCGGTCGAGATGTGCTCGTGTCCGCGCGCCACCGCCAGCGCACCGGCGGGCACGTCGTCGACGATCGTCGAGCCGGCGGCGACGAAGGCGCCGTCTCCGATGTCGACCGGCGCGACCAGCACCGTATTCGACCCGATGAAGACGTAATCACCCAGATGAGTAGGCGATTTGTGGGTGCCGTCGTAGTTGGCGAAGATCGTGCCCGCCCCCACATTGACGCCCTCGCCGATGAAGGCATCACCGCAGTAGGTCAGATGCGGCACCTTCGAGCCGTCACCGATCTGCGCGTTCTTGGTCTCGACGAAGGTGCCGATCTTGCCGTGCGCACCGAGCACGGTGCCCGGACGCAGCCGCGCGAACGGGCCGACTTCGGCGTCCGCATTGATCACCGACAGCTCACCGTGGGTGCGGATGACGTGGGCGTTCTCGCCCACCTCGACGTCGCGTAGGGTCGTATCGGGCCCGATGACCGCGCCGGTGGCCACCGAGGTGGCGCCCAGCAGCTGGGTGTTCGGCAAGATGGTGACGTCGGCCTCCAGATCGACGTCGGCCTCGATCCAGGTGGTGGCCGGGTCGACGACGGTCACACCGTCGAGCATCCAGCGCTCCAAGATCCGGCGGTTGACTTCGGCGTTCATGCGCGCCAGCTGGACGCGGTCGTTGACGCCCTCGGTCTGCCAGATGTCGTCGGTCACGTAGGCGCCGACGTTGCGATCGTGCTTGCGGGCGTATTCGAGAACGTCGGTGAGGTAGAGCTCGCCCTGCTCGTTGTCGGTGGTCAGGCTGGCCAGTCCCTCACGCAGCACCTGGCCGTCGAAGACGTAGATGCCCGAGTTGATCTCGCGGATGAGCCGTTCGGCGTCGCTGGCGTCGCGGTGCTCGATGATGCGGGCGACCTGGCCACGCTCACGGACGATGCGTCCGTAGCCGGTCGGGTCGGGCACCACCGCGGTCAGCACCGTGCAGGCATTACCACCTTCGCGGTGTGCCTTGACCAGAGCTGCCAGAGTCTCGCCGGTCAGCATCGGGACGTCACCGTAGGTCACCACCACCTCGCGGCTGACCTCGCCGAGCACCGACATGCCGCAGGCCACCGCGCCTCCGGTGCCGTTGCGGACCGGCTGTTCGACGATGGTCACCTGCGGGTAGTTCTCGTTGAGAAGCGCCTCCACCTGCTCGCGCAGGTGTCCGACGACGACGACGAGTTTGCCGGGGTGCAGTGTCTGAGCGGCGTCGAGCGCGTAGCTGAGCATGGCGCGTCCGGCGACCGGATGCAGCAGTTTGGAGCTCTTGGACTTCATACGGGTGCCACCGCCCGCCGCGAGGACGATGACTGCCGCCACGGGGGCCGGAGCTGGAGTAGTGCTCACCGAATCTCCTTCACACGGTGCGCCTTGTTCGCTCCCCGGGCAGGAGTCGAACCTGCGTCGCTAATCCTGATTCAAAGTCAGGCGGGCCCTGCCGGCAGACCAACCGGGGAACGATCACTGGCGCGTGATCGACACCACTCTACGGCTTGGGACCTCTGTGATGCACAACGGCCTCGGCTGGGGTCATCATCGGCTGTGAAAGACTGGACTCATGAGCCCGGCCGATTCGCAGCGTGCGCGCCGCGGCCGTAGGCGGATGAGCAGCGCGGAGCGCCGCGAGCAACTCATCATGATCGCCCGCGGCCTGTTCGCCGAGCGCGGATTCGACGGCACCAGCGTCGAGGAGATCGCCGCGCACGCCGAGGTCAGCAAGCCGGTCGTCTACGAGCATTTCGGCGGCAAGGAGGGCCTCTACGCGGTGGTGGTCGACCGCGAGGTGCGGGCCCTGGAGACCGCGATACAAGATGCTCTGGCTACGCCGAATGCCAGCTACCGGGAGATCGTCGAGCGGGGCACGCTGGCGCTGCTCGACTACATCGACGCCTGCCCGGACGGTTTCCGGATCATCGCCCGGGATTCGTCGATGGCCTCGGCCAAGACGACGTCGGTGGCCGACACGAGCCCGACCTTCGCGTCCATCCTGTCGGACATCACCGCCCGCGTCGCCGACATCTTGGTGCTGCCGCTGGCCCGCCGCGGGTACAAGACCGAACTGGGCATGGTGTTCGCGCAGGGCTTGGTCGGCATGGTCGCTTCGGCCGGTCAGTCGTGGCTGGATATCCGGCAGCCGCCCAAGGAGGAGCTGGCCGCGCAGCTTGTGAATCTGATCTGGAACGGCTTGTCGGGTCTGCAGCACTCGCCGCGGCTGATCAGCCTGGAACGCGACCGGCGGGCGAAGGCCCTTGCCGAACACGCCAAGCCGACCACCGATGCCACCCCCGAGACCGGGGACGAGGCCGGCTAGCGCCGGTTGACAGTCTGCTGCGGGGTGGCGAGCAGCAGCGCGCGCAGGGTCGTGGCCAGGTGTTCCCGATCGGCCGGGCTGAGCGCCGACACCAGGCCGGCTTCGGCGGTCACCAGATCGGCCAGCGCCGCGTCCACCTTCTCGCGACCCTGCGGCGTGAGCTGGACGAGAACCCCGCGGCCGTCGTGCGGATTGGCCATCCGAGTCACCAGGCCACGAGCACACAGCCGGTCGACGCGGTTGGTCATGGTGCCGGAGGTGACGTGGGTCTGCGCGATCAGCTGGCCGGGCGCCAGCCGGCACGACTCCCCCGCACGGCGCAGCGCGGCGAGCACGTCGAACTCCCAGATCTGCAGATCCTGAGCTTCGAACGCCTCCGCCCGGACGGCGCTCAGCAGCTGCGCGAGCCGGGCGATCCGCGACCATACCTGCATCGGCTCGAGATCAAGATCGGGACGCTCGCGGCGCCAGGCTGCCACCAGTTCGTCGACCTCGTCCATACCACGAGATTCAATCACGCCCGGTCAACGATGCTGGGACCACTCACCGGACCATACGCCCGCCGCACATCGCGCACCTCGGGGGCATGTTTCGGCAGCTCGGCGGCCAGTCGATCGGCGGCGGCCGCATCGGCCGCCAGGAAGGCACAGGTCGGTCCGGAGCCGCTGACCAGGGTGGCGAGTGCCCCGGCGGTCGCGCCGGCCCGCAGGGTCTGGACGAGTTCGGGATAGAGCTCCAGCGCCGGGGCCTGCAGATCGTTGCGCAGGCAAGCAGCCACCCGCTCGGCGACGCCGCAGCTCAGCTGCTCGATCACCTCATCGGGCAGCCCGGCGTCCGGCACGATCGCCCCGCGGTCGGCCATCTCGTCGAAGCGTCGGTAGACCAGCGGGGTCGCCAAGCCGCGCGGGGCGGTCGCGAACACCCATTCCAGGCGTCCGCTCGCCGCCAGCGGCGTGAGTTGCTCGCCGCGCCCCAGACCCAGCGCATTGCCCCCGTAGAGCAGGAAGGACACGTCGCTGCCCAGCTCGGCACCCAGCTCGGCCAGCTCACCGACCGGCAGGTTCAGGCCCCACAGCCGATTGCAGGCCAGCAGCGTCCCGGCCGCATCGGCCGACCCGCCGGCCATCCCGCCAGCCATCGGAATCTGCTTGTCAACAGCAAGATCAACGCCCTTCCCGGCGGTCTGACCGGGGTAGCGCTCGCGCAGCAGCCAGGCAGCACGAACCACCAGATTCGTCCGGTCGCAGGGCAGCTGTTCACTGCCCTCACCGGTCATCTGCGCGCAGATCCGTCCATCGGCGCGCGGTCGGGCCCGCAGCCGGTCGTAGAGCGACACCGCCTGAAAGACCGTGGCCAGGTCGTGGTAGCCGTCGGCGCGGCGCGGCCCCACGCACAGCGCGAGATTGACCTTCGCCGGCACCCGCACCGTCACTTCCGCCGGTGTGGCCCTCACATCCCCCGACGCCGGCACATCCCCAGACGCCGGCCGTGCTGCCTGTGAACTCATCGCCTCACCTCGATCAGCTGCTCGGCGATCCGCGCGAAGTCGCCGATCGCCAACACTTCGCCGCGCGCGGTCGGGTCGAGGCCTGCGGCGGTTATCGCCTCGGACGCGGCAGCCGACGACCCGAAGAGCCCCGACAAGGCCGAACGCAGCATCTTGCGGCGCTGCGCGAACGCCGCGTCGATGACGGCGAAGACTTCTTCGCGGGACGCACCGGTGGTCGGGGGTTCGCGGCGGGTCAGCCGCACCAGACCCGAATCGACGTTGGGTGCCGGCCAGAAGACGGTCGGCGGCACGGTGCCAACCCGTTCGGCCGCGGCGTACCAGGCGACCTTCGCGCTGGGCACCCCGTAGACCTTCGACCCGGGGGCTGCGGCCAGCCGGTCGGCAACCTCCAGCTGCACCATGACCAGCCCGAGCCGCCAGCAGTCGAAGGTGGCCAGCAGGTGCAGCAGCACCGGTACGGCCACGTTGTAGGGCAGATTCGCGACCACCGCAGTAGGTGCCGGGCCCGGCAGCTCGGTGATGGTCAGCGCGTCGGCGGACACCACACACAGGCGTTCGGCGTTGTCGGGCTGGAGTTGGGCGACCGTGCGGGGCAGCAGCGCGGCCAGCGTGTCCTCGATCTCGATGGCCGTCACCTGCGCGCCGGTCTCCAGCAGGCCGAGGGTGAGCGAGCCCAGCCCGGGCCCGACCTCGAGGACGACATCGTCGGCGGTGATACCCGACTTGGCGACGATCCGGCGCACCGTGTTGGGGTCGGTGACGAAGTTCTGGCCACGCTGCTTGGTGGGACGCAGCCCGATCTCGGCAGCGAGCTGGCGGATCGTCCGTGGGTCGAGCAGCTCAGCCATCGAGATTCCCACCTGCAGCCGAGACACCCCAGCTGCCGCCGAACGCCGCGGTGGCATTCGCGTCCAGCCGCTCGCAGGCCTCGGCCAGATCCCAGCCCAGCTGCTCGGCGATGAACCTGACGGTGTGCACCAACAGGTAGGGCGCGTTGGGTTTGCCACGGTGCGGCAGCGGGGTGAGATAGGGCGCGTCGGTCTCGACCAGGATGCGTTCGGCTGGGACGACCACCAGGGCCTCACGCAGCTGACGATTGGCCTTGTAGGTGACGTTTCCGGCGAAGCTGATCCAGGCCCCGTGATCAAGACAGCGGCGCGCGAACTCGGCGTCGCCGCTGAAGCAGTGCATCACCACCCGCTCGGGCCAGCCCTCGGCGTCCAGGATGTCGGCGATGTCGGCGTGCGCGTCCCGGTCGTGGATCACCAGCGTGCGGTCGTAGGCCTTCGCGGTGGCGATGTGGCGGGCGAACATGGTCTGCTGCCGCGCGATGCCAGCGGCCTCGCGGGTGCGGTAGTAGTCGAGGCCGGTCTCACCGACCCCGCGCACATGCGGCCCGGACGCGGCGAGCGAGTCGATGATCCGCCAGGCCTGCTCGGCCTGGGCGTCGGTCATCCGGGCCGAGTCGTTGGGATGAATGGCGACGGTGGCGACCACCTGCGGGTTGTTCGCGGCCAGCTGGGCCGACCATTGCGCGCTGCGCAGATCGCAACCGATCTGGACGATGCGGTGCACCCCGACAGCGGCGGCTGCGGCGATGTTGTCGGACACCCGCAACCCCGAAAATTCCTGAGTGGAGTCGAGATGGGTATGGGAGTCGGTCGTCGGACGCGGCAGCGCGTCGGGCAGTGCGGGCAGACCGAGTCGCTCGATCACCGTGTCACTCATCGTTCCTCCCCTTGCCAAAACGGGTCACTCATCGTTCCCCTCGTGCCCGGTCGTCCCCGGCGGGCTCGGCCGAACGCGCCGCCAGCGCCTTGGCGTAGAGCTCGCGGCGGCGAAGCCCGGTCACCTGGGCGACCTCGGCCACCGCTGCGGACAGTTTCGTCCCGCCGGCGAGCAGCAGATCGACCTGCTGGAGGGCATCGTCCCAGTCGGCCGACACCTCGGGCGCGCCCTGGATGACGATGGTGATCTCGCCGCGGGCCGACTCCGCTGCCCACTGCGCCAGCTCCGACAGGCTGCCCCGGACGACCTGTTCATACGGTTTGGTCAGTTCGCGGCAGACCGCCCCCGGACGATCCGCGCCGAACGCGGCGGCGGCGTCGGTGAGGAACTCGGCCAGCCGGTGAGGCGCCTCGAAGAAGACCATGGTGCGGGGTTCGGCGGCCAGCCCCTGCAGACGGCGGCGGCGCTCCCCCGGCTTGCGGGGCAGGAAACCCTCGAAGCAGAACCGGTCGACCGGCAGCCCGCTGATCGCCAGGGCGGTCAGCACCGCCGAAGGCCCGGGCACCGCGGTCACGGTGATGCCGTGGTCGATCGCCGCAGCGACCAGCCGGTAGCCCGGGTCGCTGACCGAGGGCATGCCGGCATCGGTGGCCACCAGCACCACCTTGCCGGCCTCCAGGTCCGCGATCAGGCCAGGGATCCGCGATGCCTCGTTGCCTTCGAAATAGCTGACCACCGGCGCGTCGGTGGTCACGCCGAGACGCAACAGCAGCGTCCGCAGCAGCCGGGTGTCCTCGGCTGCGATCACATCGGCGGTACCCAGCGCGCGGATCAACGCCGGGGACGCATCCTGGGCGTCCCCGATGGGAGTACCAGCGAGCACGAGGCGTCCCTCCCCGGGCTGAAACTCGGCTCTACTCATGCCTGTCAGGGTAGCGGACCGACATCGCCGCCTTGGCCCGGCGGTCGGCGCAACTAGGATGGCCGGGTGAGTCTCCCCCTGCTCGACCGAGTGTTCCAGGCAGTGCAGCAACTGCCACGGGCGGCCTCCGAGCAGTTGCGCGGCACCCATGCCGATCCGCTGATGCCGACCATCGATCGCCTGGACGACGCCATCGTCCTGCATCGTGATCGCGCGATCAGCTGGCTGGTGACCATCGTGATCGGGGCACTCGCGTTCACGCTGCGCATCATCAATCTGTCGCGTCCGAGCAATCTCGTCTTCGACGAGACCTACTACGCCAAGGACGCCTGGACGTTGCTGCATCTGGGCTACGAGGGCAGCTGGCCGAAGGACGCCAACGACCAGATCGTTGCCGGCGTCACCGATATCTTCACCGACGCGCCGTCGTTCATCGTCCACCCGCAGCTCGGCAAGTGGCTGATCGCATCCGGTGAATACGTTTTCGGCATGAACAGCTTCGGCTGGCGCATCGCCTCGGTGGTCTTCGGAACGCTGCTGGTGATGGCGACCATCCGGATGGCCCGGCGGTTGTCCCGCTCGACCCTGGTGGGGGCCATGGCCGGGCTGTTCATCACCGTCGACGGCCTGTCGTTCGTGATGAGCCGGATCGCGCTGCTCGACATCTTCGAGGCGGCCTTCACCGTGATGGCGGTGGCCTGCATGGTCGCCGACCGTGACTGGTTCCGGCACAAACTCGCCGGCTATCTGCGGGCGAACGGCCTGACGGATCTGCAGGGCGGTTACGGACCGCTGCTGTTGTGGCGGCCCTGGCGCTGGACGGCAGGGCTGATGTTCGGCCTGGCGATCGGCACCAAATGGAACGCAATGTACGTGCTGGCGGCGATGGGCATCATGGCGGTCGTCTACGACGTCAGCTCGCGGCGCACCGCCGGGGCGTCCACGAAGGCCTTCAAGTCCCTGTTCCTGGACGCGCCGATGGCCTTCATCTCGATGGTGGTCACCGCGGGCCTGGTCTATGTGGCGACGTGGTGGTCGTGGCTGACCACCGACGGCGGCTGGGGCCGCGACTACGGCAGCAAACATCCCGACGACTTCTGGGTCCGCCATTTCGGGGACGCGCTGGGCTCGCTGGCCTACTATCACCGGGAGATCTACGCCTTTCATACCGGCGAGTGGATCGCCGAACAGACCCACGTCTACGAGGCGAACCCGATGACCTGGCTGTTCATGGGGCGAGTCATCGGCATCGACGCGGTCAACGATATTCAGCCCGGCGTCGACGGCTGCACGGCGAGCAGCGGCGACACCTGTCTGCGGGTGATCTCCGGCGCGGGGACTCCGCTGTTGTGGTGGTGCGTGCTGGTCGCGATCGTCATTGGGCTCGGCTTGTGGTGGCTCGGACGCGACTGGAGATTCGCGGTGCCGCTGGTCGCCGGGCTGACCCCGTGGCTGATGTGGTTCCCGAACGCCGATCGTCCGCTGTTCTTCTTCTACGCGATCATGATCATCCCGTTCACCGCGACCGTGCTGGCAATGGTGCTCGGCAAGATCCTCGGCCCGGCCGAGGCGGGCGCCAGGCGACGACGCGGCGCTCAGATCGTCGGGACCGTCGTCTTGGCGATCGTCGCGAACTTCTGGTTCATCTATCCGATCCTCACCGACCAGTTGATGACCCGGACGATGTGGAGCGCGCGCATGTGGTTCCCCAGCTGGATCTGACGCTGCCGGCTTGCCGCTGGCCGCATCCGCCGATTACAGGGCGGGAACCGCCACATAGGGCACGGTCAACGGCCCCTCCGGCAGCACGCAGATCCGCGCGCCCGGCCCGATCCGGTTCACCAGCTCGCGGACGGTCGCGGCGATGTCGTCGGTCTGGGTCAGGTGCGCCGTCGCGAGTTGGGCGTCCGACAGATACGAGGTGTGCATGATGACGTTGGCGCCCGACTGGATCTTGGCCTGGATCTGTACCTGCCACTGGTCGGGAACGGTCTGCTCGCGCGCCGAGATGTCGGCAAACAATGCCTGCGGTGAGGACGCCGAGGCCAGCACCTCCCGATACGACCCGTGATCGGGGAAGCCGTCGCGGCATTCGGCGGCGCAGATGATCGTGCCGCCGGGCTTGACAACGGTGAAGGCCGCCGACATTCCCTGACCGCTTGGTAAAGGTTCTGGTCGAGCGGGAAACCCGAGTTCGTCGTGATCACGATGTCGAACAGGCCGTCGACCGGTGCCATCGCGATCTCGCGGGCGGCGGCTCGGGCTGCCTCGTGCATCTCGAACAGGTCCCCGGCGAAGCCCTTGACGATCTTCTTGTCGCGGTTGAGGATGACGTCGAAGGCGAAGGTGACCCCGGTTCCGGCGGCGATCGCGCGGATGTCGCTGTGCACGGGGTTGTCGTCGATCTCACCCCAGGTGGCCCGCTGGTCGCCGATCCGCGCGGCATTGTGCAGCGTCAAGACGGTGTCCAGACCGGCCAGGCCGGGCGCGACGAGCTTGGGGCCGCCGCTGAAACCTGCGAAGAAATGCGGCTCCACGAAACCGGTCGTCACCTTGATCTCGGCCTCGGCCCACAAGGTGTTCAGCCAGACCGGCACGCCGTTGCCGAACTCGCCCATCCAGGTCAGCGAGGCCTTGTCACGGGCGTCGTGGTTGACGATGTGCAGTCTTGCGGCCAGTTCGTCACCGAGCATCTGCCGGATCTCGTCATCGGTATTGCCGCGGTGGGTTCCGGTGGCCACCAGCACGACGATGTCGTCCGGGTCGATGATGCCGGCCACCTCGTCGAGGATGGCCGGGATCATCAGGTCACGGGGCTGTGGACGCGTCAGATCGCACATCGAGATCGCCATGGTCTGCCCCGGTTTCACGCGATCACGCAGCCGGCGACCGGCGATCGGGTTGCTGAGCACCTCGCGCAGATAGGCGGCCTCGTCCGGCACGGCAGGATGATACGTCGGTTCGACCACGGTGACGTGTGCGTCGGCCGGGAGACTCACCGGCAACCATCCTTGGCCGTAGGCGAGTTCCACATTCACGGTGTTGTCCACAGATCCATCCAGGCACGCATCCGTGGGCGCCGCGGCGGTTCGCGGGTCACCCGGCCACAGGCACGAGTCCGGCCGCCGGCACTGGGCGTCCAGCGGCTGTCTCGTTCCCTGCCTGTAACCCGCGCCATCTAGACTCCCCTGCTGGAAAGGACGCCAATGGCCATCTGGAAGCTACACAACAACGGGGTTCTCGGACCCCACGACGTCGTCCGGCCGGACGAGCGACTGAGCTGGGGTAAGACGATCGGGCTGGGCGCTCAGCACGTCGTCGCCATGTTCGGCGCCACCTTCGTCTTCCCGCTGCTGATGGGCCTCAACCCGCAACTGGCGGTCATGATGAGCGGCATCGCCACCATCGTCTTCCTGATCGTTGTCAAGCATCGCGTGCCCAGCTATCTGGGCAGCTCGGCGTCCTTCGTGGGCGTGGCGACCGCGATCTACGCCCAAGGGGGCAAACCCGACTCGGTCACCGGCGCGATGTTCTGGTGTGGTCTCGGCCTGTTCATCGTCGGGCTGATCATCCACTTCATGGGGTCGGGCATCATCCACAAGGCGCTGCCGCCGGCGGTCACGGGCGCCGTGGTCATGCTGATCGGTTTCAACCTGGCTCCGGTGGTCGCCCGGACCTACTGGCCGCAGGACCAGTGGATCGCCGCGATCGTCATGGTCATCGTGATCTGCCTGTCGGTGGGATTGCGCGGCTTCGCCGGACGCATCGCCATCTTCTTGTCGCTGATCATCGGCTATGTGCTCAGCTGGCTGGCCGACCTGACCCTCGGGCCGAAGTCGACCATCGCGTCCGACGGCACCGTCACCGAGGCCTTCCGCGTCGATTGGACGAAGGTGGCCAACGCCGACTGGTTCGGACTGCCTCCGGTGACCGACCTCGCCAACTGGCAGTTGGGTAACCCCAACAATGTCGTCGGCTTTCACCTGCCCAACTTCAACTTCGCGTTCGCGCTGATCGCCCTGCCTGTGGTGATCGCGCTGATCGCCGAGAACACCGGCCACGTCAAGGCGGTCGCCGAGATGACCGGCACCAACCTCGATGCCTACATGGGACGTGCGCTCGGGGCCGACGGCCTGACCTCGATGATGGCGACCTTCGTCGGTGCGGGTCCGACCACCACCTACGCCGAGAACATCGGCGTGATGGCGGCCACCCGCGTCTACTCGACGGCGGCCTACGCGGTGGCATCGGTGGTGGCGATCCTGTTCGGATTCTCACCCAAGTTCGGCGCGGTCATCTCGGCCACCCCGGGCGGGGTGCTCGGCGGCATCACCGTGGTGCTGTACGGCATGATCGGCCTGCTCGGCGCCAAGATCTGGAAAGAGAACAACGTCGATTTCGGCAATCCCCTCAACCTGGTGCCGCTGGCGGCGGGCATCATCATCGGCATCGGTGACGTCACCTTGCAGTTCACTGACGACTTCTCGCTGGGCGGCATCGCGCTGGGCACCATCGTCACCATCGCGATGTATCACATCGCCAAGGCGCTCGCGCCGAAGGAGATGGTCGATGCTGCCGAAGGTGCCACTTTGATCGTGGACGCCCCCGGCGCGTACGAGTCGGGACAGATCCCCGCGGTCGGCGGCAAGGGCGCGAAAAAGTAGCCCCTGGCCTCAACGCAAGATCGAGACCTGAGCGGTCCTTCAGCGGTCCTGCCCCCTCCCACGGGGCGGGGCCGCGTGCTTTCTGGTTACAATCACGCAGGTGAGCAAACGTCAGCGCGCAGTCAGCCTGCCAATCGTGGGGTTGATCGTCCTTGCCGTGATCACCGCCATCGTGTCGATCGTCGCATTGCTCCAATACCGCCCCGGAACACAAACCGCCATCCCACCGGCATCGTCAGCCACGCAGACCCCGCAGCAAACCGACGAAACCCCGACGCCCTCTGAACCCGCGACACCGGAGCCCACCCCGGCGACTGCGCTCGATCACTTCGCAACCGCTTTCGCACAAGGTCATTCGGTGCTCGTCTTCGGTGATGGCACCGGCAACGAGGACGACGAATGGGTCTCGATCTGGGCGCGCGACCACATTGCCCACGCTCGCGCTACCGAGTACGTGCTGTGGGACCGTGACGCGGCCGTGTGGGGCGCACCGCTGGCGCTGAGTTCCGTCGGCCAACCGATGACCGTGTGGAATGCGAGCATCCGCAGCCCGCAACTCGACTACGAGACGACCCGGGTGGCGCAGGCCTGGCAGAACGTGGACGCCGTGTTGCTCAGCTACGGGCATGTGCAGACCGCCGATGTCATCGCCGCCGACATGCAGGCGATCCTGGATGCGGTGCGTCTGCAGTCACCGACCGTTCCGGTCGCCGTGATCTTGCAGAACCCCGATCCCACGGCCAGCGCCGACCAGCAGCAGGCCACTGTCGCCGCGATCGCCGCCTGGGCACAGGCTCAGAGCCTGGCGACCATCGACGTGTACGCGGGATTCCCGCAGAACCAGGCCGAGCGGGATGCTCTGGTCGAACTGGATGGCAGCCCCAATGAGCAGGGCTCCCAGTTGTTCGCCAGGATCGTGGCGGACGCCCTTCCATTGGCCTGAGGCTGGCGTTTCCGCCCGCCTGAGGCTGACTTTCGGCCGCCTGAGCGCGTTGTTTTCTGGTATCGGGGTGCACCTCGCGCTCGTCATCGGCGCTGAGCGTGCCTAATCTTCTTCAGTTCGGGCCTCCTGGCTGCCCGCCCACGCTCAGCACCCATCCGGGGGCGCCATTTGGAGAGCAGGTGAAGAAGATGAGGCACGCTGCCCAGCCCCAACTCCCGGGGCCCAGCAGGCTGGAGCCCCGTCGTCGGGGTATCCGGCATCACCGGGTCGGCTGATCGCTTCCAGATGCTGCGATCACTTCGGGCGCACTCCATTCGAGGAGCCTGACGACTGGCACAGGCGCCAAGGCACCCGGAAGCACATCTAGACTGATGCCATGAGTGTTTCGGGGGCTGCGCTGACTACCCCATTCGGCGCATCCGGAACCGCCATTCACGGTCTCGGCGGCTGCGTGCGCGTATTGTCCGACGGCCCCGACAGCAAGCAGCGGATGGCGACGCTGCGGCAACTATGGGCGCGCTGCCTGCAGCCTGAATCGTGCAACCAGGAGGCTCCCGTCATCAGTCTCGGGGCGATTCCCGATGATGGGCCGACCTTCTGGGAGCGCACCACCCAGCAGATCACCGCCGAGCTGATCGGCCAGCAGGCCGGCAAGCTGCTGATGCTTCACGCCGGCGGCCTGTGCAATCCCGAGACCGGCGCAAGCGTCGTCTACGTGGCGCCGAGTCGTACCGGCAAGACCACACTCACCTTGTCGCTGAGCGGCCGGTTCGGCTACTTATCCGATGAGACGATCGCCTTGGACGAGCAGCTCCACATCCTCGGCTAGCCGAAAGCCCGGCGTCATCACCAAATCTGAGCTAATCAGACCGGGGCCTCATCGCCCCTACGCACCAACTCAGTGAACAGCGTCCACGATCACGTCCACCGCATCGCGGATCATCACGAACGAGGACGCAAATACCTCGGGCCCACGCCGGAAGGGGTCCGGCACGTCGTCGTCGACGACACCGTCGGCTCCCAGCATCCGTCGCGGAGCCGCTTGTTGCACCATTTCCCGGAGACGATCCGAAACGGAGTCCGTGGTCAGGGCAGGAAACGCCGGCGAGCCGACGATCCGCGCCAACTCCAAGAGGGTGAACGACCGCCGCACTGCAACCGGCGCCAGCCGCACCGCCTGACTACGATGAGCCGTCGTCAGCGCCAAGATCAGGTCTGCTGACTTCACCATCGCGGGCGTGAGTTGCCGCGCGGCGAACCCATCCACCGATGCTCCGGCGGCCTGCACCAGGGGCACCATGGCGGCGTCCATCGGATACCCGGACAGAGCCCCCGTCCCGGCGCTGGTTACCTGCGCCGCGTCGCCAAGACCGGCAGCGAGCAGTCGCTCAGCGGCGGGCGACCGGCAGATGTTCCCGGTGCACACCGTCAGGATGCGGATGGAGTCGGCGCTCACTGCACTGGCTGAATGGCTCGGGTCGGGCGCCGCCCTGTGCGGGCCCGGGCGGAGGAGATCGGCGCAGGCTCATTCTTGTCCCGGCTTGCGCGCGACGAGCTGTGCCCGTCCTGTCCGTAGACGTACTCGTAGTGATAGGCGCCGGCGTCGCCGCCCCGCACCCGCGTGAGCAGTAGACCAAGCACCCGGGCGTCAACCATCTCGAGCTTTTCGAGTGCCTTCTCGAGTTCCGGACGCCGAGCAACGCCGCTTCCGACTACAACCAATGTGCCGTCGGCGACTCGCGACAAGACTGCTGCATCCGTCACCGGCAGCAACGGCGGCGAGTCGATGATGACCGTGTCATACCGGCGCGACGCCTCGGTGATCAACTGCTGCATATGTGGCAAGCCGAGCAAGTCGGCGGGGTTCGGAGGAATGGGTCCGGAAGCCAGCACGTCCATCAGCGAATCATTGGTGGGCTGGATGACCTGCTCAAGCCGGGCCTCACCGATCAGCACGGTCGTTAGCCCGACGCTGCCTTCGAGTCTCATCAGCTTCGCCACCGTCGGACGCCGCAGATCGGCGTCAATCACCAGCACTCGCTCCCCCGAGGCGGCAATCGTGGACGCGATGTTGATCGCGGTGGTTGTCTTGCCCTCGCTGGGAACCGACGACGTGATGACGATCGCACGCTTGCCTCGGTCCAGCCCCAGGAACTGAAGGTTCGTGCGTAAGGAGCGATAGGCCTCGGCCCGTGCCGAGCGAGGGTCGGCGTCCAGGATCAGCGGATTCACCGCGGCGTCATCGTCGTTGGGCACCATGCCGATCACCGGGATCTCCGTGACGCGAGCCACGTCGCGCTCCGAACGGATGTCCAGGTTCAGCATGTCGCGCAGGATCGCCTGGCCGGCTCCGAGTAATAGCCCCAGCAACACCCCGAGCGCCAGATTCTGCATCGTCTTCGGAGTGGTGGGCGAGGTGGGCACCTGCGCCGGACGAATGATCGTCGCGACAACAGGCTTGGTCCCATCGGGCGAAGGCGGGGACAACTCGTCTACGGCCTCCACCAACTGCTCACTGATCGCCGCCGTCACTCGGGCAGCCTCATCCGGGCTGCCCTGGACGACCGCGATGTCGAGCGTGGCCGTTCCGGTTGGGACGCTCACCGTCACCTGCTTGGCCAACTCGCTGGGCGTCGTAGCCAGCCCGAGGTTGTCGATCACGGGCTGCAGGACGATATCGGAGCGCGCCACCTTCGCGAACGACTGCACCTGGCTTTCCGCGTAGCTCGACCCGGCATTGAGATCGCCACCACTGGATGCCGTACGCACCGACAAGAACAGCGACGCATTGGACGTGTAGGTGGGTTTCGCAAGCATTGAGAATAACGCGGCGAACAAAACGGCGGCCAGCGTGACCGCTGTGGCGCTGCGCCAATACTTGCGCAAGATGCTCAAGTAGTCGGTTAACTCCATGCTGTGCTCTTCTCCCAGGGTGCCGTACTCGTTCTAAGCCTAAGCGAAAGCGCAGCCAAGCCGGTGATCGCGCCAGTTCCAGGGCCCTGAGCGGTGTTGAAGGACCCGTGTGCCGCCGCCCGGCAGGTCGCCGCGGGAGTGCTGGCTTGGGGAATGTACTCGGCGCCTGCCCAGAACGCGCCTCGCTTCGCCTACGACCGCCTCAGGAGCTTCTGACATCTCACTCGTGAGAGCCAGACGAGGCACCTCCGCTGACCTCGAGTGAGTTGACTACGTGCGTGCGCAGTTGATCCACATAGGAGTCCAAGGCCATGACCGCGAGTTCGAGTACACCGCATTCTCGTTCCAACCACACGGCGGCGTTACCATGCGCGACTGCGATTTGGTCGAGGAACTGAGCGGCCAGCTGATTGTCGCCTAGCAGATGGTTGACAAGAGCGCGGTTTGCCAGGCTCAACGCCGGGTTACCCATCGGGAGTTGGGCGCCTCTCGCGAGCGGCCCGAGGGCCCGCACTGGCGAGACAGGAATTATGCAGAATCCCAGATTGTTCAAGGCGTCACCGTCCGCCGGATTCATGTATGCAAGCGCGGTGAACATCTCCTCCGCTGCTGCCTGGTTTCCCCTCCGAAGGTGAATCAGCGCCTGCTGGACGAAGTGCTTGGTGCTGAGGTCCGGGGCAGGCTGATTCCGGTGCGGGGTTTGACTGGCCAACTTATCGAGGGCAGCTGTCGCGACCACTTCTGCATCGACAACGCGCGCAGCCAACACTCGATCAGGGCACAGACCTGCACGCCTTCCTCTGGCGGTGTCCCACTCGAGGATCAGACTCTCAGTCGCCCACAGCTCGAGATGGGTAACGGTGAAACGATCCCAAATCCACTGAGCCTCCGGATCAGCCTGTGGTGGCGGCAGATTCACGAATACAGCCTTCTGGGGAACGCTCCAATTTAAGAAAGCCTTAATGTCAGAGGCCAGGAGACGAGTGAACCACTCCGTGACCTGCGCTTCGAACCACTGAGGATAGTCGGCGGTACTGCCCCGCCATGCGGCCTGGCAGCCATCCCGCAGTCCTCTCCAATCCATCAACAGGGCTGGCAGCTCAGCAGTCAGCAAAGACGCTATCGAGGCGGCGACGCGAGGAGCGGCGCCCACGCGCAGAACTCTCTCAACCGGCACTCCGCGCCTCGCCAGTTCAGCCCAAATCGCCAAAAACACATCATCGTCACTCATTCGCATGTCCGGCGGTGTCGAAACATGCTTGCTGGCTCGCAGCAGAAGAGTCGTTGTGCTGGCGTTCGGAATAGGCTCCCGCAACTCCCGCATGAAGATCTCGGTTGCGTCGAACGGCGTAAGTCCGGACGCCACCTCAAGCGGTCGCACGACTCCTGTCATGACGAGCCCATCAAGCACAGCGACGGACTCTGTGGGCCGATCCTCTCCATAGTCGACTAACAGCGCGCGGCACTCTTCGTTGCAGGTGCAGCCATCCCCAGCCAAGCGATAGAAGGGGCAACTCGGAGTCAACAACGGCAGGGTGCATGAGTCGCTGTAGGCCGCAAGAGCCCTTCCGATCAGCTGCTCACGCGCACTCCGCATGCATGTAGCCTAATCAGTCGGGATGTGGCCCGATAGTCAGGATGGTGACAGTGTCCTCGCCCGGGCCGTACTGCCAGAAGATCCGCCAAGCCCCCGACGTGTGGTTCTCGACATAGGATTCCCACACGTCTGATCCATCCACGCCCCGGATGGACTTGTACTTGTGAGAGTTGAGGCCCGGATGCCGAGGATTCTGCTCAATAAGCGCAAGAGTCCTGCGCACCTTCCTCAGCTTCACCGCATACTGAGGCGAAGTGAGCTCATTGAGAACCCTCGCGGCTTCTTTGGTGAATCTCAGCACCATCACCGTCAGTCTTCAGCGTCGTCGAGGTACTCCGCGAAGCTGCCCAAGTCGACAGTTTCCCCTGCAGCCGCCTCAGCCAAGCCGCGCGCCAGTGATTCGCGGAGCAGCTGGTCCTCCCACACGATCAGCTCGCGCCGTGGAATCGAGACCAAGGGTGTCAGCAAGATCTGGCCATCGTCGTTCACGGCAACCGCGTACCGGTCATCCTTGCGGACGCCGCTCTTCCCCATCGGCAAGCGACCGCGTTCGTCGGCGACGGCTTCGCCCACGTTCTTGAAATCCGCGATCATTCTAAGTCCCTTCCGCTGCTGGGGTCCGATCAGACATCAGCGATACTCGATCTTGTCACCCCATGGGGGCAATACCCACGATACACACGAGTGGGGCAATGACACAACTGGACCGTGCATCTCGTCTCGTATCAAATCGGGACGCGCGGGCAGTCCCAAGCGCTCGCCAACCCCGGAACTCAGACCGCCTGACCGATCCTGACCTCGTTGCCCCAGGGGTCATACGTCGTGATGCGGTTGCCGTCGTCGCGGATCTCGTGCCCGGCGAATCGAAGCCGCTCGGCGATCCGATCCAGCTCTTCACGCGTGGGGACTGCGATGTCGAGCGAACCGAGACCCAGAGTCTTCGACCGCACACCAGCACCGCGGGAGTTCCACGTGTTCAAACCGATGTGATGGTGGTAGCCGCCCGCCGACACGAACAGCGCCCCGCGTCCCATCCGTGCCGTCTGGTCGAAACCGAGCGTGCCGACATAGAAGCGGTGGGCGGTCTCGATGTCACCGATCTGCAGGTGGGCGTGACCCAGTCGTCCGACCAGGCGCGACAGCCCAGAGGACGATTCTGCAGCGTTGCGGTCAAGATGGCTTGCGACGAAGCGGTTCGGGTCCAGCGGCAGTGAGTCCATGGCCACCTGGTCTCCGGTCCACCGCCACTGCTCGCGAGGACGGTCCACGTACAACTCGAGCCCGTTGCCCTCGGGATCGGTGAAGTAGAAGGCCTCGCTGACCAGGTGATCGGCCGAGCCGATAAATGTCTGCGGGTACCGGGAGGCCATGCTGTGCAGGCTGGCCGCAAGATCGCTGCGGGTATCGAAGAGAACCGCAGTGTGATACAGCCCAGCCGAGTTGGATGGCGCCGGACGCAACTCGGGGGCGTGCACCAGCTCGAGCACCGCCCGATCTCCCAGCCCGAGCACAATGCGCCCGCTCCCCTCGGACAGCGGAACGAGTCCCACCCCATCGGTGTAGTAGGCGAGCAGGCCCGGCAGATGACGGACGCGCAAGCTCAGCATGTCCATGTGGGTGGCCGGATCCAGCCGCTCGGTTGGTGCGTTCATAGCTCGTCCACTCCTAAGTAGTTGAATACTCAACCACTTTGTGGAGACGACTATTCCCTTCAGTAGCGACCGCGGGCCGTCCGGAGAATGCGCACGCCTCGCTGACAGTCCGTGGCGCACACGTGTGGGCAGGGATCGGGGACATGGAGGCGCTCTCCTGGCCCGCGACGCGTCACAAATGTGAGGCGCCCGCGATGGGAATTCCGGCCCCGGCCAAGAAGGGCACACTGCCCAGCATCAGAAAGCCGACCAGGGACGCGATCTCGTCCGCGCTGCCGAATCTGCCCTGCGGAATACGCGCCAGCAACTCCCCCGCGGTCTTGGGATCGTCCAGATATGACTCCGTCATCCGGCTCCTGAAGTAGCCGGGACAGACCGCATTCACCGTGATGCGCTCGTCTGCCCAATCCAGCGCGAGACTCTGCGCGATGCTCAGCGATGCGGCCTTGGACGCGTTGTAGTCCGCGAAGTTCTTCTCTGGACGCAGCGCATTCACCGATGAGTTCACCACAATCGCACCGGGCCGATTCAGTACCTGGAACGCGGCCTGACAAGTGGCCAGTATGCCGATGACATTGGTGGCCAGCACGTCCGCAAAACAGTCCAGATCCAACTCTTGCGCCGGTAGTGCCTGGCCGTCGCCGCCCGCATTGGCGAATACCGCATCAAGTCCGTCCATTTGTTCGCAGGCCGCATAGACACCCTGCTTCGCAGCCCGGGTATCGGAAACGTCGCAGACCAGACTGAACTCTGCGAGCCCTGCCCGGATGGCCTCCGCAACCCGGCCTTCATCACGTCCGGTCACTGTCACCGTGGCACCAGCGGAAGTCAATGCCTTGGCCACGTATGCTCCGATTCCCGACGTACCGCCAGTTATCAGATACTTGCGCCCCTGATGATCACACATGACTCGGCTTCACCACCATCTTCACTCCTGGCAGTGTTGTTCGGCCAGCCAGAAAGTCCCTGGCCACAGCGAAATCCATGATCTCGGTCACGACACCCCGATACGTCTCGGGCGCTTCGGCCAAGGCCGCCAGGCTGCGATCCAGATGGACTGCCTCAAATCCGATCGAGCCCACCAGGCTCCAGCCGTGTTCCACCAGCTCGCGCACCGGTAGCTGAAGCTCCGATTCGCCCAGCGCAATCGCGATCACCGTGCCGCCGTTGGTTAAGCCTGCAAATGCGTCGTCCACCGACCTCACATATCCGGCCGCGTCAATGACTGCGTCCACCCTGGATCCGGAAGAATGCTGAACGGCGTCTACCGACAGCTGCCGAACCAATCCGACGCGTTCGGGCACAACTTCCACGATTTCCACCTCCACGCCTGCGAACCGCTGGGCCACACGCAGCGCGGCCAACACGCCGATGGGTCCACCACCGAGTATCCGCACCGTTCCCGCAGTCGCGGGTAAGTGATCGAGAGTACTGTCGACAACAGCGAGAGGCTCCGCCAAGACTGCGACTTCGGACTGCAATCTGTCTGGGATCCGGTGTAGCGTCCAACTGGGCACAACAACGTATTCGGCGTAGCCGCCGGGTGCTGATTCGCCCATCCACGTGAGACTCTCCGCACAGCCCGCGCGCACCCCTTCGGCACAGCGCACATTGTTCGCACGGACGCCGAGAATCGATGACCACACGTTCGCCGATGCGGATCGCGGGGTCCACAGATTCCTCGACCACTCCCACCGCCTCATGCCCAAGAATCGCCGGCCAATACTCGATCCAATCGCCTGAGGCGATGGCGTGCCGATCAGATCCACAGATCCCGCAGTACTCGACCCGTACCAGCACCTCGCCCGCTTCTGGCCTTCGAACCTCCGCTGTGCCGAGCGAGAGCTTCAGATCGCGACCCAGCAGGATCGCTCGCATCTGGCCCATGGCCACGGATGTCATGGGTGGCTGTCCTCCATCACTTCGGACATAATCTCGCGTAACAGCGTGCGGGCGCCGGGCTCGAAGAGGGTGTCCGAATTCCGCGGCCGGGGCAGATCGACCAGATGCTCGGCGACCATTCTTCCCGGTTTGGAAGCCATCACGAGCACCCGATCAGACAGCAGTACTGCCTCGTCAATGTCATGGGTAATGAAGACCACCGTCAGTCGGTGTTTCTCCCACACCGAGATGAGGAGTTCCTGCATGGATCTGCGGGTAAGCGCGTCGAGCGCCCCGAACGGCTCGTCCATCAGGAGCATGCCCGGGTGGTAGGCGAGTGAGCGAGCGATCGCGACTCGCTGTTGCATGCCCCCAGAGAGCTGTGCTGGACGATGGGTCTCGAAGTCTTCCAGCCCGACCCTGGCCAGCGCCTCGCGAGCCACCGCGGCACGCTCCGGTTTCGTCATCGGCTCGTCGAGCAGCCCGAACTCCACGTTCTCCAGAACCGTCTTCCACGGCAGCAGCGTGTAATTCTGAAAGACCACTCCCCGGTCGCGTCCAGGTCCGTCGATCTCGGTCCCATCGACCAGGACTCGTCCAGAGGTCTGCTCGCGCAGCCCGGCCAGCACGGCGAGCAATGTGCTCTTCCCGCAACCAGACGGGCCGACGATCGATACGAACTCGTTGTCTGCCGCACAGATCGAAACACGCTCCAAGGCGGTGAGACCACCGAACTGCATGGTGATATCGACAGCCTGGCTCTACAAGATCCCGCACTCCGGTGGACAGACGAGCGGCAATGCTGACATCGCTGTCGTGCAGATCGGTTCAGACTACGAATCCTTCCCGCTGAGCACCAACCAGTGGGTCGGCTGCAACGGAGCCGTCAACACTGCGAGCTACAGACTGCAAGCGCAATGGAGCACGTTGTCATTCGCATTTGCGTTGCAGTCACACACGCCGCCCGATCTTGTCGTGGAATGGACCGTGATCGCAGACGGCGCGACGATCTACTCAGGTACAGCCAAGCCTGGGGATCCCTTCGAACGCTTAGAACTCGATGTCTTCGGCGTGCGAGACCTTCAATTCACGGCACGAACCGACAGCATCTGCGGCACGGCCGACAAAGGCTACGCCGCCCTCGTCCAAGGCTACGTAGCCGCCCGCTGAGCACGCTGCGACAAGGTGTCTACGGACAGGCGAGCATGAAACGCGCCCGCTAGAGGGCTGTGTCTTCGCAAATGTCGGACCCGACGATCGGGCCGGATGCGCGCCTGGGCACAGCTTCCCCAGCCGGCAACCTATGCTTGGCTCCATGGCCGGAGCAGTCGGTGCCGCCACGGGGGCCTACCGCGCGCTCGACACCGCTGCCCTCAGACTTCTTCGAGCCAACAACATGCCCGTGATCGTGGCCACCTGCGGCCGCCACCTTGTCGATCGGCGGATCATCGCGTATCCCGAGTTCGTGACCTTGGTTGCCGACGATCTCAGCGAGCTACGAGACGAAGGCATCGCCCTGCCGCGCACTGCCCAGGAGTACATCGCTGACTGGATCCGGGACGGAATCCTCATCCGCCGCGCAACCGCAGCCCGGGACGAGAGCATTGAGCTGTCTCCCACCGCCGCCGACGCCATCGCCTTCCTCGACGCGATCGATCGTCCGGTGGCAACAGTGACATCGTCGCGGCTCGCCAACGTCTCCGATCTCTTGGCTTCGCTGGCCCGCGACACCGATCCCGATCCGTCAACTCGAATCGCAGCCCTGCAAGCCGAGCGCGATCGCCTCGATGCTGAGATCGCTCGGGTTGAGTCCGAAGGATCAGTGCCCGCCGATGACGCCGCGGCGAGCGAACGCCTGGCTGAGATTCTGCGCCTGGCCGAGGCCGTACCCAGGGACTTCGCCAAAGTGGCCGACTCCTTCGAGCGACTCAACCAGGGTCTACGGGAGCAGATCATCAACCACGAAGGACAACGCGGGGAGGTGCTCGACGAGATCTTCGCCGGAGTTGATCTGATCGAGAGTTCCGACGCTGGACGCACCTTCGACGCCTTCTACCGTCTGCTGCTTGACCCCGAACTCGTCGAACGATTCGACGCATCCGTGGATGCCGTGCTGGATCGCGATTTCGCGGCCGACCTCCCGCTGGCCGGGATCGCCTTCTTGCGGCAGTACCTCACCACGCTGCAAAGCGAGAGCGCACAAGTGCGCGGCACGCTGACCGACCTGTCCCGCAGCCTGCGACGGTTCGTCGAGACCCAGGAGTACCGCGAGCAGCAAAGACTGGCGACGGCAATCAACACCTGCGAGCAGGCCCTCATGGGGTTGCTCCACAGCCTGCCCACAACCCACAAGATCGGCGTGGGATTGGACCTGACATCAATGAGGTTCTCGTCCATCGGGTCGTGGGCGCTGCACAACCCCGCGGACGTCCGCACCGCGGAGACGGTCGACGAGCACGACACCCAGCCGCTCAATCTGGAGAATCTGCGCGAGATGGTGCGTCTCACCGAGATCGATTTCGGCGAACTGCACGGCAATGTGGCCGCGGTGGTGGACGAACGAGCGACCGCCACCGTTGGCGAGGTGCTGGAGCGCTTTCCCGCGTCGCAGGGCCTGGCATCGATCGTGGGGCTGCTCGTCCTGGCAGTCGAGTACGCAATCCGGGTGCCCGGCTCAGAGGTTTGGACGTGGCAGTCCCGATCAGGCAGATCGAAAAATGTCAGTGGCCCGCGATATCTCTTTAGTACTGTTCCTGCCGATTGGACGAAGAGATGACGCTGCAGCCTGCGCCCCGCCGCGCAGAAGACACCGGCGACGGAGATCTCGAGATCGCCGTCGAACCGATCGACATTGCCGATCCGAGCCCGCTCCCTCCGGGCGTGCGCCGCGTCCTCATCTACATGATGCAGGGTCCGTACCTTCGCGCCGACGCCAACGCCCGGCTGTGGGAGCAGCTGAAGGCGCAAGAACCACTCGTCCGCTCCCGGCTCGCAGATGTCTATCTTGACTTGGTGGTCGACGACGAGGCGGGAGTCGCCTTCGTCCGCCATCTCGATGTTGAAGGGGCCGTCAAGGCGATCCGCACCCAGCCGCTGACACTGATCGAGACCGCGCTGGTGCTGTATCTTCGCCGAACGCTGCTGAAACGCGACAGCGGTGCGGTGCGGGTTTTCGTGGGCCGCGACGAGATCGAAGATCAACTGCGTAGCTATCGCGCCGCCGACATCAGCGACAAGCGCGGATTCGACCGCCGCATTGAAGCGGCAGTCAACAAGATGAAGAAGTACTCGGTGCTGCTGTCGGTGAGCGGGGACGATGACCGGTGGGAGATCTCACCTGTGCTCGCCCTGGTCGTCGGCGCGGACGAGGTAGCCGCCATCACCGACGAGTTGCAGCGACTGCTGCACGATCAAAGAGCTCAAGGAGATCAAACGTGATCGGCCAGCAACGCCTCTGCAAGGTGCAGTTGGTGAACTGGGGGACGTTCCAGGGGGCGAGGCAATTCGATGTGCCGCGCGCGGGCCTGTTGTTGACCGGTCCGTCCGGGTCGGGCAAGTCGTCATTGTTGGACGCGATGGCAGCCATTCTCGTCAAGCCTGCGCGGGCACGGTTCAATGCGGCCGCACAAGGCACCGATACCGGCGACCGGGATCGCAACCTGCTGACCTATGTCCGCGGCGCCTACAAGCGTCAGACTGACGAGCAGACCGGCGAAATCCAGACCGCATATCTTCGCATCGGTGCCACTTGGAGCGGTATTGCGCTCACGTTCGGTGATGGCCAGCAGCAGCGCGTCACCTTGGTCCGGCTCTTCCATATCGCCAGGGCGACAAACGATGCCAAGGACCTGAAATCGGTCTTCATGCTCGCAGACGGCGATGTTGAGTTGCTGGCGCTCGCGCCTTACGTGGAAAACGGCCTCGAGGTGCGCCGCCTCAAGCGCGAATTCCCAAGTCACGATGTGTACAGCGGCGACGCGTACGCGTCATTCGCGAACAAATTCCGGCGGCGCCTGGGCATCACCTCGGAGCAGGCGCAGCTCCTGCTGCACAAGACCCAGTCGGCGAAGAACTTGACCAGCCTTGATTCTCTCTTTCGGGAGTTCATGCTAGATGAGCCGAGGTCATTCGAGCTTGCGGACGAGACTGTCGTGCAGTTCACCGAGCTTTCCACCGCACACAGCGCGGTGGTTGACGCCCGTCGTCAGGTGGAAGCGCTGACCCCCCTGCGGATCTCGGATCAGGAGTTGACAAGGCTCAACGCCCAGCTCACCCACCTGTCGAACCTCGAAGACCAGGTGGGCACCTGGGTGCGCGATAAGCGGCTGGCCGAATACCGCGGGCAAGAACACCGGCTCCAGCAAGAACTGAGATCGACGGCGGCGGAGTTGTCGTCCGCCGAGCAGGCCAAGCTGGCCGCCGACACTGCACTGCGGGATGCCGAGCGGGCCCTGGACGGGGCGGGCGGAGCCGAGGGCGAACAGCTGCTCGAGCTTCGCGCGGTCCAAATCGCTGTTCTCGGCCAGCGCCGGGCGGAGCGCTCCAGATTGTCCGACCTGGCGGCAGGCGAACGGCTCGGCCTTCCCACCAGCGAAATCGACACAGAGCGCTTCGCGCGCGAGGCGGCGGCACGCGAGGCCGAAGTGAGCGCGCAACTCCGGCAACGCAAGACGTCGACCCACGACAGGCACGCCCGGCGCAGCCAGGCAAGCCAACGCAGAGCCGCATTAGTTGATGCGCTCAAGGGGCTCCGACAACACCATTCGAACCTGGACCGGATGCTGCTGAACGTGCGTTCCCTGCTGGCCGAGCGACTGCAGGTAGATGAGTCCCGGCTGCCTTTCGTTGGTGAACTGCTGGAAGTCCGCGCGGCCGAGCGGGCCTGGAGTGGGGCGATCGAGCGGGTGCTCGGGTCGTTCGCCCGCACGCTGGTCGTCCCGGATGCGCACTACCGTGCTGCCGCCGAGATCATCGACGAAGAGAACCTGCACACTCGCCTGGTTTACGAACGGGTGTTTCCAGGGCAGCCTGCCAGCGGGAACGTTCCCGACGACCCGCGCTCGCTCGTCCACAAACTGGCACTGGCCGATGGCCCGTTCAACGGCTGGCTGTGGGAGCGGCTGTGCAACCGTTACGACTACGCCTGTGTCGACCACCCCGACGGATTTGCCGGGGTTCGGCGGGCGGTCACCATCAACGGCCAGATGAAGCACAGCGAATACCGCCATGAGAAGGACGATCGGTCTCGGCTGAACGATCGTGCGAACTGGGTCCTGGGCTTCACCACTGAGGCGAAGGAGGCCGAGTTGGAGGCCCGGTTGAGGCAAGCCGAGGACGAACTGCGCGCCGCGGAGGCCGAGTTGCAGGCAGACGATGACCAGAACGAGGCTCTGCGGCAACGCCAACGCGTGCTGGACGAACTGCAGAGGTGCTCGTGGGCTGCCATCGATGTCGCGGCGGCCCAGCAGAAGGTGACCGAGTTGGACGCGCGGCTGGCGCAGCTTCACCAGGCCCAGCCCGACCTGGCCAGACTGGAATCGGTGCGAGCCCAGCTGCAACAGCGCGCCGATCGCGCCGAACAGATCCGGCAGCAACTCGCGCTGCGCAGCGCACAGGTCGACCACAGGCTCGCCGAACTCGGCGAGCTCATCGCGAGCCTCGCCGATCAGATCGCCCAAGCTGCGCCTGTCCCCGCCGAAGTCGCCGCGGATCTTGAGGAACTGGCGGCCGACACCAGCGTCGGTGCCGACGAACTCAGGCTGCGCCGCGAACTCGGTCAGCAGCACAAGAAACTGGACGATGCCGTTCGAAAGACACAGCAGTCGGCGGTGCGCGCGATGAGTCACTATCGCCAGAACTGGCCGGTGCCCTCAGCCGACTGGGGCGACGACACCGAGTACCTCGCGGACTATCTCGCCCGATTGCGTTCGTTGGAGGACGACGGACTGCCCGCCTTCGAGAATCGCTTCTTCGATCTCCTGCAGCGACAGGCACGCAACAACATCAGCCAGCTGGCGCTTGTCATCAAGGGGGCCCGTCGGGATGTGCGGATACGGGTTGACGAGGTCAACAGGTCGCTGCTGATGACCGAGTTCGCGCCGGCGTCGTACTTGCAGATCGAAGTGCGGGATCGCACCCTTCCCCAAGTGGAGGAGTTCCTGGCGAACCTGGCCAAGATCACTTCGGGTTCGCTGGCCGGCACGCTTGAGGATCAGGACGATCGTGAAGCAGCGGAGCGCCGCTTCGAGTTGATGCAGGCGTTGCTGGACCGGCTGCGCTCGGCCGATCCTGCCGACAAGAACTGGCGGCGGCTCTGCCTCGACACCCGCCAGCACGTCTCGTTCCAGGCTCGGGTGCAAGATGCCGAGCGCAACGCGCTCGATCACTACACCGGGTCGGGTGGACGATCGGGCGGCGAACGGCAGCGACTGGTCACCTTCTGCCTTGCTGCTGCGCTGCGTTTCCAATTGGCACCGGCAGATCAGGAGCGGCCGGAGTACGCCCTGGTGGTCATCGACGAGGCATTCGACAAGGCGGATCACAACTTCACCAAGGCCGGGCTCGAAGTGTTCCGCCAATTCGGCTTCCAGTTGTTGCTGGCCACTCCCTTGAAGATGTTGCAGACCATTGAGGACTATGTCGGGGGTGTGGTGATGGTGAGCAATGAGGCCGGGAACAGCTCGCAGCTGCACCAGCTCATCTTCGACAACGACGATGTGGACGACAACCCTGGCACCACGGTGCAGGATCGGCTGCTGTGAGAACGCTTGCCGATGCCCGGGAATGGGCGGAGGGCCAGTGGCAGCGCAACTGGAAGCGGTGGCTGACAGCAACAGAAACGGACGCGAAATCGTGGCCGCTTCACCCGCCCAGCCAAGCTCAGTTCGCGGCCGATCCCGAGGCAGTTGCTCGCTGGGCGAGGTCGTGGCGCGACATTCGGGTCGCGGGAGTCGAGGTGGAGTGGGTCGAGCGACAGTGGCCTGCCTATGGCCGCCAACTGCTCCCGCAGCGGCTCATCGCCTCGCCGGAGGCCATCGCCGGGCTAGCGGGGCATGCGTCCGAGTGGCGGCGGGCCAACGCGAACGTTGCCCGGCTGCGCGAGCAATGGCCGGGCCTTGACCTCAGCGCGGCGACCCGACTGGCAGCACGGGCACTGAGCCGTCTTGATGACCATCAGACCGAACAGCTGATTGCAGTGCTGGCCTGGCTGATTGAACACCCGGGGTCGGATTTGTGGGAGCGCGAGCTGCCGGTGCCAGGGATCGACACGAAATGGTGGGAGCAGCACCGGTCGTTGGTGGAACCATTCGCGCTTGCACTCACCGGCCAGCAGGACGCCGCCGCGCCGCCGAACGATCCGGTGTTCGGGGTGCGGGTGCTCGATCCTGGCTTGTCGGATGGCCCGCAGCAGTTCACTGCCGGGGTGGCCGGCCTGAACGCTGCGAGGCTGGTCCCCCGCGTGGTGCTGATGAGCGAGAATCAGGTGCCCGTCTTGAGACTTCCGGCGCTGCCTGGGGTTGTGGGCATCCACAGCATGGGATTCGCTGCCGTCAACCTGGCCAAGGTGGCCTGGATCAGGGATGCGCCCCAGCTGTATTGGGGCGATCTCGACAGCTATGGCTTCCGCATTCTGGGTCAGCTGCGGCAGGTATTGCCGAACGTCCGGTCTGTGCTGATGGACGCAAGGACCCTGCACCGTCACGCTGAGCTGATCATTGCTGAGCCTCATCCATATCGCGGTGAGATCGGTTACCTGAGTGCCGCAGAACGGAGTGTCGTCGCCGAGATTCGTCGTGGCGACCTTCGTCTGGAGCAAGAACGCATCGACAAGGCATACGCGCATGCCGAGCTGACAGCCGCCGTAGCGACGATCATCCGCCTCGCCGAGGACCGCGGCTGACGGCATGGCCACAAACACGAATCCCGGGACGGCAGCCTGGGCTCGCGTGCCTCATCTTCTTCACTGTGGGCCCTCGGCCCGGCCGGCCACGCTCAGCAACCGCCGAAACCGGCATTCTGGGCGCCAACTGAAGAAGATCTGTCACGCCCGCGCCAAGTACCGCGGCTGACGGCATGGCAAAGGCGGCCTGCGGGCCACTGCCCACAGACCGCCCACGACGCCATCAGACGAATTCGTCTGGGTCCTTGCCGACACGCTGGCCGGTGTCGAGGCTCGCGATGCGCTCGAACTCCTCACCGGTGAGCTCGAAGTCGAACACGTCGATGTTCTGGCGAATCCGCTCCTCGTGCACCGACTTCGGAATCACGACCAAGCCGTTCTGCAGATGCCAGCGGATCATCACCTGCGCGGCAGTCTTGCCGTGGGCCTCCCCGATCTCGGTCAGCAACGAGTCGTGCAACAACGTGTTCGGCTTGGACGCAGGCCCCCAACCCGCACGGTCACTGCCCCCGAGCGGGCTCCACGACTGGGTCACGATACCGTGATCATCATCGAATGCCCTTGTCAGGTACTGCGGAAGATGGGGATGCAGCTCGATCTGATTGATCGCCGGGGCGATCGTCCCGTGATCCAGCAGAGTCTGCAGATGGTGCGGCTTGTTATTCGCCACGCCGATCGCGCGAGCACGCCCGGACTTCGCGATCACCTCGAACGCGCGCCACGTCTCGAGGAAACGCTCAGTGTTCCCCAGCGGCCAGTGAATCAGGTACAGATCGATGTAGTCGAGGCCGAGACGCTCCAGACTCGCATCGAAAGCCGCCAGCGTCGAGTCGTAGCCCTGATCGGCGTTCCACAGTTTGGTGGTGACGAAGATCTCGTCGCGCGGTACGGACGATTCCCGCAGACCCTTGCCCACCGCCGCCTCGTTACCGTAGATGCGCGCGGTATCGATGTGCCGGTAGCCGGCCTCGTCGATCGCGAAACGCACCGCACGCTCTGTGTCCTCGTCACTGGCCTGCCACACGCCAAGACCCAGCTGCGGAATCCGGACCCCATTGTTGAAGGTGACAAGCGGCACCGGCGCCGGCGACCCGGTGCCCGTCGTCACCTCCGGCACTTCATCGAAACGCAACGACCTACGTGTGCCGGCGCGCGCAAGAGCACCATCAGCCATATCTGACCTCCTTGCCAGGTCCCCGGACCGATGCCCCGGGATCACGTCCTCCACGGTAGCCGCGCTGCGCAGAAGACACAGCGGAGTCCTAGGGTGCGCTGCCGGTTTTCCGGCTCTTCACAATCGAGGGTGTAGTGCCCAACAACGGCGCGCGACGAGTCGGCGGGGACACCGTTGTGTCGTGCTGGCGCACTTCCGATGCGAAGGCACCAGTGCGACGTATCCTTACGCCGACGGCACGCCTAGTAAACTTTAAGCACCTATCTTTAAGTCAGGGCGCGACCGAAGAAAGGATACGGCGGATGGCCACATGGGAGGGTGTGCACTGGGAATCCAGGATCGAATCAGGAGCACCCAAGTCCGAGCAACGATCGGGTCTGTACCGCCGCTATGTCCCGGATCTTCTCGATGGTGTTGGTTTGACCGTTGATGGAGAGCTGTCACGTCGCGTGATGAAGGTTGAGAGGAACCTTCTAACGCTCAATGGGCCAGGGGCCGAAGGATTGGCTGGAATCGCCCGGTTCTTGTTGCGGTCAGAGGCGATTGCCAGTTCACAGATCGAAGGCATTGCGCCTTCGACCCAGCAAGTAGCCCTGGCCGAACTTGGCCAGTCGGAATCCGTGCGCGGAGTCAGCGAGCAGGCGAGGCTGGTCGCCAACAACATGACCGTCGTGCGGGAGGCAACAACGGCGCTTGTCGAAGCCGAGTCGGTGAGCGTTGATGACATTGTCGGTCTTCATCGCTCGCTGCTGCCCGATGAGCTGCAGCATCACGGGTTGCGCACGGTCCAGAATTGGATCGGTACGTCGAGTTCGACGCCGGTCGGCGCCGCGTTCGTGCCGCCCGACCCAGGACGGGTACCGGAGCTCATGCACGACCTGGTCGACTACCTCAACGGAGCTGCCCATGCGCCGTTGATTCAGGCAGCGATGGTTCACGCACAGTTCGAGACCATTCATCCCTTCACCGATGGCAACGGCCGCGTCGGACGCGCACTCATCCACACTGTGCTCGCACGACGCGGCCTCACCGACCGTGCCGTGCTGCCCGTCAGCCTGGTCCTGGCGACGCTGCGCGATCGCTATCTCGACGGGCTGACCTCCTTCCGGCATGCACGCCCAGCGACCAGCACCGAAGCGAGCGAGGCGATCGGCATCTGGCTGGCCACGTTCATTGACGCCGCCGCCATAGCCGTCGAGCAATCCAAGACGCTCGCAGCGGGCATCCAGGAACTGCGAGAGTCCTGGACACAACGCCTTACCGAGCATCGAGCCTCGGTCGGCCTGCGACCCTCACCGCGGGCCGATTCGGCTGTTGCACGGTTGCTCAACCACCTGCCCGAGGCACCAGTAGTCACGACGACAACGCTGACAAAGATCCTCGGAGTGTCGGCGCCCGCCGCCGGATCGGCGCTGGACGAACTGACGCGGGCGGGAATCCTCACTGGAAAGGCCATCGAGCGCGGCGCGAAAGCGTACCTGGCGCGCGAGGTTCTCGATCTCGTCACCGTGTCGGAGCGCGCCTTGGCCAGCACACAGTTCGACACCCGGATTTCGCCACCCAACCGTGATGTGCCGGCGGCACCTCAAGACTGACTCAACGAGGACGACCCCGATCATGGAGAGCCATGAGTCGCGTTCCGCGACCCTCCAGGTGCTCGGGCCTCGAGCCGGCTACCCCGTCTCGCGTGCCTCATCTTCTTGAGTGTGGGCCCTCAGCCCACCCGGCCACGCTCAGCGACTGCCGAAACCCGCATTTTGGGGGCCAACTGAAGAAGATCTGTCACGCTCGCGCCCAGTGCCGGGCCTGCGAGCGTCGTCGCTCGAAGGCTCATTCTGCAAAGACAAGGGCTTCTGCACAGATCGAGCCCTCGCTACGACGGGCCAGCTCCCAAGACCGCTGACCTGCCGAATGTTCTCGTAGACTGCGGCCTGCTGCCGAATGTCGATGACAAGGGGCGTTTGGACGACGCCTGCCAGGCTACGGCATGCTGGAGGGAACACAGCCGTGCAGGGCGGTGGCGGCGCTGACGAGCCTGATATGAGAAGGATGGGCATCCACGTGACCTTGAGTTTCCGGCGCGCCGAGGCGGGCGCGATCCCCGCTGCGCAGCAGGTCTACCGGCGGATCATCGACTACTCGGGTGAAACGGTGGATTTCTCCCGCTGGCACGCCGAGAACCATCCGACGCCCCAAGAGGTGGCCGACTGGGTGGAGGCCGGCAACCTCTACCTGGCCGCGGATGCCGATGGGGGCATCGTCGGCGCGGTGATGCTGGATCATGAGGCGCCCGGTGGATACGAAAAGCCCGACTGGGCGATCGAGGCCGGCCCAGACGAAGTGCTGATCGTCCATGTGCTCGGGGTCTCGCCCGACCACCGAGGCAAGGGCGTCGCCAGATTCCTGCTGGCCGGCGTGATCGAGGTGGCCCGTCAGCTGGGTTGCCGCGCGATCCGGCTGGACACCTACGTTGGCAACACCCCTGCTCGCGCGCTGTACGCGCGCTACGGCTTCACCGATCTGGGTCGCCACACGTTGCACTACGAGGGCATCGAGGTGACCGAGTTTCACCTGTTCGAGTACGTGCTGTGAGGCCAGAGCGGGAGCGTTCAACACACGTCTGCGTGCGCTGGTAGGCCTAGCCAGACCATCAAACCGCGGACCGGCGTCCGGCCCAATCATTCCCCCGCCTCACCGGCCTCCTGCGTCCGCCCACCTGATTTGCGCAGCGTCTCGGCCCTTTCCATGTCCTTCTCGTACTTACGCGCCCGCTTGTCGCTGGCCTTGGTGTCACGGACGGGAAGCTGAAGGTCCCTCTCGGCGGGCATTCCGGCCTGGAGTTCACGAACACGCTCCAACTCGGCATCGACTTCGGCCCCGAACAGCAATATCGCGTTGACGATGTAGAGCCACAACAGCAGGACGATAACCCCCGCCAGCGCACCATAGGTGGCGTTGTACTTGCCGAAGTTCGACACGTAGAAGAAGAACCCGGCCGTGGCCAGCACTGTGACGACGATGACAACGAGCGCGCCCACGCTGATCCAACGGAACTTGGGCTGCTTTACATTCGGCGTCGCGTAATAGAGCAGCGCGATGACGAAGACCACGATGAATGCCAAGATGAACCATTTGGCGATGTCCCACGCTGCGACGGCGAACGATCCGATTCCCAGAGCGGTGCCGACGGCTTGGGCGATGGGGCCCGAGATCACGAGTGCCACCAACGACACCGCGCCCAGAGCCAAGATGATGGCCGTCAGCAGGTACATCTGAGCGTTGAGCTTGATCGCGCTTCGTCCCTCGTCCACGCCATAGATGACGTTCATCGCGCGACCCACGGCCTTCACATATCCCGATGCAGACCACATCGCGATCAGCAAGCCGACGATCAGCCCGACGCCGGGAGCAGGAGCGGTCAGCACCGCGTCCAGCACGGGTTGCACGGATGCCCAGGTGTCAGCAGGTACTGCCCCCTTGAGCTGATCGAGGACGTCGGTCAGCGCCTGACCGCTCTGGCCCAACAGGCTCAGGATCGACACCAGGGCGATGAGGCCGGGGAACATCGACATGATCGTCCGATAGGTCAGGCCGGCGGCAAGATCTGTGCACCCGTCCGCGGAGAACTCACGCACGCTCGCTCGCATGACGTACACCCATGAGGGCTTGGTGATCTGAGTAGGCGAATCGGGCTTCCTGCTGTCATCGGCTGCGGGCTTCCCACTGTCATCGGCTGCGGGCTTCCCACTGTCATCGGCTGCCGGTTTCCCACTGTCATCGGCTGCGGGCTTCCTACTGTCATCGGCTTCAGGAACATCGCTCCCGTCGCTGTCGTCGCGCCGACGGAAAGGGAATTTCATGATGGTACCTTTCGAGTTCTATCTCACATTCACTGACACGCAACGCGAGGACGAGGTCGCCCAGTTCCGGACGATGAGCCGCCCGAAATGACACCCGCGATCAGCCTCTAGTCACCCGGCCATTCACCGGTTGCCCGCTGGAACAATCTCGCGCCACCGCGATCCACGAGGGCCTTGACGCCCGCGTAGATAGCGCCCTGCACAGCGGCGGCCACCAGCACCTGTCCCAATCCGAATTCGGATTTCAGAGCCTTTGGGGCACCGTCCGAATGGGAGACCTTTTCCCATACCTTCTTGAAGACAATCCCGGCAATGACGCCACTCAGAATGCTGCTGGCTAGGCCGATCGGCCGGTACAGCATCTTCGCGGATTTGCTGCCTTTTTCCTTCTTGGTCATCATGATCTCTCCTCGTGGTCACTGACCTCGACTCGGCGGCTAACCGCGCGCACCACACACAGCGAGTCGCCAAAGGCCCTACACTCCGAGCGTACCTGTCGCGATATCACTTTCAGCCCAGCTCAACACCGAGTCGAACAACCCATCCCGCTACATCAGGAATTTGAATCGGAATTCCACCCTTTCGGGTGTAGTCTTCTCCCGCTTTGATGAGATAGATTTCCGAACGCGGTGGGGGCACGGCACGGCTTTCCACACGTACCGCCCCTCAAGCGGACGAACTACCCCGCCCATGGCGAGCACTCGCGGCCCCGGGCCTACGCGTCCACCAAGAACCGCTCAGTCAATCCAGACGATGATCCCCGTGGTGCCGGTCAGCACTGCTGTCGTCCCGGCCGTGATCGCACGACCCACCCGTTCGGGCGTGAACGAGTCCGGATCGTACGCCGAGGCCATGGGGAGTCCCTCACCGCGAAACGATGCTCCCTCCCAGCAGACCGCCGTGACGTTGTGGGTTGGCTCCGCCACCTCAGCACCGATGATGAGGAAGTCCTGATCGAGATGACTTGCCGTGATCAGCGCGAGCGCATCGATGACACCGTTGCCCGCGCTCACGATCAGATCCGGACCCAGGTCGATGGCTCGGGATATGTCGTCGATCGGATCCCCGGTAGCCTGCACGGTACGCAGATCGACACGCTCGTCCTTGGCCCACTCCTGCACCCCGGCAGTCAGAACTCGCGTCTGGTCGTCGGCGCCGCCGGACACCAACACCACGCGGTAGCCGGCCGATGGACGCACGTCGCTCCACGAACCCGGCGACGGCGTGACCGTGGTTTCCGGGCCCGGTGTGCCCTCCGGAAGAAAACCCGCACCAGGCTCACCCACGGCCGACGGCGAGGCATGCGGCCGCTGCCATGGATCCGAACACCCCGTTGCGAGCATGGCAACCATCAACAGAACCAGTGATGCGATGGCGATCCGCAGACGACGAGACAAGTCTGAGTCCTTTCCGGCAAGCGCACGGGAACGACTGGCGAACCCATCGGCATGCTAACCAACCGCCGACGGGATCGCTCCGCCAGAGGCCCGTTTACACGGCGATGTCTCCCAGAGTTCAGGCCGGGTTAACTCGGCATCAACGCGACGCACACCTGCCGATCATGGGCCCGGCGCATTGTCGACAGGGCACCTGCAGCCCCGTCTGCTGATGACCCCAGAACAACCCGCCCACCGACCAATGAGGAGAACCACCATGCCCCGTCCCCGCGAACGCCGAGTCGAACGCTGCGCGCTCATCGCGCCGCTGCTCGTGCTGCTGGCGGCCATCCTGGCGTCTCTCACTGCGCAGCCGGCGGTCGCCCACGGCTTTTCCTCCGTCGTCTACGCCAATCTGACATCGGACGAAACCGGCCGCATCACCGCAGAACTGCAACTCGAATACGACCTGCTGGTGGTTTCGGCGGCCGACATGCAGCAGGTGGACCAGCTGTTCCGAGACGGCACCGCAGCCTTCGAACGAGCGGACACCTCCGCCCAGGCGAAGGCGCTGCAGGACCACACGGACGCAGTGGAGAGCTATGTCACCGAGCGCTTCACCATCGCCACCGCGTCCGGGCAGTCCTGCCGGTCGAGCGCCGGCAGGGATGTGACGATGACGGTGCAGCAGGGCGTGCCCTACGCGGTGGTGACGCTTGACTACACCTGCGCATCCGACGCGAGCGCCCACGAGGTCACCGCCACGCTGTTTCCGGACGACGAGGGCTACGTGCGCGACACCGAGACGATCGTCACCTACGAACTCGACGGCCAGTCCGGCAGCGCGGCGCTCAGTGCACAGCAGCCCTTGTTCAGCACCGAACAGAGCGCCGGGCAGCGATTCGTCCAATTCTTCACGCTGGGCGCGGAGCATCTGCTCACCGGTATCGACCACATCTTGTTCCTGCTCGCCTTGATCGCCGGTTCGAGACGGCTGCGCGAAGTCATCCTGGCGGCGTCGGCGTTCACGCTGGCCCACTCGGTGACCTTCATTCTGGCCGCCACCGGTGTGGTCAAGGTGCCGGACGCCGTCGTCGAGCCCGTCATCGCGCTCTCGATCAGCTTGGTCGCCGCCTGGTACCTGTGGTTGATCTGGCAGCGTCGCGCCCACGCGAACGAGTTGGACAGGTCAGCCGGCCCGATTGGTATCGACCGAGCCGGATGGTTGCGCCTCGGCGTCGTCTTCTGTTTCGGGCTCATCCACGGCCTGGGATTCGCCGGAGCGCTCGGCATCGACGAGCCGTGGTCGTGGACCCTGCTGTGGTCGCTACTCGTATTCAACCTCGGCATCGAGGCGGTGCAGGTCGGCATCATCGTGATGATCTTCCCCCTGCTCGCGCTGTTGCGCCGCCGCGCCCCGCAGGCCGCCCTGTGGGTGACCGGCGGGCTCGCCGCCCTTGTCGCCATCACAGGTCTGTACTGGTTCGTGGAACGTGTAGTTGCGGGGTAAACAACAGGCCAACGAGAGTTTCCTTCTTGGACACGAAGAGTCCGGCCGACACTCACTGTGAATTCACATCGGATTGACAGTCTGCAGAGGCATCGGCCCAAGGGACCGTGCGTTACTCACAGCCCTGCACGAACACAGGAAAGAAGAACGATGTCCCCGTCTGCTTCACGCGCGACCTCTCAACAAGGCGCCAAAAGACACCTGATCGCCTGGCTCTCAGCAGCCACGCTCGGACTCACATTCGCCTCCAGCTCGCTCCTCACGGCACCGGCCATGGCCGAAGAAGTGTCAACCGCCCCCACTGCCATCGTCCTCGGGGTCGGCGCCAACGAATCACAGCGCATCCTCTCGTGGTACACCAGCGAAGACACCAGCCAGCTGGTGCAACTCGCCCCCTCCGCATCGGTTATCAACGGTCAGTTCCCTGGAAATGCCACGAGCTTCGCAGCTTCCGGCAATGCGAACACCACCACGGAAAGCGCCGGCACCCACAACCGTCACGCCGTCATCACCGGCCTTCAGGAGAACGTCGAGTACACCTACCGGGTGGGCTCGGACAACAACTGGTCACCGGCCTACACCTTCAGGACGCAGAGCTTCGAGGGTGACTACGACTTCTTGTTCTTCGGGGACCCGCAGATCGGATCCTCCGGCGACGAGGTGGCCGACGGCCTGGGTTGGTCCGAGACCCTCGACTACGCCCTGAGCGTCAACCCCGATGCCGAGTTGCTGGTCTCCGGCGGCGACCAGGTCGAGAAGGCCAACATCGAGACCCAGTGGGACCAGTTCCTGGCCAATGACAACCTGCGTCAGTACCCATGGGCGGCCACCATCGGTAACCACGATGTGGGTGGCCGGGCCTACGACCAGCACTTCTACACCCCCAACACCGATCGCGCACCCAAGTACTATAAGGACGCCGACAAGACCGCGACCACCTCGGGCGGCGACTACTGGTACATCTACAAGGATGTGCTGTTCATCGACCTCAACAGCAACAGCTACGCGAGCTCGGCTGCCGGAAGTGGCGGCGACGAGGCACATCTCGGCTTCGTGACCGACGTCATCAACAACCACGGCTACCAGGCCAAGCACACGGTGCTCGTCTACCACCACGCGATCTACTCGCCGGCCGACCACGCCAACGACACCGACAACGCGATTCGCCGCGTCGACTTCCCGACGGCATTCTCGGAGCTGGGCGTGGACCTCGTCCTGCAGGGACATGACCACAGCTACTCGCGCAGCTACGAGATCAAGAACGGCGAGAAGGCCAACCCGGACGAGCAGGCCGGCGACGCTGACATCTTCACCGGTGTCGGCGGCGTGATCTACGTGACGGGCAACTCGGCCTCGGGGTCGAAGTACTACGGCCTCACCGAGCCGGACTCCAGCAAGAACGGTGGCGACTTCGGCGCAGATCCGACCGCAACCCCCGACTCCAACGGCCACACTCGCCACTGGGCGAACTCGGTCGAGAATCAAGAGAACGTACGCACCTACGTTAAGGTCGCGGTGAAGGGTGACTCCCTGACGGTGCAGAACATTCGCGCCAGCGCGACCGGTGACGTCAACCCGGCCTTTGACCGTGGCAACGTGAAGTGGCAGGGCACGGTCTCGCAGAATGGCCAGTCACAGACCCTTGCCAAGGGCACCATCGTCGACGAGTTCACCGTCTACCCGAACAACGGCGAAGGCAGCCAGACCATCCAGGTCAGCGTCAACGAAACCCCCGGCGAGTTCGGCTGGACGATCAACGGCACCAACCGCCTGGTCGACCTGGGGACTGCTGAGGACCACAACGCCGAGTACTACCTGGCCAGCGGCCAGATCAACCCGATCACCGTCACCGACACCCGGCGCCCGAAGTCGCCGTGGTCGCTTTCCAGCAAGGTGGGCGATTTCACCGACGGTGACAAGAGCTTCAGCGGAAAGTACCTCGGCTGGGCTCCCAACGTGCAGGAAGCCGGTGCCGGGGCAACCGCCGGTAACGCCGTCGCCTCCGGCTATGACAGCGGCTCGGGGCTTTCGTCCTCCCGCGTTCTCGGAGCGGCCGCTCAGGGCCACGACATCGGCCAGGCAGTTCTGGGCGCCGACCTGAATCTGAAGATTCCGGGCACGGTCTCGTCCGGCAGCTACCGCACCACCTTGACGATCACCTCGTTGGCTCAGTGAACAACACTCGCCGAACTACTTGCATGATCATCATCTGACCGGACGACAGACCAGGGCGGTCGGCGCGCACATCGGCCGGCCGTCCTGGTCCGTTCCGGTGGAATCGAGCGGATCGGGCGGATCGAGCAGTCCCCCGAACCAAGGAACCATCGCTCGTCCGCACCACAACTCACTACTTCGCACTGACTACCAGATATCGCAACACGCTGAGGACCTTCCATGAGCGCTCATACCCGTCATCTTGTCCGCATCCGCCCCCACCTCCAGACTCACCGGCCCCCCGCCCACGCGATCGTCACCGCCCTCATAGCCGTGCTGGCCGCCGTCGTGGGCATTGGTCTGGCCATCCCCACGCAGGCATTTGCCGACGGCGAGGTGACGTGGACGGTGCGCACCGGCGACAACGGATTCGGGGCGCAGCGCAGCAGCTACAGCTACAGCATCAATCCGGGAAACGAACTGAGTGATTCCATCGTCATCACCAACCGCGGCAGCGAATCGCTCGAACTCGGCATCTACGCCGCCGACGGCTACACCAATGAAGACGGCCAGCTCGATCTCAACGAGGCCGGCGCGACACCGACAGGCGTCGGCGCCTGGGTGCACGGCGAGGGCGATCATCTGAGCATCGATCCGGGTTCCTCGGTCGAGTACGCATTCACCGTGAGCGTGCCGGACAACGCCACCCCGGGCGACTACGTCGGCGGCATCCTCACCTCGCTCACGTCGTCGTCGGACGCGAGCCAGGTCAACACCGACAGGCGCCTCGGCATCAAGATGGCGTTGCGCGTCAGCGGAGATCTCGCCCCCGGCATTGCCGTCGAGAATGCGCAGCTGGACTGGGCGGGCAGCATGAATCCGTTCGCCGGCGGCGACGCCACGCTCAGCTACACCATCCGCAACACCGGAAACACCGTCATTGCGGCCCTCCACGGCACCGACGTGTCCGGCCCGTTCGGCCTCTTCTCCTCCGAAGTGGAGGCTGAGGACGATCTCCCGCAGCTGTTGCCCGGGGAGACCTGGGACGTCACCACGGTCGTCCACGTCGCTCCTCTGGTGTGGTTGACCGGCACCGCCACCGTCATTCCGCTGGCACTCGACGCCGCGGGGACCACGTCACAGTTCGACCCCGTCTATGCGAAGGCCGGCACGCTAGCCATCTCGTGGATGCTGCTGCTTACTCTCGCGGCAGTCGGAGCGCTCGTGTGGCTAGGTATTCGTCTTCGCCGGGAATCGGCCGCGCGTCGCCAGGAACGCGAGGACGCACGCGTGCAGGAGGCCGTCCAGCAGGCACTCAACACGAACGCTGCCGACGCTTCGAAGAACGGCCAGTCCGACCCCGCCAATCCAGAGCCGAATCCTCGCGTCTGAGACCAGTGGTTGCGACTCCGCGGCGTCCAACACTCGCGGCCAGGTCGAAACTAGACCGTCGTCCGCCGACCGGGACCCAGCGCTGCGAACGGATCAGTGACCTGGTACTCGTTCGAAGTGAACTTCCAGGTGCTCGGCGGACGCCCGCCGCGGGCCCCAGACCCGGCGAGAGTGCCGACCCGTTCGATCTGCCCGCGGCGCTGGAGCACCCGCAGGAGGTTGGTGACGTCCACCTCGTGACCGAGGGCTGCCTCGTAGATGCCACGCAGGCTCGCCATCGTGAACTCGGCCGGAGCCAGCGCGAACGCGATATTTGTGTATGAGAACTTGCCGCGAAGCCGCTTCAGCGCGCTCTCGATGACCAGGTGGTGATCGAAAGCCATCTCCGGCAGATCGGTCACGTCCACCCAGACCGCTTCAGAAACCAACGACAGCTCGGCGTCGCTCGGCACCAGGCCCAGATACGCGGTGGCGATGGTGCGTTCGAAGGGGTCCCGTTCGGGATCGGAGTAGGTCTCCAGCTGCTCGCGGTGCGCGAGTCCGGCAAGCCCGAGCTGACTGGCCAGATGGCGGGTAACCGCGTCCTCCATCGACTCGTCCACCTCGACGGGGCCACTGGGCAGGGCCAGCTCACCGGCGAACGGCTCATGTTCGCGGCGCCGGACGAGCACCTTGAGCCGCGCCTGCTCACCATCCGCGGCACGGAGCACGACGGCGAGCACCTCGTGGCGATACTTCGCCACCCCCGTCCGGTCTCTGAAAGGTGCTCTCTTCACGACGCATATGCTACAGTTCAGATGTTTTCGACTATCCGTCGAAAAGTTCTCGTCTCTGAATCGGATAGGGAGCCTTCTGATGACGACCACAGTTCTGCCGCCCTCGGCGCCAAATGTGACACCTTCGGCGCCAACCTCGACACCTTCAGCACCAACCATCGACAACGACTTCGAGCAGTGGGCCGACCGGGTACGCCGGGCAGCACGCAAGCAGGACGCGGTCATCTTGGCGCACAACTACCAGGACCCCGCGATTCAAGACGTCGCCGATCACGTGGGTGATTCCTTGGCGCTGTCGCGGATCGCTGCCGAGTGCGATGCGTCCACGATCGTCTTCGCCGGTGTGCACTTCATGGCCGAGACCGCCAAGATTCTCTCCCCTGACAAGCGGGTGCTCATCCCGGACGCGAAAGCCGGCTGCTCACTGGCCGATTGCATCACCGCCGATCAGCTGCGCGAATGGAAGGCCCAGCACCCCGGCGCAGTGGTGGTCAGCTACGTCAACACCACCGCTGCCGTGAAGGCCGAGACCGACATCTGCTGCACGTCGTCGAATGCTCTTGAGGTGGTCCGCTCGATTCCGGCGGACACCGAGGTGCTGTTCTGCCCCGACCAGTTCCTCGGCGCGCATGTGCGCCGCACGCTGGGCCGCGACAACATCCACACCTGGATGGGCGAATGCCACGTGCACGCCGACATCTCGCCCAGCGATCTCATCGATCAGGTGCACGCCAACCCGGACGCCGAGTTGTTCGTCCACCCCGAGTGCGGCTGCACCACCAGCGCGCTATGGCTGGCCGGACGGGGCGAGTTGCCCGCCGAGCGCACCCACATCCTGTCCACCGGGGGCATGCTGACCGCAGCCCGCGCCACCACCTCGGCGACGGTGCTGGTGGCCACCGAGGTGGGCATGCTGCATCAGCTGCGCCAGGTCAACGGGCTCACCGACTTCGAGCCGGTCAATCCTCGCGCGATCTGCCCGTTCATGAAGATGACCACCCGCGACAAGCTGCTGAGCTGCATCGAGGAGGGCCACGACGAGGTCACCGTCGACCCGGCAATCGCCGCCAAGGCGCGCCGGGCCGTCGAGCGAATGATCAGCATCGGCAACCCGGGCGGTGGTGAGTGATGAACGGCGCGCAACTGCCGAGCGCAGAGGTCTCGTGGACGCGCCACTGCGATGTCGTGGTGGTAGGCACCGGCGCTGCCGGCTTGTCGGCGGTGGTCGGCCTGCTTGCGGCGGGACTTGATGTCGCAGTCGTCACTCGCGGCGAGATCACCGACTCCAGCACCGATTGGGCCCAAGGCGGGCTGGCCGCGGTCTGGTCGCCCGATGACGATGCCGAGCTTCACCTCAATGACACTCTGGTCGCCGGGGCCGGGCTGTGCGACGAGGACGCTGTGCGCGATCTGGTCGTCCATGCCCCGGATGCGTTGCGGCGGCTGATCGGGCTGGGCGCCCACTTCGATACCGACGCCAGCGGTGCCATCGACCTGCACCTGGAGGGCGGCCACCACGCCCGCCGGATTCTGCACGCCGGCGGGGATCAGTCCGGTCACGAGGTGGAACGTACCCTCATCGATTCCGTGCTCGGGAAGCTTGACGTGCTGACCGGCACCCGGCTCGTCGATGTGCTCACCGATGCCGGCCACCAGGCCTGCGGCGTCCGTGTTCTGGACGATCAGTCGCGCATCGGGGAGGTCAGCGCCCGCGCCGTGCTGCTGGCGACCGGCGGCATCGGTCAGCTGTGGCCGACCACCACCAACCCGGAGGTCTCGACTGGCGACGGGTTGGCGGCGGCGCTGCGTGCCGGCGCGGTGATCCGCGACGCCGAGTTCATGCAATTCCATCCGACGATCCTGGTGGTGCCGCCGGCGCATCGGATTCCCGGTGACCGTGGCGTCCTGATCTCTGAGGCCGTGCGCGGCGAAGGCGCATTCCTCATCGACAGCGCCGGACGCCGGGTGATGGCCGGGGTCCACCCGCTCGCCGATCTCGCGCCGCGCGATGTGGTCTCCGCCGCCGAGCAGGCCCACATGGCCGCCACCGGAGAAGACCATCTGTTCCTCGACGCCACCGGCTTCGGAGCCGAGCGCTGGGAGACCTCTTTCCCGTCGATTCTGGCCATGTGCCGCGAGCGCGGAGTGGACCCGGTTACTGAGCCCATCCCAGTAAGGCCGGGCGCGCATTACCATTGCGGCGGGGTGGCGGCCACGATGTCGGGCGTCACCAGCGTGCCGGGGCTCCGGGTGATCGGCGAGGCGGCCTGCACCGGTGTCCAGGGGGCCAACCGGCTGGCGTCCAATTCGCTGACCGAAGCATTGGTGATGGGCGAACGTGCGGCGGCCGAACTCGCGGTCGATCTTCGTTCGCGTCCGCTGCCCGGACCGGCTTCCGCCCGCCCGGCCGCCGGATTGCGAGCTGCCGAGGTGGTCGACGACATCCGGGAGGCCATGGCTGATCATGTGTCGGTGCTGCGGGATGCCGTCGGACTGGCTGATGCCCTCAGGGTGCTGGCCGATCTGCCTGCTGCCCCTCGACTCGACGATGCCGTGCTGACCGCAACCAATGCGGCGCAGGTAGCCCAGCTCGTCGCGACGGCTGCCGCCGAACGCACCGAGTCGCGCGGCTGCCACCGGCGCAGTGATTACACGCAGCGCCGCGAGACGTGGCGACTTCACATCGATCAGCAGCTCGACGAGGCCGGCCAGGTCGTCCTCAGCTTCACCGACCCGATCTGCGGTCACCAGGTGGCGGCATGACCCGCCAGCGCGTCGGCGCCTGGGGGGTCGCTCTGGAGGACGCCGGCCTCGATACCGCCCTCGTCCTCGAGGTCATCAACCGGACGCTGGACGAGGACCTGTCCTGGGGCCCGGACGTCACGACCGGCGCCATCTTCGGGCCCACGCAGCGTGGCCGGGCGCGGGTGGTCTCCCGGCAGGCCGGCTGCCTGGCCGGGGTCCCGGTAGCCGCCGCTGCCCTGCATGTGCTCGCCGACCGCAATGGCGATGACGCGTCCACCTCGATATTGATCAGCGATGGCAACAGGGTGCGTCCAGGAGACGCGGTCTTGGAGATCGAGGCCCCGCTTCGGACCCTGCTGACTGCCGAGCGCACGCTGCTCAACCTGCTCGGACAGTTGTCGGGGGTGGCCACCGCCACCGCTGCCTGGGTCGACGCCCTCGGAGACTCGGGGGTCCGCGTGCGGGATACCCGCAAGACCGTCCCGGGGCTGCGCGTGCTGCAGAAGTATGCGGTGCGGTGCGGCGGTGGCGTCAACCATCGGATGGGACTGGGAGATGCGGCCCTCATCAAGGACAATCACGTGGCCGCCGCGGGGTCCATCACCGCGGCACTTGAGGCGGTTCGCGCTCATGCTCCCGGCGTGACCTGCGAGGTGGAGTGCGACACCCTCGACCAGGTCCGCGAAGCAGTGGCGGCAGGTGCCCAGTTGGTGCTGCTCGACAACATGCCCGCGGACGAAATGGCCCAGGCCGTGCAGATCGCCCGGCCGGCCGGCGTGATGACCGAGGCATCCGGAGGGCTCACCCTGCCCGACGCCCCCGCGGTCGCAGCCACCGGCGTCGACTACGTCGCTGTGGGCGCGTTGACCCACTCGGCCGTCGTCCTCGATCTCGGCCTGGACATGGTTTGAGGCCCAGGCCCCGCTGCTGTCTGCCGCAGAGCCTGCATCGACGAACGGGCACGGGTCGATGGACAGCTGCTGTCTGAGCCATTCGTTGGCGATGGCGATTTGGACGGTGCTGCTGCCCACGAAGCGCGAGTCCGTCCCCGTCGCGTCCCCCGTCCACCACCTCCCAAACGCTCGCCGTAAGTAAGTTCGCTCACGTTCCAACAGAAGCGAACTGCCTTACGGCGAGCGGATTGTACGGACGGCGAGCGTTTGGGACCGACAGCCTTCAGCATGGACGCGCTCACCCGCGCTCCCCCATGCCCCTCACTGGCCCTGCCGCCCCTCGGCAACGAACTCGGCGATCACGATGACCAGGCTGACTCCGATCCAGCCCCCGATCGAATTCGCCACCACGTCGCCAAAGCTGGAGTACCGCCGCGGCAACACCACGAACTGCGCACACTCAATGACCGCAGACAACAACGGCAGCACGACGAACCCGATCCACCGTCGCGCGGGCGGTAACGCCAGCGCCAGCACCACCCCGAGCGGGATGAACATGACAATGTTCGACACCGTCTCCAGCTCGCTGTAGCCGAACGACTCCGAAACCCCGATCCGGTGAAGAACTGACAACACAGCCGCAACCCAGGCACCGCGCCCCTGATCGACCGGCGTAGGGCTGGAGTGTTCCCGATAAAGTGGATAGCTGTTTAGGCTGCGAGTTCAAGTATGTTTCTGTAGCCTAGCTCATATTCTTGCGGTGTCAAGTATCCGAGCGTTGAATGGCGACGAGTCTGGTTGTAGTATTCCTCAATCCAAGAAAACGTGTACTTCTTCAGAGTCTTGAGGTCTGGCCAAGGCCGGGTATGGATGAGTTCCTTCTTGTAGGTCGCGAAGAACGATTCCGCGACGGCGTTATCGTAACAAATCCCGGTACGGCCCAATGATCGACGAATCTTGTGTTTCCGACAGTACTTAGCAAAATCCGTCGACGTATACTGCGTCCCACGGTCCGAATGAAAAATCACGCGTGTCCGAGGCTGGCGATGAACCCGAGCCATATCTAAAGCATCAGTGACCAACGAGGTACGCATATGGTCATCGACAGCCCAGCCCACCACCTTCCTGGAATACAGGTCGATCACCGTCGCCAGATAAGCCCAGCCATTCCACGTCTTGACATACGTGATATCACCGCACCACTTCTCGTTCGGTGCCGACGCCTCGAACCTTCGACCGATCAGGTCTGGGGCTGGCACCGGATGCTCGCCAGCCACCGTGGTTCGCCGCCACGCCGCGGGATGACGGCCCTGGACACCCAGCGCCCGCATCAGCCGCCATACCCGCTTGCGCGATACCCGGTGCCCGCCAGCAGCGAGTTCGGCATGAATGCGTCGGACCCCAGGCCGGCCCGGGCTGCTGGCGTGAAAATGTCGAATCAATCCCATCAGCAGATCGTCTTGGTCGTGCCTGGCCGAAACCCGATGGCCCCGCCACTTGTAATAGCCCGAGGTCGACACCTGGAGTTCCCGACACATGAACACCACCGGATAAACGCCCTGATCAGCCCAGTCCGCGATCGCAGCAAACTTCACTGCTGGTCTTTCGCGAACCAGGTCGCCACTTTTTTTGCGAAACTGGCCTGCATCTGGAGATGAGCGTTTTCGTCCAGCAGTCTCTGGTAATCCGCGCGGAGCTGTTCGAGCTCGGCCCGTTCCGAGCGGGTCAAAGGCTCGTCCGGGTCACGCTGCTCATCGCGCAAGTCTCGTTCTTTCTTCACCCATTTCCCTAACGTCTTCTCGAGGACGCCGATATTCCGTGCCGCCTCAGCGATCGACCGCCCATCATCCAACACCAACGCCACCGCGTTAGCTTTGTACTCCGCCGTGAAATGCCTCCGCGTAGATCCCATAATTAGGTCCCCTTCACCCTATCGGGAACCGCAAACCTCACCAGTGTCCACCAAACCGGGAACGGTCCAGGCTCAGCGTGATCGCAAGCACCAGCCCGAGGAGCACAAGAAAGCCCACGACACTCGCGCGTCGGGCTGAAGTCACCTCCCCAGGCTAGTCGGACGCTGGCGCCACAAACTCCACCTCACTACGGGCGGACGAACACCCCACCCCAGACGGCCGCCCCCAACCAGACGACCACCCCCACCCACACCCGGTCCGCCAACCCGAGGAAAACCCTGCAGCACGCTGAAGTCGCGATCCTTGGGTCAGGTTATCTACGACAGTCGCAGATAATCAGACCCAAGAATGCGGATTGGCCATCCCCAACCGGCGTCCGCGCCAGATCGTGGCAGAACTCCGCCCCTGCGATTCGCCAGCGGGTCGACCCGCGCCGACTACGTCGCCGCGATCGCCCAGGGTGGCCGGTCGAATCCCCGGCAATATTGGTGCATGTCCATGACCGCGGCAACGCCCGAGACGCTCGCCCTCCGCGGGCTTCTTGATGCGCGCCGCGAGGAATTCCAGGCTGTTCGGTAGCCCGGCGACGACCTTATCTACCGCCCCTGAGGAGATCTGGCCACTGCAGTCTGGCCCCAGCACCCTTGACCACGGTACTGCCCGCGGTACCATGGGGATGTGGCGACCGTCGACAAGCTCGTGAAAGCGATGCGGGAAAACCCACAAAACGTGCGCTACGACGACCTCCACAAGGTCTGCGAGCACTACTTCGGTCCACCCCGTCGAACCGGCGGATCGCACGCGGTGTTCAAGACTCCTTGGCCGGGCGATCCCCGGGTGAACATCCAGAACAGCAACGGCAAGGCCAAGGCCTATCAGGTGCACCAGGTACTGGCCGCAATCGACAAGAAGGAGGCGAAGTGATGGCCCAGACCCAGACTGCCGACGTGTCCCGCTACACCTACCGGGTGACGTGGTCGATCGAAGACGGTGAGTTCGTCGCCACCTGCGCCGAGTTCCCCTCGCTGTCATGGCTCGCCGACTCCCAAGCGGCCGCACTCCAGGGGCTCGTCGACCTGATCGCCGACACCGTGGCCGATCTCACGGCAGAGGGCGCGGCCGTCCCGGAACCGCTGTCGGAACGGAGCTACTCGGGCAAGTTCAACCTCCGGGTCGGGGAAAGCCTGCATCGCCGGCTCGCGATCCAAGCCGCCGAGGAACACCTCAGCCTCAACCAGTACGTCGTGCGACGCCTCTCAGAAGCCTCCTGAGACCATCAGGAATATGAGCCCGTGCGCTCCTGAAGCGTGCGGGCGATCGGCGTGAACCCACGCGATCGGCACCTTAACCTGGTCCCCGCGGAGGAGCCTGTATTCATCAGAGGTCTCCCAGGCGACGCGGACGATGACCGCCGACCTCCGCTGTCACAGCCCGCCCCTAGACTGGCTTCCGACGACGAGGTGTACGACGAAGCGGCGCGCACCAGATGGACCGGGGGTAGGCGGGAGCGTGTCCGAGCAGGGCGAAGTTCTGCAATGCGAGCAGGCGATCAACCGGAGGTACCAAGAGGTCTTGGCGACCATGCCGGAGTACATCGCGATCGACGATGCTCGGGTGCAGTTACATCGTGCGGTGCCTGGCCCGCTCACCGGACGGGTGCGAATGCGCTACCCGGGAGACGATGAGGACGACAGCTTCTACGTGGGACCGACCCATGCGCGCATCGACCTGGGCGGGGGCCGCGAAACGCAGGTGGTCAGCTGGGTGGCCCCGGCGGCGGCGGCCTTCTTCGAGCGGCACTACGAGGCCGGGTTGGTCAAGGTCCGCCGGCACCTCGACTCGGACGGCCACGACCTGACACGCGCCTGGGACGAATGGCTGACCGACCCCGACGGCATCGCCTTCGACGGCGACCCGGTCGCGCAAACGGAGGAACCCGGCACCGCCTCGACGGCCGAGGACGCATTGCGTGAGCGGCTACTTGCCCCGCGAACCCCGCTCACCGCGCTGCTCGGCATGCTGCAGCCCGAGCAGTACGCGCTGGTGGCCGCCGACCCGACTTCGTCCCTGGTGGTGCAGGGCCACGCCGGCACCGGCAAGACCGTAGTGGCCACCCACCGAGCCGCCTGGCTGACTCACGCCGAGCGAGAGCAGCGGCTCAGAAACGTCCTGTTGCTGGGGCCCACCCCCACCTGGGCCAGTCACATCGCGCCGGTCATCAGCGAGCTGGCTACACCGGACACCGTCATCGTCCGCTCGTTTGGGCAGGTACTCGCCCAGGTACTCAGCGCGAACTCGAATCCGCCGCACAAGCCATCTCGCAGCGCAGACGTGGTGCACGCCACATCAGAGCAGCTGGGCAGGACGCTCGCCACCGTGGTCGCCAATCAGTTGCGTACCGATCCCGAACTCACTCCCGCCAAGGCGTACACCGCGTTCCTCAAGACCAATCGGGTGGCGCCGCCGAGCGGCACCCGCCAGGACTTCCTCGAATGGCGCGAGGCCCTGCCTCGTAGGTTCGACGAGGCGCTGGCCGACGACCGCCTGTGGCCGCTGCTGGCATACCTGGTCGTCCTGCTGGGCGAACCCGAGGGCCACGCGCATGTGATTGTGGACGAAGCGCAAGACCTTCGTCCGCTGGAGTTGATGGTGCTGGCCCGGCTCAATGCAGGCAGCTGGACATTGATCGGCGACATGCGGCAACGGCGCACCAGCCACACCCCCGGCTCGTGGAAGCGGGTCTGCAAGCTGCTCGGCATCGACGACAGCCCCGAAGAACAGCTTTCGGGTGGGTACCGCAGCACTCAGGCGATCATCGACTTCGCGGGTTCGCTGCTGCCGAGGTCGGCCGCGCGGCGCAACCCGGCGATGCTGGGCGCGGGGACGCCGCCCCGCGTGGTGAACGCGTCCGCCGCCGAGCCGAGCCTTCCGCAGGTAGTGCTGGACGAGGCAATTCTCCTAGTGGATGCGCATCCTGACGGAACGGTCGCGGTGATCACCGAGCTGGTCGAGGAAGTCGCGAACTGCGCGTACGACCATGGCTGGCAGACCGAGGGAAGCCAGATCTGGACGGACGATCACGGCCGGCGATTCAGCCTACTGAGCTCCGAGCAGGCCCGGGGGTTGGAATTCGACGCCGTCGTGGTTGCCGAGCCCGCGGCGTTCCGGGAGCGGGCCGGGGATTTCGGGCCCCTGTACACGGCGCTGACCCGGGCCAACCTGGAGTTGACCGTGGTGCACCGCCGTTCGCTGCCGCCGCCGCTGATCCGCTACATCCGCGAGCATTCCGACCGATTCTGACCACCCCAAAGCCGATCAAAGGAGACGTCAGCGACGATGACGCACGTGATATCCCTGCTGAATATGAAAGGCGGGGTCGGCAAGACCACCAGCACCGTTATCTTGGGCGAGTTCCTCGCCGGAGAGCTCGGGCGCAAGGTGCTGCTGATCGACATGGATCCGCAGATCAGCCTGTCGATCACGATGCTGGGCGAGAAGCAGTGGCTGCTCCTCAACGGGAACCGCTTCACACTGGCGCAGTTGTTCGTCGACGCTCTGCACGAGGACGACGAGCCCCGCTTCAACCTTGGCCAGACGCTGCAGCGCGATGCCTCGAATGTCAAGAACGTCTGCGACCTCGACCTGCTGCCGTCGTCCCTGGACATCATCCCGGAACTGCCCCACCTGGAGGCGATCAGCGCCGCGGCGCGGTCGGCGGACCCGCCGGTCTGGGAGATCTTCCGTCAGGGTATCGAGCCGATCTTGGACGACTATGACTATGTGCTGGTCGACTGCCCGCCCAACCTTGGGGTGATGACGATGAGCGCGCTGCGAATCAGTGCTGGCTACGTCATTCCAACCATCCCGGATGTGCTGTCGACCTACGGCATCTCGGCCGTGCAACGCGAGGTGAAGAGATTCGCCAAGACCGCGGGCATCGCGGAGCCGGAAGCACTCGGCACGATCATCACCAAGAATCAACGAGGCATCGGGGTGCACAAAGGTCAGCTCGCCCGGCTGAAGAACGATCCCGATATTCCGCCGCTACTGTATCCGCCAATACCGCAGAGCAATCAGATCGCCGGATCAGTCGAAGGCGATTACAGAACCCTGAAGAGCAAGTACAGCCGAAACAACTACGACGACCTGTTTGATCTGGCCGAGGCATTTCGGCAGCGCATTGAGGAGGGCGAATGAGTTCGGCATCGAAGCGGCAAGCCAAAGCGCAGATCCGGCGGGCAACCGCAGCACTGAATGCGCTTGCCGAACGCGATGAGCAGAGTGCGGTTCTCGCTGCCCAGCTCGCCGGCTTGGTGGCCGTACTCGCCGAAACAGCCACCGATGGGACGCAGTTCAACGCTGGACTCGTCACAGCGCTCGCGGGGCCGGTGGGCCCGAAAGTGGCCGGCGAAACCCACGTCGCGAAGGCCGCCGAAGCACCGGACGTAGCAGCTGCACCCGATGCGACGACGGTGTCCCAGGCATCCGGTCAGGACGAGGCAGTCGATGATCAGCGGCGCCGACTGAATGCGATGACCGTGGCACAGCTGCGGGCGCTGATCAAGGAGCAGAGGATCCCGCACCCGCAGATCTCAGCTCTGTCCAAGGCCAAGAAGGCGGACCTGATCGAGACCATCGCCGCAGATACACCGCTGGCCGGCCAACAAGCTGGCGGCAAGCGCAAACGTATGCCCAGCGTGCTCGACCCGTACGCGCTGGCCCGCCAAGAGGGCGAGGCCGCGCTCCGGGCACGGCTTGGCGACCTCGACGTCGACCAACTCAAGGATCTGGTGCACGACTACGGGATGGACTACGACCACCGAGCGATGCGCTGGACCGACCAGCAACGCCTGATCGGCCGCATCATCGAACGAGTCGACTTCGGTACCACGCAGGGATCGGCCTTCCGAGACGCGGCGCTCCCGGAGAACCCGTAACCACGTCACTCACCAGCACGTTCGGCACCTGCTCAGGAGCACAAGGGAGGAACCCGACCGGCTAGGCTGCTCACTCGGTCGCCATTCGTGATGGGAGTTCAAATGGAAGACCCCCTGGACCAGGTGGTGCTGCTCAACGAGGACGGCCAGCCGATCGGCAGCTACCCGCGGCAGAAGGTTCACAGTTCCGAGACACCGTTGCATTTGGCTTTCTCGTCCTATCTGTTCGATCCTGCTGGCCGGTTGCTACTGACACGCCGAGCGCTGAGCAAACGGACTTGGCCAGGGGTGTGGACGAACTCCTGCTGCGGACATCCTCGCCCAGCCGAACAAATGGCCGACGCAATCCGGCGCCGTGTAGTAGTCGAGCTGCAAGTGCATCCAACTGAACTGTGGTGTCTGCTTCCAGAATTCAGATATCGGGCGCGTGACGCCAATGGACTGGTGGAGAACGAGATCTGCCCGGTATGGGCAGGCATCATTGATCCGGCCGACATTCAGCCCAATACCAACGAAGTCGCCGAAGTCAGCTGGGCGCAGTGGGACGACTTCGTGACTGCAATCCGTGCCTTTCCCGCGGGCTTCAGCCCCTGGGCCGTGGACCAGGTCGCGCAGCTGGGTGGAACTCACCCGATGAGCCACCCATCGGCGCCACGATAGGAGTTCCGCGAGCTGGGTCCTGGCGCTTCCAGGGGTCACCCGCGGAGCTGACGGGCCCGTTCGGCCCTCGAAGAACGCGCTGCTGGATCTCTTGGGGAACAGACTGATTAACCCTGTTCTGGGCCACTTTGCCCAGGGCTCGAAGCGGCGGCGTGCCTAATCTTCTTCACCTGCGGCATTGGATCGATCCAAACCCGCTAAATCGGCAGTTCTGGGCTCAACTGAAGAAGATCTGTCACGCCACCGCGATCGCATCCGATCCCGAGTCTCCTGGCCGGAACGTGGAAGGTTCGGCCGCAGCCGGTCGAAATCAGACGTACTACATCGTCTGACATCAGGTATCATGGAACGATGAGTGAGGAACTCATCTGGGACGACGAGTCGGCCACCTACATCCGCCTACGACAGAACCGCTACCCCGGCGCCATAGGCATCCAACCGGCTTGGACGCAAGAGGTGATGGCGGACGCCGACCTAGCGGCATTGGAGCCGGACCCGAAGTCACGAATGGGCGCCTCACGATTCGTCGGCTACTCCCCGACTGCAGGCCGGGTATTAGTGGTGATCGCGTTCCGCGACACCGACGGAGACCTACATGGCATCAACGCGTGGCCAGCCAGCGGCGCGGACCTCAAGATCTACCGGAAAGAAGCAACCAATGGCCAAGACGATTGACCCAGCGTTCAGGGACGCGCTCCGCGAGGAGTCCGAGCACACAAGGGACGAGCCCTACCCCGACATCACACCGACCCGACCGAACAGGTCTCGGGTCTACTCCATCCGCCTCAGCCCCGAAGAACAAACCCGCGTAGAAAAGGCCGCCCGCGACAAGCACCTCCCGCCCTCGACACTCGTGAGGGCTTGGATACTCGAACGGCTCGAACAAGAGAGCGCCTGATACGGCTGATCATGTCCGTCTCCCGGACAACCTCACTATCGCTCGCGTACGCGCCGGACGCGACGCGCTCCTTCAATGCCTCGGCCATGCCAGGGCTCGAAGCGGCGGCGTGCCTAATCTTCTTCACCTGCGGCATTGGATCGATCCAAACCCACCAAATCGGCAGTTGTGGACTCAACTGAAGAAGATCTGTCACGCCACCGCGATCGCATCCGATCCCGAGTCTCCTAACCGATCGCGGAGCATGGGAGGTTTGGCGATAAACGATCGAAATCAAACGTAGTACATCGTCTGACATCATGGAACGATGAGCGAGGAACTCATCGAGGACGACGAGTCGGCCACCTGTTCACCTCGCCGCTGTCGAACCTTGCGGTCCATCACAAGAGCACCGCCTCACGGCGGATGTCGTCATCGATCCTCGGCTTCAGGCCGCCCCACGTCACGAGGTCGATCTCGCGATCCAGTACCTGTTCAAGGAGCGCCTTGAAGCGCGCGAACGCGAACCCACTCGTGCCCGCAGGTGCTTCGACCAGGAGGTCGATGTCGGAGTCGGGTCGAGCTTGACGGCGGGCGACCGATCCGAAGACAGCCAACTTGGAGTAGCCGTGTTCAGCAGCCAAAGCCCTAAGAACCGGCCCAGCGGCATCAAGCAGAGTCTCGGGATGGACCTCGCCGAGCCCGGGCGCGAACTTGAGCTGCTGACTCACTGCTGGCTGACTGATCCGGAGCGCTTCGGCGACTTGGCGCTGGCTCATCCCAGTGGCAAGCATGGCCCGCAGTGCGATAGCACGCCGAAGCCGCGCGGCGTCTTCATCGCGCCGAGCGTTCTGATACTCCGCCAGGAGGGTCATAAGACGATCTTATCGGGTCCTCGCGGGTCACTCAGCGAAAGCAAAGGTCGACGTGGGCGATTAGAGAAGCAACGCGAGTCCGCCCGCGCCAAATTCAACAGTCGCCTGAACTGGCTCAAGATGGAAGCCCCTCATGAGCACAAGCGGCGCCTCCGATCACCGGCCTGAGTATTCGCACTCGTGAGGGCCACTGAGCGCGAAGAATCTGGTCAACGACGCCTGAGTCCCCATTCGTACAGCGACGAACGCCGATCCCAGAGATCATCGGTCGCGCATATAGGGTGTGCAGGATTACCTGCAACGACCGTGTTCGGTGCGACGTCTTTCGTGACCACGGAACCCGCACCCACGATGGCGCCGTCTCCGATTGTGATGCCTGGAAGCACGATCGTGCCGATTCCCAGGAACGCGCGAGCACCGATGCGGATGGGCGCCGTGCGGCTTATCTCCCGCTCCGATTCCCCGAATCGACTCTCTGCAACCCGGTCCAAACTGAAGTCGTGCGTGAGCAAGAAGACACCGTGGCAGATCACGCAACGGTTTCCGAGAGATATGGCCCCGGGAAAGCCAAGATCAAAGTTTGTCTGAGGACTCACCCACAGCGGACTGCCGTCGACTTCGACTCCACATCTCCTTAAGAGAATGACCGTCAGCTGACGGTAGCGAGTCTGGCTGAATCTGTCGACCAGACTGACGGCCCTCAGAAACCTCGCGGGATTCATGTCATGTTCCCTCCCATTCTCTCGCCACCCGCGATGATTCTAAGCTGCCGATGCACAAGCCAGCCCTCGCACCCAGAAGTCATCGCGATCCGGGCTGCACGACCGGGTCAACCTTGGGATCGCAGCCGCGACACCGCGACTTGTTCACGCGCCCCCCAGCAGGCATCACGGCATCCACGGCCTGCCGCAGATCAGCGAGAAGATCGTCGGCATCCTCGAGCCCGACAGAAAGCCGCAAATGACCGAACCGACGGAAGTGTTCAGGGTAGTGCTCCCACCCACCCCGGCCGGTCGGACCCACCTGGACGATCAGCGACTCGTCATGGCCGAGCGAAACCGCTGACATGATCACCGAAATACCAGTGCCACACATCGCTGGGGCAGACTTGCACTTCTGCACGGCCTCTAGCACGGGATCCAATTGGGAGGAAATGGCGCAAGGGAGGTCAGATGGATTCTCGTGTCGCGAAGCATCGCGCCTTCCGCCCCGGGAACTTGGTATCAATTCGGTGCGGTTACTGTCCGAGGAACGCATCAAGCTCGTCGTTGACGGCGCGCATGCCGTGATCACCCCTCCGAGACCGAAGGACTGGTCCGCCTGGCCATCCTCGGCGGTGGAGCTTGGGCGGCGGACAAATGCGCCGAAGGAACCCGGCATGAACTCGCTCGAGACGCCTTCGCTGGCTCTTGGTCAGTGCCGGGCCAGCGTTGACGCACCAACCGAAGTTAGTAAGTAAAGATGGCTTGACTTGAATACTAAAGTGCCCTAGACTTATAGTCGTGAAGCGCAGGGACTTGATGAAGCAGCTCGCGGTGATCGCCAAGGATGCGAACCAGACGATGGCCATTACTGAGGGCGGAAGCCACACTCGAGTCCAGATCGGTGAGAACGTCACCTATGTGCCTCGTCACAGCGAGGTCAACGAGATGACAGCCAAGGCGATCATCAAGCAAGCGAAGGGGATGTGATGGCGACCATCATTGCGAAGGCCACTCGCTCGGGCGAGTGGTGGGCGGTGGAGTTCGAGGGACCAGCTGGCCAGCGCTTCACTCAGGCCAAGCGTTTGGATCAGGTAGAGGCGATGGTTCGCGATATCTGCGACATGGACGGCGTTGAGGTTGATGCGGTTCAGGTCGATCCGGTTGTCGGCGATGTCGAGATGGAAGCAGTCGTTAGCTATCGCGAAGCTGCCGAGGCGGCCGCGCAAGCGAAGGCGCAGGCGTCCCTGGCCTCGCGGGCTGCGGTGTCGCGGTTGCGCGCCGAGGGTCTGAGTGTGCGAGATGTTGCGGCGCTGATGGGTGTTACACCGCAGCGCGTGTCTCAGCTGGCGGGCTGAAGCGACACGCCCATAGCGACGAGGTGCGCGCCGCGACCGTGAAGCGCCTTGGTCTGTTATCCGCATGAACGACATGCCTGCCAGAGTCAGCCACTGACCACCGTGATCGAGCATGGGACAGACACCGACCGAGGCACCGAGCTAGCGATTTCGCGTAGTGAACTCGTTCACGCGCCCCCAGCAGGCATGACGGCATCCAGGGCCTGCCGCAGGTCAGCGATAAGATCATCGGCGTCTTCGAGTCCGACAGATAGCCGCAAATGACCGAACCGGCGGAAGTGTTCAGGGTAGTGCTCCCACCCACCCCGGCCGGTCGGCCCCACATGGACGATCAGCGACTCGTCATGGCCGAGCGAGACCGCTGACGTGATCACCCGAAGCCGCGCCACGAACCGATTCTGAAGCTCACCGTCCCCGGCAAGCGCGAACGCCAGCATGCCACCAAAACCCCGGCGCCCGAACTGGCGCAACGCAAGATCATGCTGCGCATGGGACGACAAGCCCGGGTACTCGACGAAAGCCACCCGTGGGTCACCGGCCAAGAACTCCGCAATGCGCTGGGCGTTCGCCTGATGCTGCGCCAAGCGCAACGGCAAGGTCACCGAACCGCGCATGATCAACCACGCATTGAACGGCGAGATCACCCCACCCACATCGGTCAGCGCATCATGACGCAGCGTTGCGATGTCGGCAGCAGAGCCGATCACCGCCCCACCCATCGCGTCCCCGTGCCCGTTGATGTACTTCGTGAGCGAATGCACCACCAGATCAGCACCATCGGCCAACGGCCGGTACAACGGCGGCGGAGAAAACGTCGAATCCACGCTCAGCACGGCCCCGGCATTGTGCGCGATACCGGCCAACTCGGTGATGTCGGCCACCCGCGTCGTCGGGTTGGCGATCACCTCGGTGTGGATCAACCGGGTGTTCGGACGCAACGCTGAGCGCACCGCGTCCAGATCGGATGTGTCGACGAAGGTCGCCTCGATGCCGTACTTCGCCGGCAACAGTTCGGTGAACAGCCGCCACGTCGCCTCATAGGCAACGTCGGACACGATCGCATGATCACCGCTGGCCAAGAAACAGAAGAACACCCCGTGCAATGCGGCCACCCCTGAGGCGAACACAGCTGCAGCCGCACCGCCGTCCATCGCCGCAAGCTTTGCCTCCAACGCCTGCTGATTGGCGCCGGTCGTGCGGGTATACAACAACTGCTCAGGGTTCGACCAGTCGATACCGCTCGGATCATCAGGCAAGAGGTACGCATTGGCCATGATGATCGGGGTACGGATCGCCCCCGATCCGCCATCCACGGCATTGCCACCATGCACCGCCCAGGTGGCATCCCCCACCGTCCGCGGATCATGCCTGTCTGGGACGATCATCTTCGCTCCTTCTTCCCGGGTACACCCGTTGTAGCAGACAGCGGACGGCCATCTACGAGCAGTTGCAGCTCCTGCCACGATCCGGGCTCATGCCTCGAGCCGAGGACTCCCGCCCTAGCGCAGATCAAGAATCCGTTCAGGGGTGGCATGACCGCCACCCTTCATGTCGTCCCACAGCGCCAGACAGTTACCGATGAGCCGCTGTCGCCGCATGGCATACCTCTGGCCGGGGATTGGCGCCAGAATCACGTTCATGGCCATGGGACGCAGCATCACCCGAGCCACGAGTCTCTTGGTGAAGGTCCCTTTCTCCAGCAACCAGAGCGGATTGGCGACCTGAGAGTAGCCGAATCTCAGATGAGCGGTGCGTCCGCCCGAGTCGGATCCACGATGCACAGCCACCGCCTCGCGCAGCTTTCGAATCTCGCCCCGAACCAGCAGCTGCCGGGCAAGATCGAAATCCTCAAGCCACGAGTAGAGCGGCAATCGCTCGTCAAACCGCAAATCTCGCGCGGCTGTCCAGCGCACCGCGGCGTTGCAGCCATAAAGTTCGAAGTGCTCGACTCCAGTTGTTGGCGAGTCAGCGGGCGTGGTCTCCCAGCTCAGATCAAGGAGCGCCACAGCCTCCTCCAGCGGAACCTCTCGCTTTTCGCCAGCGCCGTCCGCCAGGAGAGTTCCCGTCGTCGCAATCACACCAGGATTCGACGCGAAGAATTCGCAGGTACGCGCAATGTAATCAGCCCGAGGAATCGTGTCATCGTCGAAGAAGAAAACAACGTCGGTGTCAGCGGGAACCAGGTCAAGCGCAGCATTTCTCTGGGCCGACGCACCCCGACTCCCAGTTATGAGTTGCCAAGCCGGGCCCGACACCCGCGGAAGATCGGCCTCCGTCGGGGCGGAGACAATACCGCGCACCTCCACGCTCGCATCATGAATCCGACCGTCAATAGCGGCCAAGGCTTGCTCGCAAGCCGACACCCGACCCACTGTTGCGATAACCACAACGGCCTTCAAAGCCACCACCCCGTTCAGGTAGTCGGTGGGCTTTGCCCGTTCTCCGGAGCTGAATCAATGCTATCGATTGTCCGGTCAATCAAGTGCGGCCAGGTGACTCATGGTGGGCCTGCACGCAAAGCGGTGCCGGTTTCAGGATTGGTTTCGTGGCGCCTGCGCGGACGATGACCACGATGTCTGTTCAGAGACCATCAAGCCCCCGGAGGAGACCTCCAAAAGGCGACCCGCTAGCTGAGCGAATTCACAGTCCGCAACGCGAGTGCGAGCGAGCGCCCGCCGCCAGGCACGAAGCCGCCCCGGCGACGCCGCTCACTCAGCCCTCCGCATGATTCGGCGCGGAGGCAGTTCACCGACACACCGAAGCCAAGCGCCCGACCCCCGTCACTGGGTCCCCCACTCACCAGGTCGCCAGTCAGAAGATCGACTCCGCGAATCAACCTACCGCCGGGCATGCGGCTGCAAAGCGCAACCGTATGCCTGCTACTTAGACCCCGAGCACTTCGGAATCTGACTGCAGCTATGTGTCGAGTACTTGTTCGCCCGCGCCTCTTTGCACCAGGCACACTGGCAATTGCATGACGCCACACTGATCACTTCCTCACTCAGACCGCGAACACCGTCGCCCGCTATGACTACCTTCCATCGCTATCTTGACAGACACGCGCACCGAGCGGCCGTTGGCCGTTGACTATGTCATCCGTGACGCACCAATCCGAAACCTGAAGGAACTTCAGGCACGTCTCATTCAGTTGAGTCACCCCGGTCTCGCCGCCCTCGCCTGCTCCGAAATCCCTAGCGACGGGCGGAAACAGACCGCTGCCCGATTCACGGACCGGGCCTTGGCGTTCTTCACCAGTATCGGGCGGCGCGTGACAAGGGCTCCTGCCACCGCTCCTCCCTGTTCGACAACGTCCTGACCAGACACCGCCAGACCGGGCCCTACCAGCCCCTGACCAACCGGAAAGTCGAACGATTCAACCGGACCCTGGTCAACGAATGGGCCCACTCATGTCCCTACACCAGCGAAGCCGAACGCGAGCAAGGCCTACGCCACCTGGCTTCACCGCTACAATCATCACCGGCCCCACACCGGCATCGGCGGCCAGACACCTCAGAACGCGTTCGCAAACTCGCGGAGCTATACCCCCGGCAAAACAGCAAACACTCCTTAGTTTGAACCAAACCCCCGACAGCACTCGAGAACGTCAGCCACAAGACAGCATCAGACCACAACCCCAGATACTGCAGCCCAGAAGGAACAGAAATGAAGATCATCAAAGCGATTGTTGCGGCATTCGCTGTCATCGCGCTAGTTGTTGGGGCAGCCATGCCACTTCGCTACTATGAGTACATTCATGACCAAACCTGGGCAGATGTCCAACCACCGTTGTACATCACACCCATCAGAGTAATTCTCTTGACTGCGGCACTGGTTATCACCTATACAACCTCCACCTGGGCAGCACGTAATAGGCAACGACCCCTTAGGGCGACGGCGGATGAGCTCAAGCACTCTAACCTCGTCCCTCTACCCCACTGCGACGTGGCCAAGCAGCTTGCATCTCGCTATCAGGACGTCGCACCAACCACAGACCCTGGAGAACTCGACAAGTTCATCAGCGACCTCTTAGATCAGCAGGCCAGATCGGCGGTCCGCGAGTCTGTCGAGATCGATCGCTGGTCGCTAAGCCGCACTGTTCGGATAGAATGTCATCCACGCCAAACGTTCATAGTATTGACTCGCCCCCGAAAGGGAGAGACATATCGGGCATTCAAGCCCGGCAGTGAGGACTTCAGCGTACTTCCATTTGTAAAGACGCAGGCATTATGTTTGGCGGCGCTCGTGGGCTGCTGGAAGCAGACCGGACGCCCCATTACTCGCAGACTGGTCTACGACTTCGCCCGCATGGTTACCGAAGGATATGCCAACCCCGATGAGTCGTTCAATCTCGCTGTAAGCTACTTGGGGTCAGAAAAGGGAAGAAATGCCAAGGAAGTACGCTTTGCACGACTGCTCAGCATGCTTTCTCAAGTTCGACCGATCGTGGCTCAGCGCACAGGTGCCGGTCATTCAACCGTCTCGTTTTCATACTCGCAGAGCATCGGCGAAACAAGGCTTAACGACTATCCTGCTTGCCTGACATCATGGCCAACACTAAAAGAATGGGTCGCACGTCGACTTGGCATCAGGCGTAGTACTTTTCGGATTGCGACCGATCGCGGGCGACTGAGCGGTCGCTTCCAACTTGATGTCCAAGCGCCTTCGGGGATGTACATTCAAGATGCTGCCGGGCGCGCAACCCCTAACAGACATTCATCCGCATCGGGACGCTGGTTTCCGAACATGAATCGCGAACTGCATTATAGCACATTCAGTAGCGTGGAGATCGCACCGGATCGCGTGCACTGTCGATGGAATATAACTAATGGGTATCCTTTGCAGCTAGATTCCTTGCAGCTAGTCATCCGCCTTGCCGAGACACCATGGGGTTCTCGCGGCATAGCAGCCGCGCTTGCGCTGCTTGTCGCGCTAGAAGTATGGATGGTCGCCACCTCTATAGAGGTTGGACGGAAGACAGGAGACACAGGTATCAACGCCCCCGAGTGGGTCCAGTTCATGTTGGCAGCGCCAGCAATGTTGCTCGCGTTCTACTCGCTACACAGGCGTGCAGCCGGATTCATCTCTGGATCTGCCCTTGTTTCGATGGCCATGAGCGCAGCAATCAGCATAGCCTCCACAGTCCTATATGTGTCCGCAGGGCGAGGCCAGACCTGTACCACAATGATGCCGATCTGGATATGTGGGTCAGACTCCGTGTTTTTCATTTCCGACCCGATCTGGTTGTTGGTGACATTAGCGTCTATAGCTGCTTGCCTATGTTCGGTAGCATCCGCAGTTTCCGCCAATGCTAGATACAGGTCATTACTAGAAAGATCGCCGGCTGGATCTCACCGCGAGTCTTAGTGAGCCCGGCTTGGCCAATTTGGCGCCAGCCCGAGTTCTTAAATGGTGGTGGGCGCTTCCCCCAATCGTTAGAACTGAAGCCGCTCGAGCCAGCCCTTTCCGCCGGGGGAAGAAGGTCCACAGGGTTCATTCTCCAACTTCGTGGAGGAGGCTGGCCTGTCGCGATGGATTCGCCTGTCGACACCCGCCGACCGAAGTCCAAGCCGACACAGAAGCGTATCTCTCGGCGGGCTCTCGCCGGCGTCGGTCCGGACGTGGGTGAAGCAGGCCTTCGCGATCTGTTCGCGGTAGTCACCAGCCATGCAACGACGCAGCGCGGCGTAGTAGGTGTTCTCGTGGAACGCGTGCATGCCGAGTTGGTTGATCACCCGGATGCTGTCGCGTTTCGAGGTCGGCTCGACGAGCCGGGCTGCGACCAGCTGGAAGAACGCCTCGTCATCGATCACGGTGAACCCGAGCCGGCCCCAGGAGGCCCGGATCGCATCCATCAGGAGTTTCGATCGTGTCCCGGCGACTACCGCGACCGCACCCACCGGCGCACCGTGGGGATCGATACCCAACTCCAAGGCGGGCTGGCCGGCGTGAAGCTTGTCGTGGCCGGCCCGCATCAACGCCGCGAGCTCGGCGTCGGTATGGGCCGACCCCAGATGCTCCACGATCACTCGCTGGCCGTGCTTGGTCTCCACGATCTGCACCGCGGTGCACCAGACCGGGTCTTCACTTTCCGCAGATACGGGCTCACAAGCCCGATTCTAACCGCCCGTTAGTGCTCGAAGAGCACCAACCGCGAGCCTCTGACAAGCACAAACACTCACGAAACACGCGCACCTGTAAAAGTCAGGAGATTAAGAACTCGGATGCGCACTAAATTGGCCCAAGTCGGGTTCTACTATCCCGCTCCGGAGAACATGAAGAGGCACGAGAAGAATTCACACACGCGGTGCAGTCGAGACCTGAATGTGCTCTGGGCTGGCTCAACCTCGGCTCAGAGCTGATACCAGCGTACCTGCCTACATGAACGGGAGCCCAACTCGAGGTGCCCTAGAGCCAAGTAATGCATCCAGCAAAGAAAGGCACTGGAGGTCAGTCAGCGAGCAGAGGTAGTCCAACACGCACCGTTTCCTTTCTTCCTCTGTTTGCGCAAGCGCGTACAAATCCTGAAGACGCCTCGGTGCGCGCCTACGATCCTTTGAGTCGTTTATCCACTTATCAAGTAGTCCAGCAAGTGTCTTGAGTGCCGCAGCCTGCCCGCGCTGAATCACCGCAATATCGGATCTTGAGATTACGTAGTTCATTGTGATGGCCTTGAATATCTGAAGCTCATGCCACTGTCGCCTATCGACCGACAAGTGCGGTCCCCCGACCCACAAGGGCTGCTCCGACAGTTTAACCGCCAGAATATACCTGCCAATTAAATCAGAGGTGGCTTGACGGACTGTCGGCTCCACTTTTGGGCTAGTCAGGCGCGGGAATTCGTCGGTCAGTTTGGACCGGACATAATCTGCAGCCTCTAAGAACATGCTGTGGTCGTAGTACTCCACATTATTCTGCGAAAGACTGGACTCAAGCTTCTCAATAGGGCTCGGCGACTGGGGGGGCTTTTCCGAAACCAGGTGGCGCAGTTCCTCAACCACGAGCGAGCTGTCTAGAAGACCGGATAAGTAGAAATCTTCAAGATCATGAATCGCATATGTGATGTCATCAGCAATATCCATGATGGAGGCTTCCACGGTCTGCGTCCCCGCGCCAATGCCGGTCGCAAACTCTCTGACACGTGGCAACAGGTAAGCTTGACTATTATAAAAGCTGAATTTGCTCCATTTCTTGCGATAGTCCGAATCGTTGTCGATTTGATCGTCATGATTCTTGTGGCGTTTAGCTCTAACCCAGGGATACTTGGCAATGGCCGCGAGAGTGGCGGATGTTAAATCGAGACCCAAATATTCAATCGATCGAACATTTCCGGTTGTAACTATTCGCATCGTCTGCGCGTTGCCCTCAAAGCCGTCATCTAGATGCCACTCCTCTCGAGCGATCTGATCTAGCGTTTCCTCGCCTATATGGCCAAAAGGCGGATGGCCCAAATCGTGAGCCAGGCCGGCAGCCTCGCACACGTAGACATCTATCCCTCCGAGCTTTCGAATCAATGCCGAGCGTTCGCGTTGTAAAACAGTTGCAGCAATCGTCCTTGATACCTGCGCTACTTTCTCGGAATGCGTCAGCCGATTGTGCCAAGTCGGGTAGTCGCTATAGGGGGTGAGCACCTGAGTGACCCCATCAAGACGCCGCCAAGCCCAGGAGTAGGTAATTCGGTCGCAATCGCGAGAGGACTCGGAACGTACGTCACCCTCGCCCTTGGCTCTACCGCTCTCTCGCCGATCTCTCTTACGGGCCACATCTGGGGTGACTTTCGCTGCCGCGCGGGCTGCAGTAGTGCGGGGCTTCGCACCGGCGTGGGTGGCAGAGCTGGCTCTGGATGCGTTGGCTCTAGGTGCGTCGGCTGGCCGCTGTGCGGCAGGGCTTGGCATTCCGCATCAGAGCCTTCTCTTGCGATTCTTGCGGCGGAGGCGAACTCGGCCATCTGGCTTCTCAACCAAGTCGAGTGAGGCCAACGCCACCTTGACTGTATCTCGATAGTAGGGCCCTGAACGAGCAACTTCGTCAATCAACTCCCCGCGATTGATTGGACCGTTGGCAAGCGCAGCCTTCGCCATACGCCTCGCCCGTTCCAGATCGCGATCAGGGCATGCAACTGTCATCTCTTCGTCCCCTCCTCGTTCCATGACTCGAACCGTAGCGTCAGTCTCTGACATCTTTGTGTTCCCCCGACCTGCGGGCAGTATTTTGACACCTCTCCTCTTCTCTCGTGGCAAAGCTATGCTGTCCGACCAGCACATTCGTGTTGACTCTCCGGAGACTCACCGAAGTTCACCCGAAATGGTGGAGGCGTTCATCAAGCTTCCTCACGGTCACCGTCTTCTCAACTCTGGCACAGCGCGATAGCCGCAGGAACTGACTATGCCGACCGCAAACAGCCATGCGCTCGCTGCGATTGATCGCGAACGGATCGCGGAGACAAGTACCACTTAGCACCACGCACGCGGCGAAGCGACCACGGGGACGTCATTCTACTTTTCGACCGTCATCGTCAGGCAGAGCCGCTAAGGCCTCAAACCGGCTGTCACTCATCCTCTGGGCAAACACCATTAGCCTCTCTTCGACGGGCGCGTCCTCGGGGGTCAAGTGAATGATGGGAAGTGGTCTCGTTGTCCCCCGCCTGATAACCCACGAGCAGACTAGACCTCTACCACCGGCTTGCGCGAGTTGATCATGAAGTGCGAACGCGTATGCAAGCGTGTGCAGCTCCCGGAGCATCGCCGCTGGAGTGTGAAGCGCTGCTCCCCCCCGTCCGATGAGAGTCACCTGCACTGCACGGGACTGTACAGTTAATGGTGCAAATCTGCACAGGCCGTGGCCGTAGATGGCGCGACCGCGCTCCCCGGCCCGATGAGAGTCGTACAATCCTGGCGGCCGGTGTCACCGTCCCAGGGTGTCGAGCCAGCCGATCAGCGACGTGTCTGTGGTCCAGTCCGGCAAGGTGTCTGGGGTCAGCGGCTGGTGGGCGCTCTCGATCGCTTTGCGTTTGGTTTCTGCGTCTGCGCGGGCGTAGATCTCAGTGGCAAATACGTCGGCGTGGCCGAGCAGGTCGAGGATGCAGATCAGGTTGACGCCGCCTTTGCACGCGTACATCGTGACCGCGCACCCGACCCCCGAGCGCGGTGATCACGTCTTCTACAGCAGGACCGCGGACACCCCGATCGACCAGTCGACGATCTACGTGCGGTTTCGTGGTTGCCTGGCCGGCGCGGGTATCCATCTGATCGCAAGAAGGTCAACGAACCCCGCAGCACGGCCCATGAATACTGCGAACAGCCTCTGGGCTGTCATCGCGTGACTGGGAGACCCAAATCACGCCCCCAGGTACTCCCGCAACGCCCCACCCGCATCCCGCGGCACAAACCCGACGGACTTGATCTTGTCCAACCCCAGCCCACTATGAACAGGTCGCGGCGCCACGACCTTCCCCGCCCCAAACTCGGCCGTGCTCTGCGGAGCGACATCCGCCGGATCTCGCCCAGACAGCGCAAAGACATCACGCGCGATCTCGAACCACGACGTGACCGGTCCATCATTTGTCAGGTTGTAGGTGCCGACCGCAGGTCTCACAGCCAGCAGATGCGCGATCCCAGCAGCCAAGTCAGCCGCGAACGTGAGCCGGCCAAACTGGTCGTTCACAACCCGGGGTGAGACTCCCCTGGCCGCGAGACTCTCCATCGTTCGCACGAAGTTCTTGCCATCGCCAATCACCCAGCTCGTACGCACGACGTAATAATCAGGCAGCGTCATCACCACCGAATCACCAGCCGCCTTGGTTGCCCCATAGACGCTCAACGGACTGAACGGCTCATCCTCGGCATGCATCTCGGCCACACCATCAAACACATAGTCACTGGAGACCTGAACAAGGGTGATGCGGTTCCTGGCTGCAACATCGACGAGGTTCCTAACCCCATCAACGTTCACCGCCCAGGCTCCACGACGCCCCTCCCCAGTTTCAGCAGCATCCACAGCTGTCCAGGCAGCAGCATTGACGATTACGCCCACACCTTGCCAATCGAACGACTGAACCGCGGCACGGTCGGTGATATCAAGCTCCGCACGACTCAGCGCAACAGCACCCGGCAGAGCGTCCCGCAGCGCAAGGCCAAGCTGACCACCCGCCCCCACAATCACCGTCCGGCGTGGCTGCATCGGAGCCACCGCTGCCAAACGCGGGTGCGCAAGATCCGCATCAGACAAGATCGCCTCCGACAGCGGAATCGGCCAGTCAATACCAACCGTCTCGTCAGCGAGATTCAGATAGGTGTACGAAGCCCGAGCCTGTGGCGACCAGTGCTCATTGACCAAATAGGAATACGCAGTATCTGGTTCGAGCGCCTGGTAACCGTTGGCGACACCTCGCGGCACGAAGACCGCCTTCTCCGGGCCCATCTCAAGAGTGAAGGACGTCCCAAACGTCTCCCCCGGGCGCAGATCAACCCACGCACCAAAGATGCGGCCCCTGGCCAGGCCGATCAACTTGTCCCACGGTTCGGCGTGAAGCCCACGGGTCACCCCTGCCTCGGCGTTGAACGACATGTTCTGCTGAACCGGCCGAAAATCCGGCAGCCCGAGGGCAACCATCTTTTCCCGCTGCCAGTTCTCCTTGAACCAGCCGCGACTGTCGCCGTGCACCGGCAGATCGACAACGAGCAGGCCCTGGATGGGAGTGGTCTGAATCGCGAGATCACTCATGAATCTACTGACCCACCTTCGCGTACTTGGCTTCAGTAGCGGCCTTCATCGGACGCCACCACTGCTCGTTCGCGCGATACCAGTCGATAGTCGCTGCCAGCCCGTCCTCGAAGGAGGTGTACTGCGGAGCCCAACCGAGCTCAGTCCGCAGCCGGCTCGCGTCAATCGCATAACGCATGTCATGACCCGGCCTGTCCACGACGTGCTCATAGGCGCTCTCCGGCTGACCCATCAGCCGCAGGATGGCCTCGATCACCGACTTGTTGTCCTTCTCGCCGTTCGCACCGATCAAATAGGTCTCCCCCACCGTCCCGCGCTCGATGATCGCTAATACGGCCGCATTGTGGTCATCGACATAAATCCAGTCACGGACGTTCAGACCAGCGCCGTACAGCTTCGGCCGCTGCCCATCGATCACGTTGGTGATCTGGCGCGGAATGAACTTCTCGACGTGCTGGAAGGGGCCGTAGTTGTTCGAGCAGTTGCTGATGGTCGCCTGCACACCGAAGCTGCGGACCCAGGCACGCACCAGAAGATCCGAACCGGCCTTGGTGGACGAGTAGGGCGAACTCGGGTTATAGGGGGTCGTTTCGCAGAATTTCTCGGGGTCATCCAGTTCAAGATCCCCGTACACCTCGTCGGTGGAGACGTGGTGGTAGCGGACGCCGTGGCGCCGCACAGCCTCCAACAAGGTGAAGGTGCCGACCAGATTCGTCTGCACGAACGGTGTCGGGTCATGGAGTGAGTTGTCGTTGTGCGATTCGGCGGCGAAGTGGACGACCACGTCAGCGGTCGTCACCAGCGAATCAACGAGTCCGACATCGCAGATGTCGCCCACCACGAGCCGAACCCGATGCGCGGGCAGCCCAGCAAGCGATTCCCTCCGCCCGGCGTAGGTCAACCTGTCGAGGACGACAACGTCTGCGTCGCTGTGGCTCAACAGGTGACGCACGAAGTTGACGCCGATGAATCCGGCTCCGCCAGTGACGAGGTAGGTAGTTGGCATGCGGTCAGACTAGTATGCCGCCTTACTGCGGCCAGCACCCGCCCCGCGCAGGGCCCCTCAAAGCCTGCGCCGCAGCGTATGACAGGATACGCACATGCGCGGAATCATTCTGGCGGGCGGCGCGGGCACCCGCCTTCACCCCATCACGCAAGCAACTTCCAAGCAACTTGTGCCTGTCTACGACAAGCCGATGATCTACTACCCCTTGTCAACCCTCATGATCGCCGGCATCAGAGAAGTGCTCGTGATCACGACCCCTCACGAAGCCGAAGCCTTCCGACGGCTACTGCAGGACGGCTCGCAGTTCGGCATCTCCATCACGTATGCCACGCAGCCCGAGCCCAAGGGCCTAGCGCAGGCCTTCACTATCGGTGCTGACTTCGTGAGCGGACACAAGAGCGCGCTTGTTCTCGGAGACAACATCTTCTACGGACCTGGGCTCGGCCAGCAACTGACCAAATACCGCGACGTGGACGGTGCAGCAGTCTTCGCCTATTGGGTTGCCAATCCGACTGCCTACGGCGTCGTCGAGTTCGATCAGGATCATCGTGCTGTCTCTCTTGAAGAGAAACCAAAGAGCCCGCGTTCAAACTATGCGATTCCAGGGCTCTACTTCTATGACGAGCAAGTGGTCGAGATCGCCAGCGCCCTCACGCCTTCTCCACGCGGCGAGTACGAGATCACGGATGTCAACCGCGCCTACATGAACCAAGGACGCCTGCATGTCGAGGTTCTCCCTCGCGGCACGGCATGGCTAGACACGGGCACATTTGATGCGCTGAACGACGCGAACAACTTCGTGCGCACCATCCAGGCACGACAAGGCCTACAGATCGGATGCCCTGAGGAAGTTGCGTGGCGGAAAGGCTTCCTCTCAAGCCAGGATCTGCGGGCCCGGGCAGAACGGCTCAAGAGCTCCGGCTACGGAACCTATCTTCTTGGTCTACTGGAACACCGGATCTGACAGAACGAATCACTAGTGTCGGCGACAACCAGCAGGGTGCAGATCATCAAGGGTATCGCGCTGAGGCCCTTGCACCGCACAGCAAGTCGGCTTTCGACTGAGGTTTGTTGCGGGCGCTTGCGTTGACGAGTCTCTGACGGCAGCAGATGGCTGGCATAGGGTTGCGGTAGAAATGCTTCGCAACTGGGTGGACAGCTAGCTGAGCCCACAGTGAGTGCAGCGCCATCGCCTGCGTCCCGTGACCAACGACAGTCGCCAAGAGTTCGTCGTAGCTGTGACGCGATCGCCGAAAGAGCCGATTGGTTCAAGGAAGGCCTCAAGAGAGCACTCCTCACCCCCGCGAGCTACTGCCGAATGTCGAAGATGTGCTCGTGATACCAGTCCACCGTGCGCCGAACGCCCTCCTCCAAGGAGATCTGGGCAGTCCAGCCCTCGTTCTTCAGCTTGGACACATCCAGCAGCTTCTGCGGAGTCCCATCAGGCTTGCTCGTATCCCACAAGGTCTCCCCCGTGAAGCCCGTGACCTGCGCGATCGTCTCAGCGATCTCACGGATAGTCACGTCACTTCCGGTACCAACGTTGACCTGCTGCGGGCCGTCGTAATGCTCCATCAGATAGAAGCACGCATCCGCCATGTCATCGGAATGCAGGAACTCACGCCGCGGCGTGCCGGTCCCCCAATTCGTCACCGACTCCGCACCGCTACGCGCTGCCTCGTCGTAACGGCGAATCAACGCCGGCAGCACATGCGACCCCTTGGGCGAGAAGTTGTCATTCGGGCCATACAGATTGGTCGGCATCGCACTGATCCACGGCAGCCCGTACTGCCGACGCACCGCCTGCACCTGCAAGATGCCCGCGATCTTCGCAATCGCATACGCATCATTCGTCGGCTCCAGATAGCCAGTCAGCAGAGCATCTTCACGAATCGGCTGCTCAGCGAACTTCGGGTAGATGCACGACGACCCGAGGAACAACACCCGCTCCACGTCGTTGGCCAACGCCGCATCCAGCACATTCAACTGGATGCGCAGATTGTCCGACAGGAAGTCAACCGGGTACGTGCTGTTCGCCAGAATGCCGCCCACCTTCGCGGCCGCAAGCACCACATAGCGCGGTTTCGTAGCAGCGAAGAACTCAAACACGTTCTCACGCTGCTTCAGATCAAGCTCTTTGGACGTCCGGCCCACCAGGTTGTTGAACCCGGCACGCGCGAGCCTGCGCCAGATCGCGGAACCTACCAGCCCGCGATGCCCGGCCACGTAGAACGTGGCGTCCCGGTCGAGTTCTTCAGGCGTGTATGTCACGGAATCGGTCGTCATTATGCAGCCACCTGCCAAGAGGGAAGTGAAACCCTGTCAATCCACGCAGACCCCGCATGCTTCAACGCCTCAATGTCAGCATCGACCATCAGCCTCGCCAACTCCGGACCGTGAATCGTCGCCTTCCAGCCCAGCAGATCATTGGCCTTGGACGGATCACCGATCAGAGCATCCACCTCAGTGGGACGCAGATAGCGCTCGTCGAAACGCACGTGATCTTCCCAGTTCAGCCCCGCGTGACTGAATGCAATCTCAATGAACTTCCGCACCGTGATGCCGGTCCCAGTGGCCAGGACGAAGTGAGGTGCCCGGCAGCGCTTCACGCAATGCCCGGCCAAGCTGACCACCCGCCCCCACAATCACCGTCCGGCGTGGCTGCATCGGAGCCACCGCTGCCAAACGCGGGTGCGCAAGATCCGCATCAGACAAGATCGCCTCCGACAGCGGAATCGGCCAGTCAATACCAACAGTCTCGTCAGCGAGATTCAGATAGGCGTAAGAAGCCCGAGCCTGTGGCGACCAGTGCTCATTGACCAGATAGGAATACGCCGTATCTGGTTCAAGCACTTGGTAACCGTTGGCGACACCTCGCGGCACAAAGACCGCCTTCTCCCCATCTCAAGAGTGAACGACGCCCCAGACGTCTCCCCGGCCGCGGATCAACCCGCGCACCAAAGATGCGGCCCTTGGCCAGGCTGATCAACTTGTCCCACGGTTCGGCATGAAGTCCACGGGTCACCCCTGCCTCGGCGTTGAACGACATATTCTGCTGAACCGGCCGAAAATCCGGCAGCCCGAGGGCAACCATCTTGGCCCGCTGCCAGTTCTCCTTGAACCAGCCACGACTGTCGCCGTGCACCAGCAGATCAACAACAAGCAAGCCCGCTCCCCGGCTGACCCATCAGCCGCAATGCCAAGTCACGCACGTCAGTCCCCGCCGCAACGTCCCCGGATGAGCGTCCATCGATAGCCTGCAACGTCATCGCGAATAGGCACACAACCCAGCCCAGGCCCATGGCGCGGAACTGCACATAGTCATGCCCGGCTTTCCAGGAACCCCTACTACCTCTGGGCGCGCGCGCCAGTAGCGCTCTCGCGCACGGCGGAGAGCCTCCGCCGCAGGGTAACCCTCCAAGAGCGTGGCTACCAGCTCTGCCACGATGACGCCGGTACATCGATCACTCGCTGGTATCGCGAACAGCCCCGCCACCACGGACGCCGCCCCGGACAGCAGGCTCACGGTTGCGAGGTTCAGCGGCTCTCCCGTCCGCGGTCCCATGTATCGTCCCGCGAAACAGGCCTCCAGCACCAGCACACTATTCGACAGCGGCTGCGCAAGCAGATCGATAGCGTCGAGGACCCGCTCTCCGGAAGCGGCAACCAAAGAGCCCTCAGCACGCAGCGCCGACTCCCCATGGCAAGCGGCAATGATCAGCTGACCGGGCCCTAGCTCTGCGCGGAAGTCCTCGGCATCCTGATACACATTCGCCAGCACCTGCCGCTCGCTGCTCCACTCCAGGCCCGGATCGAAATAGGCCACCGTCTCGCCAAGCTGCTCCACAAGCCTGGTCGCCGTGGGCACAACAATCCTGGTGATCGCTGCTCTCACGCCGATAGGTTGATCATCCAGGAGCAGTGCTTCGATCGGGACATGCGTCAAGACAGGCGGCAGAAGCACGGAGATCGACCGCGGCCCCGAACCGACCAACCAGGTCTGGACGGGCCGTGGCACCAGCACACCCGCAAGACGGGACTGCCATTCGAGTAGCTCGGGTCTCCACAAGATGTCCGTCCGGGCCGCGTCGAATGCATGACTGAGTGCATTGATCTGCGAAACGTCCTCGCTATCCAGTCCGACGAGCTGGACCTCAGGCTCGCTCCCCGGAAGCTTCCAGACCACAGGCAGCGCGTGGTTCCTTGTTGGTGACGCGACAGCGAGGATCGCGTCACGAGGATGGGCTGCAGCGAAGTCGTTGAACCCACACCAAGCAGGTCCCTCCTCAAGATCGACGGAGGCGATGCTGGATCCAAGTCGCTGCAGGAGATGCGTCCTTGGGAACGCCAAGTCGTCGGAGCAACGCGAGATCCCCTGGATGCGTGCGATGAAGTCTCTGGTCGCTGCGCTGACTTGCTGATCGCTGACGGCGCGACGCAGGCCAAGCGGGGCCTCATCAAGAACAAGGTCGGCGAATACGTCGCGCCCCGCATCCCCCAAACGCTGCGAAGCTGTTAGTAGGTTGGTCGTGACATCACGAAGGGCGAAATCGTGATCTCCGCGGCGACCCGGGTCCAGTACCTGAGCGCGTGCAGTGCGCAACACCCGCTGGCTCTCGCGCAGAACCACAACGGCGTCATCAACTCGACCCTCGCCCGCGTGAAGCCCGGCAATGTGCGAAAGAGCGTAGGCTTCGCCGTCTTGAATACCCATCTTCTTGTAAAGGCCTGCCGCCTTCATCCCAGCAGCGAGCCGCGCATCCAGAGTCCCCCCGATCTCCGCGAGAAGCAGCTGGAGCCCTGCTTCGGCGAGAGGATTATCTGAGTCTTGCGTCAGCGCTTCGGCTTCCCCAAACGCCTCCCGGCTCCCCTTGATGTCCCCGACAAGCTGGCGGATCTTGGCAGCGGTTCGCAGTGTGCCGGCCAGACCGATTACCCCGGGCCCGTCGCGAAAGCACCCCAATGCCTCCTCAACGTCTTCGACCGCCCCTTGCTTGTCGCCCTCGGTGAGGCGCACCAGGCAACGATCTCGAAGTACGTAGCCGAGACCAGTTCGGTTGCCGATCTGGCGGTAGAGTCCGGCGGCCCGGTCCAATCGGGTCCGACCTTGTGCATTGCGTCCGAGGATCAAGGCATTGCTCGCCAGGGCGCGTTCGATATTCGCCTGGCCAAGTTGATCACCGTATTCAGCGTAGATGACGGCTGCTTCTTGGTACGCATCGTCGGAGACGGCATAGTGGCCCAGCCATGCCTCAAGATGTCCGAGTTCCAGCAGATAGTTGGCGCGGGCATGCGGTAAGACGTTTCCTGCCAGCGCGTGACCGATTGCCTCGAGGGCGTCGACCGGCCGGCCCCGATACCTGCATATCACCGCGAGTTGCTTCCATCCTCGACGCTCAGCCCGCCCATCGCCCGACTGTTGAGCGAGCTCGATTGCGAGTCTGGCGATAGGTTCTGGGTCCTCGCTTCCGCCGCCGTCCGCATATGCCTCTGCAAGAGAGACCAAGACCCACGCTCGACCGGCATCGTCTCCGGCGCGCGCGAAGATCCTCTCCGCATCCTGCAGATGGCCCACAGCCTCACGCGCAAGCCCGAATTGATTCAGCGCCATGCCAGACTCAAGATGCAGATGCGCGGCGACGGACGACGCGTCCCCATCAATTGACCTCAGCGCAATGCTGGCGGCCTCCAGCACGGCGGTAAGTCTGTCGAGGAATCGGAAAGCCTTGGCTCGCAGGGCTAGCACCCAGGCGTACGCATCGCTTCGGGTCCAAGAAGCACACACTCGGAGAAGCTCTTCGGTGTCATTGATGACTTTTTGAGGTTCGGTTTCACAGATCTCGTCCAGCCGGATCAATGCCATCTGAACCGCGCCAAGCTCGGCGGGCGTGGGCGCGGAATCACTGGACGCGGACATGGATGATGCTGCCGGTTTCATCGGTCAGACCTTGGAACAACACACCGTTGGCCGTTCCGTTCAGGGCCCACCCGTGCCCAGAAACCAGCCTCACTTCGAGGAACACGATGTCGACATACCCGCAGGAACGAAGGTAGAGGTTGATCGCTCGAGTGACGGATTCTGCCGTGGCCGACGCAGATGACTTTCGCCAGCCTCGCCGGATCAGCGTGGCCATGATCAACTTGAGCACATCGAACGTCACCCCGGCCGCCACGACATCGACCAACCAGGTGGCGACCTCCACGGGAAGGCCGAGAACTCCATCCGCATTCTGGGGGGCGTCGACCACATCTGCAGGTGCCTCAATGTCCGCGAAGATGACAGCCGATCCATCCGGCATGCCAGCGATCTCCATGGACTCAGAGTACGCGTCAGCGGCGGAGAGCGCCTCATTCCTGCTAGTTGACTGGGCTAACGTCCCCCGCCAACCCAACAACCAGCCCGCTGACCAACGTCACCGGCCAGAATTCATACAGATGATCCACGGACGAGTGCACAGCCAAACACGTCCACGCAGGGTCAAGTCCAGTGGAGTGGTGTAGCGGTTCCTTCGTCTAGGCGGTGAGGGCGAGGGGTTCGGTCACCTCCTCAACGGCGTTGGTGATGGTGCTGAGTCGGCATCGTGCGAGGACGTCGAGGCCGAGGTAGCGGCGCCCTTCTGCCCACTCATCGGTCTGCTCGGCCAAGACAGCGCCGACGAGGCGGATGATCGCTTCCCGGTTGGGGAAGATCCCGACCGCGTCGGTGCGGCGGCGGATCTCACGGTTCAGGCGTTCGGCGGGGTTGTTCGACCAGATCTGGGTCCACACGTCCTTGGGGAAGCCGGTGAACGCGAGCACGTCTGCCCGGGCGGCTTCGAGGTGCTCTGCAACCTCGGGTAGCTTCTCGGCGGTGTAGTCGAGCAGACGGTCGAACTGCGCCTGGACCGACTTTTTGTCGGGTTGGTCATAGACCGAATGGAGCATCGCTTTGACCGCGGGCCACATGCTCTTCGGGGTCACGGACATCAGGTTCGCGGCGTAGTGGGTTCGGCAGCGCTGCCAGGACGCGCCAGGCAGGTTCGCCGCGATCGCCTCCACCAGCCCGGCGTGGGCATCGCTGGTGACCAGTCGGACCCCCGCAAGGCCGCGGGCCACCAGATCGGCGAAGAACGTGTTCCACGCCGGTTTGGTCTCGGAGGTGACGACCTGCAGGCCCAGGACCTCGCGGTGTCCGTCGCCGTTGACGCCGGTGGCGACGAGGACCACGGCGTTGATCACGCGTCCGCCTTCGCGGACCTTCATCGTCAACGCGTCAGCTGCAACAAACGTGAACGGCCCGGCCTCGCCCAGGGGGCGGTGCCGGAACTGCGCTACGTGTTCGTCGAGGTCGGCGGCCATGCGTGAGACCTGTGACTTCGACAGGCCGTCGATGCCCAGGGTCTTGACGAGTTTGTCCATCCGACGAGTACTGACGCCGGCGAGGTAGCAGTCAGCGATCACCGTGATCAGGGCCGCTTCGGCTCGTTTGCGGCGCTCCAGCAGCCACTCGGGAAAGTAGCTGCCGGAGCGCAGCTTCGGGACGGCCACGTCGATGGTGCCGACGCGGGTGTCCAGCGGGCGGTGGCGGTAGCCGTTGCGCTGCGCGACCCGCTCGGTTGAGGGCTGTCCCCATTCGGCGCCGCACACGGCGTCGGCATCGGCCGAGAGGAGGGCGTTGATCATGTTCTGCAGCAGCTGGCGCATCATGTCCGGAGAGGCTTCGGTCAGCAGGTTGCCCAGCACGCGGGCGGGGTCGACAATGTGAGGAGCGGTCATCGTGGTTGATTTCCTTTGAGAGAGCTTTGGTAGGTGAACTCGAAGGATCCCACGGTGACCGCCCTGCCGTCATCGACGGCCACGGCCACTGTGGGGGCTACACCACTCTAGGGGGCTCTACTGAGCGGGCTTGACCGTCGTCCTTGGGGTGGATCATCGTCCTTGGGGGCGGGATGGCTCCGCAGGCTCGATCGCACAGCCCAAGATATTCAGTGCAGAGACTCGCGTGACAGCCAAGGTTTCCGGGCGGTCTCACGGGCTCGACCGTTCCGCCCAGGTATCTAGCTTGTTACAACCTCTTGAAGTCCATGGGACAAGGACTCTCGCGGATCGGCGCCGCCCTAGCGTGGACGGCGTAACCGGTGGAAGCGCGGCCACGCCGTCCAACACACCCGAGGATCGGTCAGCAGATCAGAGCAGGCAGATGCACCACTGCAACGCTCCGGATCGCTGACGCCAGGAAAGGGACCTTGAATGCTCACCGCCACACGCATCGAACTCCGCGGCGTCACCCAGCACAGCGACTACCCGGACGGGGTCATGGCCGAGTGCAAGCTCGACAAGCTGAATGTCGTGCCCACCAGCTGCGGGGATCTCATCCCGCACTACACCGAGCCGGACGTCCGAACCAAGGACGCCAAGTCGATGTCCTTCTACCCCTCCGGAGCGATCCGCGTCATCAATCTGGAGAGCCAGACCCTCATTCCCACCCCCCTCGGCGCCATCCCCGCCGAGCTGGTCACCTTCTACGAGGACGGTCAGCTGGACGGAGTCTTCCCGCTGAACGGACACATTGGTTTCGGATGGACCGAGGCCGAAGAGCTGAAGCTGGCCAGGCCCTTCACGTTCTCGTTCTCGTTCGGCCAAGTCACCGCCAAGATCATCAACGTGCGCTTCTACCCCACCGGCGAGGTCAAGAGCCTCACCCTGTGGTCGGGCGAGACCGTCAAGCTCACGACCCCGGCCGGCATCTTCCCGGCGCGCGCGGGTCTGCGGCTGCATCGCAGCGGCGCGCTGGCTTCGTTCGAACCGGCCATGCCGATCGCGATCCGGACGCCCATCGGCTTCGTCCAGGCCTATGACGTGGACGCCCTCACCATGGCCGGCGACCAGAACTCCGTCCGCTTCGACGAGGCCGGCCGGCTGACCCACGTGGCCACCTCGGGCGACATCATCATCGCGAGCGAATCGTCCGATACGCACCGCATCTCCTCACGAACTTGCCTCGCCCTCGCCAGGGACATCCCCGTCAAGCTGGCGATCGAGATCTTCTTCGACGGTGACCAGGTGACCATCGACAGTGGTGAGGTGTGCCAGACCTTCTCGCTGACCGACACCCGCTTCGTCGCGCTGCCGGACATCGACACCGTCAGCCTCGGTGCCTGCGACTTGGGCTGCGACTCTTGCTCCCTGGGGTGCGCCTGAGGGTGCATGAAAGCCGGTCACCGGGTGATCCGGTTTGCCTCGGTGCGTGTGACTTTGGCTGCGACTCCTGCTCCCTGGGATGCGCCTGAGAGTCGGTCACCGGGCATTTCTGGTGCGCCTCGGTGCCTACGACTCCTGCTCCCTGGGGTGCGCCTGAGGGGGCCTTGCGAGTTGGTGACCGGGTCTTCCAGTGAGCCTCGGGACGGTCGATCAGGTGCGTCTGGAGGTTCCGGCGAATCGGTCGCCGGGACGAGGGTCGCCGCGCGGTGCCTACTCTGGAAGCAGGACCACGTACCGGGAGCATGCCATGACCAAGCCTAGGAATTGGACGCCCAGACGACGCGCCGCGTGGGCGCTGGGCACGGCTGCGTTGGTTGGAGGTACAGTCGCCGCCATCATTGCGCGGAAGCGGGCCGCCGAGACCCCGCCGCACCGTGTGGGCGTCGCGGCCAACGGCATGGGTTACGAGGTGCTCGGCGACGGCGCGCGGACGATTTTGTTCATCCCCGGCGGGCCGGGTAGTGAGATATCCACCGGGTTGATGGGCAAGCTGCGGTCGATGATGTTCGCGCCCTACGTGGATGCCGGATACACCGTATGGAATGTGATCCGACGACGCCATATGCCGGTCGGCCACACCGTCGCAGAGATGGCCGACGACTATGCGCAGTTCGTCCGCGACGAACTGGGTGGGCACGTGGATCTCGTGATCGGCGAGTCCTACGGCGGGATGATCGCGCTGTATCTGGCCGCCAATCACCCCTCCCTGACCGACCGACTAGTGCTGGCTGTCGCGGCTGGGACGATCACTGGATGGGGTGTCGAAGTGGATCTCGACATGGCGCGGGCGCAGGCGGAGGGTCGTTACGACGATGCCGGCGCGGCCTTCCTTGAGTACATCACGCCCGGCGACGAGATGGCCAACCTCCGCCGACGACTCGGCCCACTGGTCGGACGCTTCCTCGCGCACCCCGAGACTCCGCCCGGGGATTTGATCGTAGAGGCCGAGGCAGAGGTCACGTTCGATGCCCGCCCCGAGCTGGGCAAGATCACGGCGTCGGTGCTGATGCTGTGCGGCGATCAGGATCGCTTCTTCTCGCCGGACGACGTCGCCGAGACTGCCGGGCTGATCCCGAATTGCACGCTGATCTGGTACGAGGGCATGGGACACATGCGTGCCGCGAGCAGTGGCCGGATCCCACGCGATGTCCTCGCTTGGACCGAACAGCTGGACGCCGCCGCGGCGTGATGGCCCTGCGCTAGGCAAGGGCCAGGGACGTTACTGCCCGGCGCTGTGGTCGGCTAGGAAGCGGCTTCGGCGGCGAACCGCTTCGCGCTGCGTTCCCGCGCCTTTGCCGCCTCGACCTCGCGGTTCTTCGCTGGCGCGGCGGTGACCAAGTCGTCCAGCAGGTGCTGGGTGGTGTGAGCGATCTCCGCGACGGCCCGGTCGAACGCCTCCTGGTTGCGCGCGGACGGCTTGTTCATTCCACTCACCTTGCGCACGAACTGGAGGGCTGCGTCGTATACCTCGTCGGACGTGGCGTGCGGCTCGAAGTTGTACAAGGGTCGAATGTTTCGGCACATGTCGCCAGGATTGCACGGCCGGCCCCTTGATCCAAGGACGCATTCCGCGGCCTCGACTTGCGCGAACCGAGAAGCCGCCTCGTTGTGCCGTCTCCGACCCCGAAATCCGCCTCCAGACCCCGGCTGCGGCAGGAAATCCCCCGCACCCGCTGATCTTGGGTCGGGTTATCCGCGGGGCCTGCAGACAACCAGACCCAAGTCGGGCACAACGCGACGGCGCGGAGGTCGCGCTGTGCCCTCTGCCGGTGGCCGCACCCTCCGCGGGCGGCTGTGCCCTCCGCGGGTTGGGAGCCCGCTGCGCAACAGCGCGGGCTTCTTGCGCCCCAAATCTGAAGATGCGCCCGATATATCGGGCGCATCTTCAGATTTCCGGCGCGGGAACTGCCCCGACCTCGGGCGAGGGACTGGCGGGGGCCGGACGATCGGCCGACTGCGGCGTCCACGTAGACTGCCCTCAATGCCCACCCGGTCAGGAAGGTCGAGATTCATGACGGACGAGCCGCTGTCCAGCCCCGGTGAAGGCACCGGGTCCTCCGCGCCGGAGACACCGTACGTGCCGAAGTACGAGAAGCGCCGCAACCGTTGGCTGCTGGTGACGGTGGTCGCAGTGCTGGGCGCGCTGTTGCTGGGCGCCGCCGGAATCGCCATCTACTACGGAGTGTCGGCCCTCAACGCCCTCAACGAGGTGCAGCGCGACCCGGGCCTGATGCCCACGGGTCAGCGTCCATCTGCCGTTGAGCCCGAAGACCAATCCAAAGCCCCCCTCAATATTCTCCTGATGGGTTCGGATACCCGCGGTGACGAGCGCGGACGCTCGGACGTGCTGCAGCTGCTGCACATCTCCGGGGACCGCAAGAACGTCTACCTGATGAGCATTCCGCGCGACTCCTATGTCTCGGTGCCGGGTTACGGGATGGCCAAGGTGAACGCCGCCTATTCGTGGGGTGGGGTGCCGCTGGCCATCGAGACCGTGGAGGGCATGCTCAACGTCCCCATCGACCACACCGCGATCATCGACTTCGATGGCTTCGTCAACGTCATCGATGCGGTCGGCGGAGTGACGGTCTTCAACAAGGAAGAGTCCAGCAACGGCGGGTACAACTTCCCCGTCGGCAACGTCACACTGACCGGCGATTCGGCGCTGGCCTACGTGCGCGAGCGCTACGACCTGTCCGGGGGAGATTTCAGCCGCGCCGAGCGGCAGCGCGACGTCATCAAGGCAGTGCTCATGAAGCTGGCATCCCGCGGCGTGCTGAGCGACCCGGGCGCCTTCCGTGAAGCGGTCGGCACCCTCGGCTCCAACTTCACCGTCGATTCCGGACTGACGAACAATGAGATCGTCGATCTGGGCTGGCAGCTGCGCAGCTTCCGGCCGGACGACATCAAGTCGTTCCAGCTGCCCACCGCCGGTTTCGACACCACAGCGGACGGCCAGTCGATCGTCCTGGTCGATCAGACCAAGCTGGGCGAACTGCAGCAGGCCCTGCGCGCCGACGATCTGGAGACGTTCTATACGTCCCTGTGAGGGGTAGGACTCAGTTGTGAGCCGCCTCGGCAAGACGCCGTGAGCCAGCTCAGCGCGTGGACCACGGGCACCATCAGACTCCCCGCGCTCGAGCCGCTGAACTCGGCGGCGGCTGGCGGGCACCATCGCAGCCGGCTCGCGTCGTCCAGTAGTCTGCTGAACAGGCAGCCCCTCCCGGCGCATTCGGCGCCGAGTGAGCCGAAGGAGTCAGTGTGAAGATCGTTGTCGTCGGTACCGGCTATGTCGGCCTGTCGAACGCTGTGATTCTGGCGCAGCACCACGATGTGGTCGCCGTCGATATCAACGCCTCGAAGGTCCAACTGATCAATGCCCGCAAGTCGCCGATCGAGGACGCGGAGCTTGAGGACTATCTCGCGAATGTCCCCCTGTCACTCGAGGCGACGACCGATGCACCCTCGGCCTACCAGGACGCCCAGTTCGTCGTAGTGGCCACCCCCACCGACTACGACCCGGTCGCGAACTTCTTCAACACCTGCTCGGTCGAGTCCACCATCGCCGACGCGCTGGTGGTCAACCCCGCGGCGACCATCGTCATCAAGTCGACGGTACCGGTCGGATTCACCGAACGGATGCGGGCCCGGCACCCGAAGGGGTCGATCATCTTCTCGCCGGAGTTCCTGCGCGAGGGGCGCGCGCTGTACGACAACCTGCACCCGTCACGGATCGTGGTCGGCGACCGCGGCGAGGCCGGCCGGCTGTTCGCCGATCTGCTGCTCGAAGGCACGGTCGAACACAACGCACCAGTGCTGCTGACCGACGCGACCGAGGCCGAGGCGATCAAGCTGTTCTCCAACACCTATCTGGCGCTGCGGGTGGCGTACTTCAACGAGCTCGACACCTACGCGGCCACCCGCGGGCTGAACACCGGGCAGATCATCGAGGGCGTCGGGCTCGATCCCCGGATCGGCTCCCACTACAACAATCCCTCATTCGGCTACGGCGGATACTGCCTGCCGAAAGACACCAAACAGCTGCTGGCGAACTATTCCGAGGTGCCGCAGAACCTCATCGCCGCGGTCGTGGACGCCAACCGGACGCGCAAGGACTTCATCGCCGACGACATCTTGCGCCGCAGCCCCCACGTGGTGGGCATCTACCGGCTGACGATGAAGGCCGGCTCCGACAACTTCCGCGCGTCCTCGGTGCAGGGCGTGATGAAACGCATCAAGGCCAAGGGCGTCCCGGTGATTGTGTACGAGCCGTATCTCCATGACAACGAGTTTTACCGCTCCGAGGTCGTGCGCGATCTGGACGAGTTCAAGCGCCGCTCGGACGTGATCGTGTCCAACCGCGTCGTCGACGAGCTCCGCGATGTGGAGGACAAGGTCTACACCCGAGACATCTACCGTCGTGACTGATGTGCTGGTGTGGCTGTCGGACGAGGCCGCTGGGCCGAGCCCCCATGGGGCGCTTGCCGCTGGCAACTTCCCTTGCCATCCGGCACCCGAGGACTACACCGCTGGGAACATCGGCGGTGGCTTGATTCACCTTCAATGACAACGAAAGCAGGTACCCGGTGACCCGCATCGCGTTTGTGCGACATGGCCAGACCCCGTGGAATGCGACCGACCGGTTTCAGGGGTCGTCCGACATCGCCCTCAACGACTTCGGGCGCGCCCAGGCCGGACGAGCAGCCTCGTGGTTTCTCGACAACCTGCCGGACGCGCAGTGGGATTTCGTGCGCCATTCGCCCTTGTCAAGGGCTGCAGAGACCGCCGCGATCATCGCCGACACGCTGTCGGTTGACAAGCGGATACCGCTGCCCAGCCTGACCGAGCGGGACTGGGCGGCAGCAGAGGGCCTGACGTTCGAGCAATGCCTCGAGCTGTGGCCGAAGATGGCCGAAGTCGACGAATTCGCCGCCCGCGAGCTGATCCCCGGCGCCGAGCCGAAGTCCCTGGTGGTCGAGCGCGGACGCTACTGTGTCTCGACACTCGTCGACCAGTTCCCGGAGGCGCAGGTGATCGCCGCGACCCACGGCACCTTGATGCGGCTGACCCTGACCGACTTCTTCGGCGCGCAAATGGGGTTCGTTCCCAACACCGGCATCGTCGTCATGGATGCCCAGCGCGTGGATGGGGATCTGAGCGTCAATCTGGTGGCGAAAAGCTGGGCCTGAACGGGCGGCATTCTTGTCAATCGCCTAGCCACCCCGACCTTGGGTAGGTTTATCCGCAGGGGTTGCGGATAACCCTACCCAAGATCCTGCCGGGGACCGACCGGCCGGCTCAGAACGGCGATCAGCGTCCGAAGCGATCAGGCGCGGCGCGCCCAGGTGGCGTCCGTGGTGGTCGTCCGGATGCTCAGCAGCTTGTCGGTCGCGCACATGTACAGCGTCTGGCCGTCCGCGCCGCCCCAGCACAGGTTGGCGACACGCACCGGCGTGAAGATGCGCCCGATCTCGGTGCCATCGGGTTCGAAGATGCGCACACCGTCGCCTGCCGACGACCAGATGCGGCCGTCACGGTCGACCTTGATGCCGTCGGGTACCTCGTTGTCGATCTCGATGATCGTGCGTCCCCACTTGGCCAAGCGTCCGTCGATGACGTCGTAGGCGCGGATATGTCGTCCCGGGCCATCTTCGCCTCCCGAATTCGACGAATCGCAGACGTACAGCACCGACTCGTCCGGCGAGAATGCCAGCCCATTCGGGGCGATGACATCGGTCACGACCGGCCAGATCTGCCCGGTCAACTCATCGAAGCGGAAGATCCAGCGGTCGCCGTATTCGCGCACGCCGGGATGTCCCTCGCCAGCCAATTCGATGCCATAGGCCGGATCGGAAAACCAGATCGCGCCATCGCTGGCGACCACGACATCGTTGGGAGAGTTCAGCGAGACACCGGCGAAATGGTCCACGAGAACAGTGACCTCGCCTGTGCTCGCGCTGCGGCGCTGCACGGCGCGGCGTCCATGGCTGCATTCGATAATGTCGCCGTTGCCGTCGATCGCGCGCCCATTGGTGAACTCGACATTGTTCGCGAAAACAGACATAGTCTGCTTGGGCTCCGACCACGCCATGATCGCATTGTTGCGGATATCACTGAATATGCAGGACTGACGATCTGCCAGCCACAAGGGTCCCTCGGTCCAGCTCATTCCTTCGCCAAGAGTCTTGAACTCGACTCCCGGCTCGATCAGCTCAGAGAACTTCGTCATCAGCAGTGGCTTCCTTCCAATTGCCGTCCTCAGGAACAGTTTCACGAATGCCCGCCAGCGGAATCAGTCCGATGAGGCAGATGATAGCCAACATGATGTAGTGGGCAGTGAAGCCGAAGTGATCGATAACAAAGCCTTGCACCGCGGCCGCGAAGACACCGGACACGCCCAGCGCCAGGCCGATCATCAGGCCCATGGCCGTACCGGCCGAACGCGGTAGTGAATCGATCAGCAGCGCGTACACCACCGGGAACGGAGCATTGCGCACCAGACCCCACAGGATCAGCACGATCCATGCCATCGTCAGCGAGCTCAGCGGGATGAAGCACAGCACCATGATGGCCCAGCCGATAACCAGGAAGCGCAGCGCGAACTTTCGGCCGGTGTGGTCGGAGGCCCAACCCCACCCGACCTGGCCGATCCAGCCGGTCAGGCCGGAAGCGCCGGAGACCAGTGCGGCCTCGGTCAACGAGATACCGTGCTGGGTCAACTGCGTAGTCAGGAACGTAACGGCACCGGTCTCGGCCCAAAGGAAGAGGAAGATCAGCGCCATGCACAGCAGGGCGTTGCGACTCTTCAGCACCTGCTTGACGGGCTCGATCAGGTTGCCGGGCGATTTCACCGACAGCTCGTGGGTCGGCCGGGTCATGCCGTGGTCGTCGATCCAGTCGTAGACCTTCTGTTGGTGCTTCTTGGTGCCGATGATCGCTTGGGCGATCATGATCGGAATGCCGATCAGCGGGATCACGAGGAAGGCCTCGCGCCATCCGCTCACACCGAGAACCAGCGCGATCAGGGCGCCGGTGGCGAACTGGCCGAGCGGGAATCCGGTGTGGTGGACGCCGACGGCGAAGCCGCGGTGCTCGCGGGGCCACCATTCGCCGACCAGGGCGACGTTGACGGGCTCAGAACCGCCGCGGCTGATGCCCATCGGAATGCGCAGCAGCAGGAAGGACAAGAACACGCCGGAGAATCCGTAGGTCAGGGCACCGCCGATCGTGCCCAGGGCCATCGCGATGATCCAGGTCCAGGTGCGCCGGTAGCCCGATCCGATGCGGTCGGCGATCCAGCCGAAGAAGATGGCGCCGACAATGGTGCCACCAAAGAAGACGGAGTTGATCAGGCCGGCTTCGGCGTTTGTGAGTCCGAACTCGTCGATGATCGCGGGGAGCACCGCGGGAAGAATGCCCCCGTCGATGGCCGTCATGAGAATGGCAAGAGTGGTAATGAGAAGAATCCACCAGCTAGTCGCAGGGGCATGCGGCAGCATTGAGCGCTTGGCGGGTTGTTCGTCTGGCTGGCGGAATTGGTCGTCCAACGATGTGGTTTGGCCGCTCAAAGGAGTCACCTCCGGGTCGTGGCCCGGCGGCGTCGTCGGGCCGATCCTATGCGATCTCTGATGTATCTGATCGCATATTCGAGGAGGCTAGACCTCTCCGCGCGGCGCGGTCAAGAGGTCATCCGCGTGTCAGTCAGGGCGATATCTTGCGGATGCTCGGTCAGCAGAAGCCAGCCCACGCATTCGCGGGTCGGGTTATCCGCGGGGGGTGCGGATAACCAGACCCACCTGCGGCAGTAGGACTCAGTAGGCGCCGATGACGACCTGATCCAGTGGGAGGCGTCCGCGATCGGCGGAGTCGCGCTGCTGAATCTCGGCAGGCACCGCGTCCGAGTTGTCGTAGGCGCCGAGCGCCATCACGGTGAGCGGGTTCACGCCCTCGGGCAGCTGGAATGCGGCACGAATCGCAGCCACGTCGAAGCCGCCCATCTGATGGGCGCGCAGACCGAGGTATTCGGCCTGAATGGTCGCATTCGCAGCGGCTTGGCCGACGTCGTAGTTGATCCAGCGGGTCATCTTGCCGCCCCGATCGGGTACCGCGGAGAAGACGATCAGCGCAGATGCGCTGCCGGCCCAGATCTTGTTGAAGCCAGCCAACGCGGAGGCGATCGCGTCGAATTCGGGGGTGCCACGGCGGGCAGCGATGAACGCCCAGGGTTGGGTATTGCCGGCCGAGGGGGCCCAGCGGGCGGCCTCAATGATGCTCAGCAACTCGTCCTGGCTGATCTCGTGGGTCTTGTCGAAGCCCCGCGGGCTCCAGCGATCGGCCAGCACCGGCGCAATGGGCGTACCGGTGACGTTGCGGAACTGAGTCCCTGCCGTCTGAGTCATGGATGTCCTTTCAACTGTCCTGCGTGATGGACAACCGGAGCCACGTGGCGACTATTCCGGCGGGCGGCAACTCACAGGCAAGATGGTTGCATGGATCTGATCGTCGGAGATGACGGACGCGCGCGACCGAGCTGGGCGGTATCCAGCCCGATGTACCTGGAGTACTACGACACCGAATGGGGCGTACCGGTGCGCGACGAGCGCGGACTGTTCGAGCGACTCAGCCTGGAGGTCTTCCAGTGCGGGCTGAGTTGGTCGACCATCTTGAACAAGCGCGAGCGCTTCCGCGAGGTCTTCCACGATTTCGTGCCGGATACGGTCGCCGCGTTCTCGGAGGCCGATGTAGAGCGGCTGATGGGTGATGCGGGGATCGTCCGCAATCGCCGCAAGATCGAAGCCACCATCAGCAACGCGCAAGCGACCATCGCGCTGCGAGACGACGGCGGCCTGCCACTACTGATCTGGTCTCACTTGCCGGAGGTCACCCCGGCGCCGGCCACGATGGCCGACATCCAGGCCGTCTCCGCGGAGTCAGTCGCGCTCAGTAAGGCGCTCAAGAAACGCGGTTTCCGCTTCGTTGGACCCACCACGATGTACGCGCTGATGCAAGCCATCGGCATGGTGGACGACCACCCGGTCGGCTCCTGGCGACGCGGATCATCCGGAGTCTTCGGACCCGACGGGCGGGCGCTGCCCCAAGACCAGCCCGCCGACTGACACAAGCCATCGGCATGGAGGACGACCACCCCGTCGGCTCCTGGCGACGCGGATCATCCAGGGTCTTCGGACCCGACGGCCGGGCGCTGCCCCAAGACCAGCCCGCCGACTGACACAAGCCATCGGCATGGAGGACGACCACCCGGTCGGCTCCTGGCCCGCGGATCGTCCAGGGTCTTGGGGCCCTACGGCCCAAGACCAGCCCGGCAGAGCCACCACCCGGACACCGGCGATCAGACTGTCACCTTCGCGACGGCCTGATCGATCTGGTCGGGGCTGAGTACCCCAATGCGAGTCTCCTGCACGACTCCGGCGGAATCGAGGAAGAAGTGCGCGGGCACGCCCATCACGCCATATGCGGACGACAAGGTGGTCTGCCCATCCGGCAGCTGCGTGAACGACAGCCCGAGGCGGTCGGCGAACGGCTGTACCGCGGTGGCCGGTTCACCGACGTAGACCGCGATCACCTCGACTTCGCCCCCGGACCGCTCATGGAATCCCTGCACGTCGGGAACCTCCGCGCGGCATCCGGTGCACCAGGTGGCCATGAAGACCAGCCAAACCGGACGGCCCCGCAGGCCATCCAGTGAAACCGAGGCGCCATTCAGATCGGTTGCAGTGAAACCGGGCGCTTGATCTCCCACGACGGGTGCGGCCGCTGCCCCCGGCACATCGACCTTCGACACGGCCACCGGTGCAGCCTCGTCGCCGGGGCGCATAACCAGCCAGCTGCCGATCAGCACGGCAAGTGCGGTAACCGCGAGCACCGTCAGGTTTCCCAGCCGACTGCCCCGTATCCGTGCCCGCCAGTCGGGATCAGGCATAGGAGTGCCAGCCTCCGAAGAATCCCCGATGTGGATCCTCGACGACGCCGCGACAGCACCAGGATCAGGCATAGGAGTGCATGCCTCCAAAGAAGAGATTTCCGAAGTAGGTGAAGACGATAGCGGCGAACCCGAGCACGAGCAGCCAGGCGGCGCGCCTGCCCCGCCAGCCGCCGACGACCCGGGCATGCAGATAGGCGCCATAGATCAGCCAGGTCACCAGCGCCGCGGTCTCCTTCGGGTCCCACGACCAATAGCGTCCCCAGGCAATGTTCGCCCAGACCGATCCGAGGATGATCATGATCGTCAGCATCGGGAAGGTGATGATCACCGCCTTGTAGCCGAGTTCGTCCAGCACATCGGGCTTGGGCCAGCCGCTCCACCTGACATGCGGAGACAGTAGGTACATCACGGCCGCGCCGAAGGCGATGACCCCAGCCCCGTAGGCGAGCGCCGCGGTGAAGACGTGCAGGGTCAGCAGCGGACTGTTCTGTAAAGCCGGCATCAACGGGTTCGCCTCGTACGACAGGGTGGACGCATAGATGAGCATCGCCAAGATCACCGGCAGCACCGCGACGGCCAGCGTGCGAACCCGGTAGCGATGCTCGAAATAGACCAGAGCCAAGATCATGCCCCAGCAGAAGGAGACCGCGAACTCGTAGTGATTGGAAAAGGGCGCATGCCCCGTCGCGAAGAACCGCGCCAGCAGCGATCCCGTGAGCAGGATCAGCGCGCCCTGGGTGAACTTGCTGCCGTACCAGGCGATCCCGCGCGCCGGCGCGCGATGGTTGCTCGTCTGCGCGGCGGCAGAGCCGTCGCCACTGGACGCCCGAGTCACCTCGGCCGCACCTGCAGCGGACGATCCACCCACCGCGACCGTCATCTTGGCGCTCGCCGGCTGCGGTTTGGCCACGCGCGCGGCCACCAGCGCGAACACATAGGCAACCAGCGCGATGATCACCAGCACCGTGGTGGCCAACAACAGCGCCTGGGAGATTTCAAGCATTGGGCTCATCCCCTTCTTCCATCAGATCGGACGACTGTTGTTCCATTGGGTCCGGTTCGGGCGACCCAGCCTCCGGCGACCCAGCTTCCATTGGGTTTGCTTCCGGCAACCCCTGCTCGATCACACCCAGTTCCGGCGACCCAGCTTCTGCCATCAGGTCCGCTCGCACCGCAGCGTCCTCCAACGCCCCCGGCTCCAGCCTCTCCCCCGCGCCCCCCGCGTCCGCCTCACCCAATGCGTCCGCCTCACCCAAAGCGCCCGCCAATCCGGCAGCGACCTCGGCGAACTGGCGGGTGAAGGTGGCATCCTGCCGGTCGGGTGAAGCCAGCTGCACCAGCGAACCGCCACCAGCTTCGGGCGTGACGCGAATCCAGATCCGGTGATGCCGGAAGAACATCGTCAGGCAGGTGCCGATGATCAGCAGCAGACAGCCCAGCCACACGATTCCGGTGCCCGGGTCGCGTTTGACCAGCAAGCCGGTGAACTGCTGCTCACGCTCGAAGGTGTAGGTCAGGCCATCGATCTGGACCGACCCCGACTGGTCGAGCACTGCCGCGCCCACCGGTGCGTCTAGGCTGGTCGGGTAGACCTCGATCCGCATCTGACCAGGTTCAATACCGGTTCCGGTGCGCCCGGATGCCGAACTGATCACGAAGAGCTCCTGGTCGCGTCCGGGCACCTCGAGCACGCCGTAGCTGAGCGATCCGTCCGGAGTCGTCCACTCCAACGGCACCCCATCATTGAAGAGCAGCCGGCCGGAGGCGTCCCGGATCTCCATGACCGCAGCGATGCCGAAATAGGCCTGATGGAACATCACGCCGTCGTACCTCAGCGGATCATTGACCCGAACATCCTGCCGAGCCACCTCGCGGCCGTCGATCGAAAGCACCAGATCGGTGACGTAATCCTTGGGGCTGCCATTGTCGTAGTAGGTGTCGGAGAACGAGATGGCCTCAGCGACCAGTCCGGTGCCGTGGCCCACCTCGGCGGGCCGGCCGACGGTCAACGTGAACTGGTCATCGCGGAATCCGGTCAGCGAGCTGACCACGAACCCCGCCATGATCACCACGAACGCGGTATGCGCGATCACCGTCCCGAACGGGGCCAGATGCCACTTGTCGGTGTAGAGATTGTGCCCCGGCCCGTGGTGATCCTCGATCACCCGCACGCGCCTGGCCTTCGCGTCCTCCTTGATCAGCGCCACGGCCTCCCGGCTCGGCAGCGGCGTGGTGAACCTGTCGTTGAGCCGGGCCCTGCGAAAGAACTCCGCGGTCACCTTGGTGTGCGGGTGGAAAGCAGTCTGCATCAGCACCGGAATTCGATGAGTGGTGCAGGCAGTGATGCTCAGCGCCAGCAACCCCATGATGGTCAGGAACAGCGGAGAGCTGAAAACGTTGAACAGGCCGACGGCGTCCATGATCGACGTCCAGCCGCCGTAGCTGGGCCGCACCGACTGCAGCCAGCCGTCCACCGAGGCCGGGTCGCCGCGAACGCCGGCAGGCATCTGGGGGAAAAGCACCCCGAACAGGCAGGCCAGCCCGGCGGCCAGGATGAGCGTCAGCCCGACCTTCTTGTTGTAGAAGAACGCGTAGATCGCCCGCAGCGCCTGGGTCGGCGCGAGACCGGCAGCACCGTCGAGCCCATCGACGGGTTCATCGACGCCCACTGGACGACTGCGGTTTCGCGTCTCGATACTCATGGCTGACTCCTTCAGATGCCGATTCCCGGAATGACGCCCGCCAGCCGGGCGAAGAGGTTGGTGATCATGAGGAAGCCGATCAGCATCAGCAGCCCACCGCTGACCAAGGAGACCGCCGCATGATGCCGGGTGAACCAGGCCAGCCGTCCGTTGGCGCGCACCGCGCCGAGCGCGACCAGAACCAGCGGCAGGCCGAGCCCCAGGCAATAGGCGAGCATCAGCGTGATACCGCGTCCGCTGGTGGACGAGACCGTAGCCAGGGCGAGAATGCCGCCCAGCACCGGGCCGATGCACGGCGTCCATCCGACCCCGAAGACCACGCCCATCAGACCCGACCGCAGCGCGCCGGCACCGCCGGCCTGCGTCGCAACCGGTCCCGCGGACGAGCCCATCCGCGGGCGCACCGACCGATTCAGCAGCCCGATGTCGACCAGTCCGGCCACGTGCAGGCCCATCACGATGAGCAACACGCCGCCGGCCACTCGCAGCAGCCCGACACCGGATCCCAGTGAGCGGCCGATCAGGCCGATGGACGCCCACAGCCCGATGAAGACCACACTGAATCCGGCGACGAAGCTGAGCGTGTTGCGCAATGCCACGCTCCTGGATACCGCCGATCCCGGAGTTGCCCCGATCAGCTGACCCACGAAGGCGGGCACGATCGGCAGGAAGCACGGAGAGGCGAACGACACCACCCCCGCCAACAGGGCCAGCGGAATCGTGATCTCCATGTCACGGTCCCGTGCTCGGGGTCGGTGAAGCGGCGCGGGCACGCTCCAGATGAGCCCTCGCGGTGGCCGCGAGTTCGGAATCCGGATCGAGTTCGATGACCCGACCCCAGGCCTGCTCGACTTTGTCGTAGTCGGGCGGGGTTTGCGCCATGTACAAGAAGCCGAGGTTGTACCAGGGCTCCGCCTGGGCAGGCGCGACCTGGGTGGCCCGCAGCCAGTGCTGTTCGGCCTGCTCGTCTTGGCTGAGATTGAACTCGGCCACCCCGATCGCCAGCAGGGCGTCCAGGTCATCGGGCGTGATCTGCAGAACCTGATCGAGTTGTTCGATCGCGTCCTGATAGAGGGCAGCATCGAGGTAGAGCTCAGCCAGTTGCTGGCGCGCGGCCGTGTTCGACGGATCGGCATCGATCTGTGCCTTGAGCTCGTCGACTCGTGCCTGGTCGATCTGAGCGAAGGTGCTCATCCCGCTCGGCATTCCGGACGCGGCCCCCTGCGATGAGGCCGACTCGCGGTTGGTGATTCCAGTCTGCTGGACGATGATCACGATCGCTGCCACCAGCAGCGCGACCAGCACGAGATTGATCTTGCCGCCGACCGCCGAGTTCTTGGCGCGCGGTTTACTGGGCCGAGCGCGGGCGGCGGGGCTGCCGGCAGGTTGCTCGGCATCTTGCCCGGACTCGCCGGTCGCGTTGTTGGGGATTTCGTCGAAGTCGTCCGCGAATTCCTCGACACCGACCGCGTCGCCGTCAGCCGGATCGGTCTCCGGGGCGATGTCGAGTGCGGCCAGCTGCTCGTCCGCCCATGCCTTGAGCCCGACGGGCGCAGAGGCGAGAAAACGCGCCAGTTCCCCAGCATCTGGCTGCGCCGGGGAACTGGCGGGTGTTTCAAGAGGCTTGGGCACTCCATTCTCCCTTGTTATTTGCGATATCAGCGGTTCGGAGTCGGGCTGGCGCTGGATACCGGGCCGGTGGCCGGACCGACATCGACGCCGCGGATGGCCAGCTGGCCCTTGCGGGAATAGTCGGTTGCCTGGTTCAGCATCGCGATCGCGTAGGCCGGAGCGTGGAATCCCCTCGAGTTCTCCGAGATCGTGTAATCGATCAGGAAGGATGCGCGGCGCTGGTAGTCGCGGGCGAGGTCGAGCTGCTCCTCGGTGGCGGTGCCATTCGTGGTCGCTGCGGCGAGGTCGTTGATGAACTCGTCGAATGCCGCGAACGAGATGTCCTGAGCCTCGTACCAGCGGTTCTGGATGGTGTCGACCCGCTCCTTCATCTCCGTTGCCGTGGAATGATGGCAAGTCAGGCAGCTGGCATTGATGGATGCCTCGTTGCGCATCGGGCTGGTGACGTGGTGGTCGCTGACCTTGGCTGCGCCTTCACGGGTGTAGGGCATGTGGCAGTCGGCGCAGGTCACGCCATTGGAGGCGTGGATGCCCTGGCTCCAGGTCTCGAAATCGGGATGCTGAGCCTTCAGCACCGGCGAGCCGGTGTCGGCGTGGGTGAAGTCGACCCAGCCGATCTCGTCGTAGAACTCGATCGCGTCCTGGACGGTCAGGCCCTTCGTCCATGGGAAGGTGAGGGTCTTGTCGTCGCCGGCGAAGTAGTACTCGACGTGGCATTGCGCGCAAACGTAGGCGCGCATCTGCTGGGTGGTGGCGTCGGTATTGACGTCGAAGTCCGCCACGCCTTGGCCGGCCATGTACTTCTTGATGCCGTCGATGAACGCTGGGCGGGTGATCCGCAGTTGCATCGTCTGCGGGTCGTGGCAGTCGATGCAGGCGATCGGGCCACCGGCATGCTGCACGGCGTCGGCGTAGGGCAGCTTGTTCATGGCCGCCCAGCCCGCCGTCCGGTCGCCGTCGCCGAGTTCGTCGACGATCTGCGGCAAGGATGCATGACAGTTCAGGCAAGCGCCGGGCTGATTGAACTCGAGCATCCGGCGGGTGTACTGCTGATCGATCAGCATGTACTCGTGGCCGCGCGGCTCGCGGTAGTCGACCGAGAACGGGTAGCCCTGCCACATGTTGACGAGCCGCGGGTAGGTCTCGAGCTTCGAATGGGTGACGAACAGCCGGGGGTCGGCCTCGGTGGGCTCGCGGGGGACCTTGTCGGCCTCGTCCATCTCGGCGGTACGCAGATAGGCCTCGTACTGCAGCGGGAAGTTCTGTCCCCAAACAGCCGGATCATAGGTGGTGTCGGTGATCTCGACGACCTGGGTGAACGGGTGCTTGGACTCCTGCTGGTGGGTGAAGATCGTTGTCAGCAGCCAGGTGAGCCCCGCGGCGGCGACGGTGCAGGCGATGAGCACCACGATCGGGACCCACTTCCTGCGGGGTCCTGTCCAGGTGTTCTCACTCGATGTGTCGTGAGCTGGGGTGCTGGGATCGGTCTTGTCTGTACTCATCGGTTCACCTCATGTGTCCCACGCCGTCGTGGCAACGGATGCATGACACGGTTTCACCCGTGTGATTCGAACTGTTGGTGATCTGATCGACGAAGGCGCCGTGACAATACACGCAGGCGGCCTCCGTGACGCGGCGATTGTGGTCGCGGATCTCGATATTCTCCGGGTAGTTCTGCAACGTGAATTTCAGCGAGTGCATGAACCCGTTCTCTGCCTTGTTGGCATACTTGGCGATCAGGTTGTCATGGGGAGCGTGGCAGTCGTTGCAGGTCGCTACGTGGGCGTGGCTGCCTTTCATCCAACCCTCGTACTGCTCATTCATCGCATGGCAGCTGGCACAGGTCGCCGGGTCGTTCCCGAAGTACTTGGTGAATCCGGCGTAGTACATGGTGAACAACCCGATCCCGAGGATCACGCCGATCAGGGCGGCCAGGCCAATGCCCGTCCAACCGGCGAACACCCGCGTGAAACCGTGCCAGAAGCGTTTCAGCAGCGTCACCGCGTACACCTCCCCACTGCGGTTTCGTCGTCGTCTTGGGTCCGGGGCTGTCGGGATGGGGCATCTGTGCGCCATCATGACCGTTCAAGGTCCTTCTAATACTGGCAGCACAGAATTTTCACAGCATCCGGTAAAAATCCGGAATTAGGTCAGGGTCGCCTATCTTTGGCCACCGGGGATCGGACTTGCCGCGAGATGTGATGATCGAAGGCATGAGTGTGCGCAAGTCAAGACGTGGTGAGGTCGAGCCGTTCTACGCGATGGAGTTGATGAAGTTCGCCAATATCAAGAGTGCCGAGGGCGCGGATGTCATTTCGCTGTGCCTGGGACAACCTTCGGACGGCGCGCCCGCCCCGGTGCTTGAGGCCGCTGCCCGGGCGCTGGCGTCCGGATCTGCCCTCGGATACACCGACGCGAGCGGACTGCTCGAGTTGCGCGAACAGATCGCCTCGCACTACCTCGCCTACTACGGTGTCGAGGTCGATCCGGAACGCGTGCAGGTGACGACCGGATCGTCCGCTGGGTTCACCGCGGTCATTCTGGCGGCCTTCGATGCGGGCGATGAGGTCGTAATGACCCGGCCCGGCTACCCGGCCTACCGCAACGTGCTCGCGGCGCATGGCTGCCATGTCATCGAGATCGACTGCGGTCCCGAGAGCGGATTCCAGCCGACCATCGAGATGCTGGAGGCGCTGCCCGTGGCGCCCGCCGGGCTGGTGGTGGCGTCGCCCTCGAACCCCACCGGGACGATCATCGCCCCCGAGCAGCTGGCAGCCATCGCCGCCTGGTGCGAGGACCACGGCACGCTGCTGATCTCGGACGAGATCTACCACGGCATATCTTTCGGTGCGCCGACCGCCTCGGTGCTGCAGAGTTCGCAGAACCATGTCGCGGTCGGCTCATTCAGCAAGTATTACTGCATGACCGGATGGCGGATCGGCTGGCTGATAGTGCCGGACGAGCTGGCCCGCCGGGTCGAACTGCTGCTCGGCAACCTCAATCTGTCGACTCCGACGCTGTCGCAGATCGCCGCGATCGAGGCATTCAGTGCGGAGGCCAAGCCTGAGTTGGACGCTCATGTCGCCAAGTACCGCCGCAATCGTGATCTGGTGCTGAGCCGGCTGCCCGACCTTGGAGTGACCGGCTTCGTGGTGCCCGACGGGGCGTTTTACGTCTACCCGGACGTCTCCCATCTGACCGACGACTCGCTCGCCTGGTGCCTCAAGGTGCTGGACGAGACCGCGGTCACCCTGACGCCGGGCATCGACTTCGCACCCGTGATTGCGGGCCGGACATCGACGACCGACGGCAGCAGATTCATCCGGATCAGTACTGCCGGGGCCTCTGAGGAGATCGAGGAAGCCTTCGATCGGCTGGTCGCCTGGGTCTGAGCCGGCGACCTCGCACATGTGGGTCGGGTTGTCCGCGGCGTCTGCGGACAACCCGACCCAAGTCAGGCGGTGCGGGCGATGAGCCGCGCAAAAAGGGGGCCTGCGGGGGCCTTTTTGCTGCATTCGGCAGGCGGTGCGGGCGACGAGCCGCGCGGAAGGGGTCTGCGGGGGCCTTTCTACTGCATCCGGCAGGCGTACGCCGCCGGCAGGAAGGTGCTACAGGTGCTTCAGCATCTCCTGGAGCACCAGCCCGTGGTTGTTCACCGGGTCTTTCGCTGCGATGAGCAGCGTCACCGTGGTTTTGCCGGACATCCGCTTGGCGAACTTGGCCGCCGCCCCCGAGGTCTCCAGCTCGACCCGGTAGCGGGCGGCGAACTCGTCGAACCGCTCCGGACGATGCCCGAACCAGGTGCGCAGTTCGGTGCTCGGGGCGACATCGGTGCACCATTCGTCCAGCTCCGCGCGCTCCTTCGAGACGCCGCGCGGCCACAACCGGTCGACCAGCACCCGGTAGCCGTCGTCGTCCTCGACGTCTTCATAGATGCGCTTCAGCAGGTAAACGGTCATCGCGAACCCCTTCGTGCTCGACCCTCAGTCAATCATCGGTCAGCTGGCCCAGCGTGCGCGCCCGGGGCACGGAAAGCTCCGGGGCCGGTCTAGTGTGCCGGTCAGGCACGGCTGGGCGTGTCCGCGCCGAGTAGGGAAAATATCCGTGCCTGTTCGGCAAGGCCGAGCGTGTGTGCCCGGGTACGGAAAACCGGCCCACTATTCGGAGGCGCGAACCTTCAACAGGCGCACCCCGACGCCATCGCCACCACGATCGACGTAGCTGGTCTCCACAGCCTCACCAAACAGGTCAGAAATCTGGGAGAGCAGGTGCTTGGGGTCATGCGGGGCGATCAGCTGGATCGCAGAGCCCACATCAAGGCTCGCCAGCGCCCCCAAAACCGCGCCATGACGGATGGCGTGCGGGATCGTCCGGGCGTCAAGCTCGTAGTCAGAGGCAGATGAGCAGCCGCAACTGCACTGATGCTGGCTGGTGGTCTCGGTCAGCGAGATCTGCTGGGTCATGATGCTCCTGTTCAATCGGCAGGCAAATTATTTACAGGTTCGTTGTGTATTTAATCTAGTAGTGTTGGTTCATGGTTGGCAAGCAGGAACTTGGTCCCTCACTGCCGGCCCCGAGTGGCCGGCACATCAGTCCCGTGCGCATGAAGGTGCTGGCACTGCTCAACGAAAGGGGCCGCGAGGGCATCGTTGTCGCGCAGGCCGCGGAGCGGCTCGGCGGCCACCCCAACCGAGCGCGAGCCCACCTCGACGGTCTGGTCGCCGACGGTTTGGCGTCCAGCGGGGCCGATCAGCCGATCGGACGCGGTCGTCCGGCCCTGCGCTACTGGATCAGCGCCTCCGGGCGCACCCTTCTGGAGGACGAGGCCGACGCCGACAATCAGAGCCTGACCAGGGCATTCACCGAGTACCTGGCGACCCAGGGAGACCAGGCGACCGTCCGCGCGGTCGGACAGCTGTGGGCGCGCTCGGTGCCGATAGCCAATGATGCGAAGGCGGGCGAGAACACCGCGGCGCGGCTGACCGCACTGATGTCGACAGCCAATTTCAATCCCGCCGTCGACCTCGACGGCCGGACGATCAGGCTGCGCACCTGCCCATTCGTCGACCAGGCACACGCGAACCAGAAGGGCATCTGCGGCGTCCATCAGTGGCTGGTCGATGGGGCTCTGGAGGCGTGGGAGTTCACCGGACAAGCACAATTGCATCCATTCAGCGACCCCGGTGCCTGCAGTCTGGAGGTCACCGAGCAGGCCCCGAACGGGACCGGCCATTCTGCTGCCGACTAGCGGTTACGGTGCTAGCGTTCAAGCCATAGCACCGCTGCTCGATGGAGAAAGCGGGAAGCTTGACCAGACGGCCTCGCTCAGGCCTCAAGCTTTTTCAAGGAGCAAAATATGAGCGAACAATCAACACCGCAGATGAAGATCATTCCCTTCACGGAACAGATCATTGCGGGGCGCTTCAGCGATAAGACGGTCATCGTGACCGGCGCGGCCTCCGGCATCGGACGAGCCACCACGCTGCGAATCGCATGAGAAGGCGGGCGGGTCATCGCCTCGGACATCTCCTCAGATCGCCTGGCGGTCTTGGTCGCCGATAATCCGCAGCTGGACCTGGTGCCCGTGGTCGGCGATATCTCCGTTCAGGAGGACGTCGACCAGATTGTCGAGATCATCGGCTCCGACAACGGCCTCTATGGTTTGGTCAACAACGCCGGCATCATGGACAATTTCCAGACCATCAGTGAGGTTACGGACGAAGTCTGGGAGCGCGTCTTCGCGGTGAACGTCTGGGGCACCATGCGGATGTCGCGGGCGGCGATTCCCTACATGCTGGAGAATCGGCAGGGCGCGATCGTCAACCTGACGTCGGCCGCCGGGCTCGGTGGTGGCGCCGCGGGCGTGGCGTATACGGCCTCGAAGCACGCGGTCATCGGGATGACGAAGAACACGGCGATCATGTACGGGCCGGACGGCATCCGCTGCAATGCGGTCGCGCCGGGCGGTGTGATCACCAATATCGGTGGGCAGATGTTGTCGCGGCGGGCTCAGGAACGCATAGGAGCCGCGATGTTCGTCACCAGTCCCGGCGTGGCCACACCAGAGGCGCTGGCCGCGACGATCACCTGGCTGCTGTCGCCCGATGCGGGCAACGTGAACGGCGCGGTGGTCAGCTCCGATGGCGGATGGAAGGCCTTCTGAGGTTTCGCCTCTGGGATTTCACGAGCCGAACCGACTTCGCTCGCCGTAAGGCAGTTCGCTTCTGTCAAACTTCCTTACGGCGAGCGTTTGGTCGGTGGTGGACGAACTCGGTTGTTGCGTGCGCCACCGTCCACATCGCAATCGTCCACGAATGGTTCGAACGACTTTCGTAACACGGCCGAGCCGCTTGCCTCTGGCTGAGCTAGCTGTGGGCCGCACGCCCGTGACCGCACAGCCTCGAATGGGCGCGCTCGCTAGAGTCGGCTTCATGTCGATCTTCTCCGCTCGCCCGGTGGCCGCCGGGGTCGCCCGCCTCATGCAACTGGGCGTCCGGCTCGGCTCGGCCCGGTCGTCCGAGCGTGCACGTATGCGCCTGCCGGAGTATTCGGGGCGGACGGAGAGCTTGCAGATCCCGACATCGTTCGGTCTCACGACCGCCACGGTGTATCGGCCCGAGACGAACGGCCCCCTACCCGCGGTGCATCTCAACCTGCACGGCGGCGGGTATGTGCTCGATCTGACTTCGATGGACGATCCCGCCTGCCGCCTGCTCGCGGCCACATCGGGATCGGTGGTGGTCAACGCCGAGTATGTGCTCGCTCCGCAGCATCGGTTCCCGGATCCGCCGGACCATGCCTACGAGATCGCGAGCTGGCTCGCCGCGCATGGCGCGGAGCACGGGTGGGACGGCAGCAGGCTCACCATCGGTGGCCAAAGCGCAGGTGGAGCGTTGGCAGCGGCGGTGGCGCGAATGGCGCTGGAACGTGGCGGCCCCGCCTTGTCGCTGCAGGTGCTGCACTATCCGGTGCTGGATCTCACCGTGCCGGCGCGGTCGAAGCGGTCGGTGATCCGCAGGCCGAAGCTGCGGCCGTGGATGGGCGAGGTCTTCGACTCCAGCTACGTTCCTGATCCCGCTCAGCGAGCCGACCGGCTGGTGTCGCCGGCCGCCGCGGGCGATATCGCGGATCTGGACGGGATCGCGCCCGCGGTCGTGATCGCCGCCGAGTTCGACATCCTCGCCGCCGAGGCCGGTAGGTACGCCGACCGGCTCGCGGGGGCGGGCGCCCTGGTGGAATTCCGGACGATCGCCGGAGCCGACCACGGCTACGACCTGGACGACGACGCTCGATGCCGGGAGGTCTACACGCTGATCGCGCGACACATCCGGCATGCGGCGGCTGGGCAGGCGGACGGTATCGCCGACTGACGGGCACGCGCGGATGGCTCCGCCATCCCTACTGACCAGTCGCCACCACATCCGGCAGGTTGCGTGCGGCCGGGAGCTGGGCATCGCCGCCGCGCCGCACCTGAGTAGCGGCGGACCGGCGAGACCGGGAGGTTCCGATGCGCCCATGCCGCGTCGAGGCGGCTCAACGGCAGCGTCTGCACCTCTTGATGTCCCCGGTCCAGCCCAATGAGTGACGCATCTCGGCCACTTCGCGGAACGTCCGGCAAGGCGTGCCGTGGCACTGTTCCCACCCGTAACGCAACGTCGGTCTCCCCTGCATGGTGTGGTAGTTGTCCCGATCCATATCACGGAACGCGCCGACTCCCTCGTGGCCGGTCCTTCCGTCGAGCTCGACGATCAGGCCTTCGTCGTAGTAGACGTCGCGGATGTAGCTGCCACTGCGCACCTGCCTGCGGCCCGGGGCCATGCCGTGGGCCCGCTCGACGTCGCGCAGGTAGACCAGTTCGAGCGGGCTGTGAATGCCCGTGCCGGCATCGGCCAGCAGCTCGGTCAGTTGCCTGCGCGCGGCGCACTGAGGCATCGCATCCAGTTCTTCGCGCATCCGTTGCACGCTGGCCTTGCGGCTTCCCGCGGCCAGGGTCACCCAGTGGGCGGATCGATCAGGATCAGCGGCACACAGGTCGATGATCGCTCTTTCGGTTCTCAACCGCGGGAGGTCGCCCATCGTGCGGAACGGCACTCGCGTGCGAGTGAACGACCACCAACTCGTGCTTACCCGATGCGGGCTCGTGTGCGGAAGGACGATAGGTATGGGCAGGTCGGCGTCGTCGATGATGTGGGCCAGCTTCAGCGCCGCCTGCCCTCCGATTGCGGCTTCGTCACCGGCGACGAAGTATCCGGCCCATGCCAGCGACAACCAGTCGGGCGCGAGGCAGTGCGTCAGGTAGACCCCGCGAGCGAGGCGGGTCCAGAATCCATCGTGGACGAGCCGGTGGACGGTCCTCTCGGACAGGCCACAGTGCCTGATCTGATCCCAGAGGAGTACACCGGCCTGGGCGCGCGCCAGCTCCATCAGCCGGTCGGGGATTGCCGGGTGGGTTGCCATGCGACGAGTCTCGCCGATGCAGCAGGATTCGCAATCCCCCTTGCTGTTTCTGTGGATAACTCGACGACGTTAAGAAGATTGCGGAGGACTTCGGAGGCTTCATTGGCGTTCTCGGGTGCGTTGCTCGGTCTGCCGTCGCTATGGCTGGCCCCTGATCCCGGCGTTCGAGGCTGTTTCAGCCCCGCCAGCTGGCTGGGCCCCAAACTTGGGTCGGGTTGTCCGCACACGTCGCGGATAACCAGACCCACGCTGGCCGTGGGAGCCGACTGGCGGGCGGGGCGTACATCAGCCCGTCAGTCGGAGTCACCATGGGCGCTGGTCAGGGAGCCGCTGGAGAGAATCGGGAGCTGTCGGCGGGCTTCGTCTACCGTAGTGAGGTCGATGTCGACGATCAGCATTCCGGCGTCGCCATCGAGTGCTCCGACGAGCTTGCCATAGGGATTGGCCACCCGACTGTGTCCGATGCCCAGAGCGATCGCCCCCTGGGGCGGTGTCCAGGCCTGATCGCAGGCGGCCAGGAATGCCTGGGAGTCCATCGCGCGGGCGCGGGTGAGCACATCCCACTGCTCGAACTTGCCCGGGCCGTCCGCCCACGAGGCAGGCACAACCACGAGCTGCGCGCCGCGGCGCCCCAGTTCGGTGAACTGATCAGGGAACCGTAGGTCGTAGCAGGTGGCGAATCCGATGCGCGTGCCGAGGACATCAATGGTCACCAGTGACTTCCCCGGGGCGACGGTGGCGGACTCCTGCGAGCCGTACGCATCGTAGAGATGCACCTTGTCATAGTGGGTTTCGATGCCCGGTCCGGTGATCAGCAAGGTGTTGTGCACGCGGGAATCTGGGGCCGGGGCGACGGCCTCGCCAAGCTCATCCTCCGGCGCGCCGAGGACACCAGTCCCCGAGGCCGGGGCGACCATCTCGGCAGAGCGATCCAGTGATACGTCGGCTGTCTCAGAACCTGACGCCGGGGTGAACATGCCCACAACCGCGATGACGCCGGCGGCCGCCGCGGCGGCCCGCACCCCCGAGGCGAACGGACCATCCAAGGGCTGAGCCACCTCCGCCAGCGTGGCGGCGAAGCAGGCCATCGCGGCCTCCGGGAAGACGACCAGTGCGGCCCCGGCCTCGCCAGCTGCAGCGATCTGTTCAGCAATGGCGGTCAAGTTCTCGGCCGGATCGAGACCCGCACTCAGCTGTGCCAGCGCGATCCGCAGGCGCTCGCCAGATTCCGCCGCCGAACTTCGAGCATCGTCGCCGCGCGGAGCAGATTCGCCACCACCACGCGGCGGGTTTGTCTCGACCACAGCGGAACTTCGAGCCTCGAGCAGTTCAGTCACCTCTTTATTGTCGGCCATCACGACATAGCGTGGCAGCATGGCGAGTCACGAATCGCGGCAAGAGACGCACAACCACGACATGGCCGGGATGCAGATGGCCGGCATGACGGGCGCGCACGACCACCAGCCCCACAGCGATCACAACCACGAGATGCACGGCCACGACATGGCCGATCACGACATGCATGACCACGACATGGCCGGCATGCCAGGGATGAGCGGCCATGACATGCACGGCGGCCATGCCCACCACGTCGCGCAGTTCCGCAGACTGTTCTGGATCATGCTGGCCCTGGCAATCCCCACGGTCGCCTTCGACGAGATGTTCGCGCATCTGCTCGGCTACCACCTGCCCGCCGCCGGCTGGGTCGCCTGGATCTCCCCCATCCTCGGCACCATCATCTACGTGTGGGGCGGCCGTCCGTTCCTGAGCGGCGCCGTCTCAGAAATCCGCTCCCGCAAGCCCGGCATGATGCTGCTGATCGGCCTGGCAATCAGCGTCGCATTCCTCGCCTCCTGGGGCGCCACCCTCACCCTGCTCGACGCCGAACTCAGCTTCTGGTGGGAGCTTGCCCTGCTGGTGGTCATCATGTTGCTCGGCCACTGGATCGAGATGCGCTCACTGGCCCAGACCTCCTCAGCTCTCGACTCGTTGGCAGCCCTGCTGCCCGATCAGGCCGAGAAGCTCGTGGACGACAAACCCGTCTCCGTCTCCCCTAGTGATCTCCAGGTGGACGACATCGTCATCGTCCGCCCAGGAGGATCGGTCCCGGCCGACGGCACTATCGTCGACGGCTCGGCCAGCATGGACGAGTCCATGATCACCGGCGAATCGCGCGCTGTCGCCCGCGGCGTCGGCGACCATGTCGTGGCCGGCACCATCGCCACCGATTCGGGCCTGCGCATCCGGGTCACCGCCACCGGCAACGACACCGCGCTGGCCGGCATCCAGAAGCTGGTCGCCGACGCGCAGTCGTCCTCGTCCAGGGCGCAGCGGATCGCCGACCGGGCCGCCGCACTGCTGTTCTGGTACGCACTCGGCGCCGCCGCGATCACCGCGACGGTCTGGCTGCTGCTGGACGCTCCCGATCAGGCGGTGATCCGCGCGATCACCGTGCTGGTCATCGCCTGCCCGCACGCCCTGGGCCTGGCGATTCCGCTGGTCGTCTCGATCGCCACCGAACGCGCCGCCCGCGGCGGCGTCCTGATCACCGACCGGCTGGCGCTGGAGTCGATGCGCAACATCGACGTCGTCGTCTTCGACAAGACGGGGACGCTGACCAAGGGCGAACCAGCCCTTACCGCCGTCGAGATCGCCGCAGGCCAGACCAAGGACGACGTCCTGACCCTGGCTGCCGCGGCCGAATCGGCCAGCGAGCATCCGCTCGCGAAGGCGATCGTCGCAGCCGCCCACGACCACCAGCCCGATCTGCCTGCGGCAAGCGACTTCTCGTCCTCGCCTGCGGTCGGGGTGAAGGCGACCGTTGACGGCCGCACCGTCGAGGTCGGCGGACCGCACCTGCTTGAGCAGCACGGCCTCGATCCGCTGACCGGCACCGCCGATTGGGACGCCGCGGGCTCCACCGTGGTGCACGTCGTCGTCGACGGCCAGGTGATCGGTGCGCTGCGGCTGGCCGACGAGATCCGGCCCGAATCGCGCGACGCCGTCGACGCGCTGCATGCCGCCGGTGTGCAGGTGGTGATGATCACCGGTGACGCCCAGTCGGTGGCCGAGACCGTCGCCGACGAACTGGGCATCGATCAGGTCTTCGCGGGCGTCCGCCCGGAGGAGAAGGCCTCCAAGATCTCGGGACTGCAGGCCGTCGGATACAGGGTCGCGATGGTCGGAGACGGCGTCAACGACGCACCCGCGCTGGCTCAGGCCGATGTCGGCATCGCGATCGGCGCCGGCACCGATGTCGCGATCGGCACGGCCGGGGTCGTGCTGGCCAGCTCGGATCCGCGGTCGGTGCTGTCGGTGATCGAGCTGTCGCGTGCCAGCTACCGCAAGATGCAGCAGAACCTGTGGTGGGCGGCCGGCTACAACCTCATCGCCGTGCCGCTGGCCGCCGGCGTGCTGGCGCCGATCGGATTCGTGCTGCCGATGAGCGTCGGAGCCATCCTGATGTCGGCATCCACCGTTGTGGTCGCCCTGAACGCGCAGCTGCTGCGCCGCATCGATCTGCGTCCGGCGAGCAGCACTGCGCGCTATCTGGGGACGAGCACCCGGGCGGCCACCAGCGCGCGCAACTGACCGGACGCCGCAAAACGCCAGCGCGCAGCACCCGCCACTCACGTACCCGAGATACCGGTCTGGTCGGCCACCTGGGCACCGGCATCATCCAACGCCAAGGCGGTGATGTTGGCGGGCATCGCCGCGCCCACCCGAACCAGCCCAATGAGCTACAATGACGCACATGAGCGAGGTTGGGATTCGTGCACTGAAGCAGAACGCCTCCGCTGTCGTCGCTGACGCGGCAGCCGGCCAGACCATCACCATCACCGACCGCGGACGACCGGTCGCCCTGATCACACCGATTCCGTCGTCCCCACTACAGGGCATGCTCGACAGCGGACAGGCTCGGCCACCTAGGTCGGACATCAGCGATCTGCCGGACCCGGCCCCGGGACCGGACCTGGCGTCCGAACTGGCCGGCATGCGCAATGCGGAGAGGTACTGACCGGTGGCTTACTACATCGACACCTCGGCTCTGGTGAAGCTTGTCGTCGCCAAGCCCGAGACTGCGGCTCTGCGCTCCTGGATCGCAGCTGAGCATCCGAGCCTGGTGTCCTCGGATCTGGCCCGCACCGAGTTGCTGCGAGTCGTCCGCCGGGTGCTGCCCGATCGGCTCGAGCAGGCCAGGGCGGTGCTCGACTCGATCACCCTGACGAAGGTGGTCACCCCGGTCTTCGAGTCTGCCGGGCTGGTCGATCCCACTATCCTGCGGACTCTGGACGCGGTGCACCTGGCGTCCGCGCTCGAACTCGGCGACGACCTCGACGGGATCGTCAGCTACGACGAGCGGATGGCCGGCGCCGCGCGCAGTCACGGCATCACGGTCGTCGCGCCGCGCTGAGACTTCAGCTGCGGCGGCGGGCCACCTGGTAGCGTCAAAGGCGATGACTAAAACTGTCTTTATCGACTTCGACGGAACCCTGGCCGATCATGGGCAGGTGCCCGCCGCCCACATCGAGGCCATCCAAGAGATCCGAGCTAACGGTCACCATGTGCTCTTGTGCACCGGACGCCCCAAGTCGCTGGTGCCGAAGCTTCTGCGGGATTCGCTTTTCGACGGCCTGGTCTGCGCGGCGGGCGGCTATGTCGAGATCAACGGTCACGTATTGATCGACACCCGGTTTCCGGCGGATGTCGCCTCCCGGACCGTCGCGCTGCTCACCGAGCACCACACCACCTTCATTCTGGAGGCTCCGGAAGCGGTCTACTGCCTGCCGGACGCCGCCGATCGCGTGCGCGAGGCATTCAGCGGAAAGGTCTGGTCGACAGATCCGGACGATGAGTCCTATGAGCTGATGTCGGCGGTGCACACCGCCGACGATCTCAGCGGCTGCTCATTCGGGAAGGCGGTCGTGGTGGAGTCCTCGGGTCCGACCGTCGGCGAGCTGGCCGAATTGATCGGACCGGCCGTCTCCGCGATCCAGATCTCGGTGCAGGGCATGAGCGGCGGCGCCGGAGAGATCTACCTGCGCGGCATCGACAAATCGGCCGGCATGGCTCGGGTCGCCGAGTACCTGGGGACCCCGCGATCTGAGATCGTCGCCATCGGCGACGGCTACAACGATGTCGAGATGGTCGCGTACGCGGGCATCGGTGTCGTCGTCGAGGGTGCGCCGAAGGCACTGCTCGACCACGCCCAGTTCATCATTCCCGGTCCGGCCGAGCACGGCTTGGTGGACGCATTCGACCGGCTCGGGCTGAGCTCCGCGCCAGTCGTTCACTGACCTGAGGCCTCAGGCCAACAGCACCGCAAGCTGCGCCGTGGTGATCCGGCGTCCGGTGTAGAAGGGCAGTTCCTCGCGGACGTGTCGGCGGGCCTCGGTGTAGCGCAGGTCGCGCATCATGTCGACCAGATCGGTGAGCTCATCGGCCTCGAAGGCGAGCAGCCATTCATAGTCGCCGAGCGCGAAGGCCGCGACGGTGTTGGCGTTGACCTGCGGATACTGGCGGCCCTTCTTGCCGTGCTCAAGCAGCATCTCGCGGCGCTGCTCGTCCGGCAGCAGGTACCACTCGTACGAGCGGACGAACGGGTAGACCGTGAGCCAGGTGCGCGGCTGCTTGCCGTACATGAACGCCGGGCCGTGGCTCTTGGCGAACTCAGCCTCCCGGTGGACGCCCACGGCGCTCCACGCCAGGGTCAGCGCACCAGCCGCAGGCAAGCGACGGAAGGCGACATGGGCCGCCTGCAGGGTGGCCATGTCCGGGCAGTGGGTCCACACGATGACGTCCGAGTCCGCCTTGAAACCGCTCGCGTCGTACAGCCCACGGACGGTGACACCTCTGCTCGTCCACTTCTCGACCCAGCGATCCAGCTGGGTCTGGGGATCGGCCGCGTCGGCTCCGGCGCCGCCATGACGGGTGTAGACGGCGTACTGCGTGTAGGCGATCGTCTGGTTCAGCTGCTCGGCGCTGATGCCGGCGGGATTGAGTTCGGTCATGGTGCCCTTCCGAATCGAGGTGGCACCCAGACTAGTGGCCGCCCATCCCCCGAGCGCCCGCCACAAAGCAGTTGCTTCCATTGGAACGGGAGCGTTCTGCTCTGCGGCGAGCGGACGGCGGGCGCACCCCGGGGCCACGGTGCTCAGGCGGACAGGAGCTCCTCCAACCTCGCGTAGGACATCTCCATGCCCTCGGCCATTCCGGTGCCGAGGATCATGTCCCTGACCTCGAGGCTGGGGTATTCGATGACCGTGGTGATCAGCGTCGCGCCGTCCTCTTCGAACAGGTTGAGGTCGTTGATCGTCTGCGGACCGGGCGTGCCGGCCATTCGCTCGGTGGTCACCGCGCGGGACGGCTCGTCCACGAACAGCAATTCGCCCTCGAAGCCGAAGGGCTGGCCCTCGACGTCGCCGACCGGCGCCCATGCGTAATGGAAAGTCTCGCCGACGGCAGTGGCGACCTCGCAGGTGGTCATCTCCCAGCCATCGGGTCCGAGCATCCACTTCCTGATGAGTTCGGGATCGTTGTGGGCGCGCCAGACGAGCTCGCGCGATCCGTCGATCAGCCTGGTGATGCGCACATGGGTGTCGCTCAGCAGTTCGGTGCGGGTGCCCTTGCCCTGGGCGTAGGCGCGCAGGCCTTCCAGCACCGCGTCGATCTGGCCCATGGCGAGGGTGAGACCTTCGACCACACCCATCGACAGCACCTGTTCGAGTGCCTCGAGTGAGGTGAACGACGACACCGTGGTGAGCCGGCTGCCCTGCTCGGTCGGTTCGAAGACGAACTCTGCCCGCATCGCGGGGAGATCCTCGACTGTATTGCCGTGCTCGTCCGCGAAGGAATCGAGCACCACGAAACGGTTCTTCGGGTCGATCTCCAAGAACTCCCAGCTGCCGTACGCCTTCTCGCCCTGCGGGCTGGTCATGTGGTACTGCGCATGATCACCCACCGTGTGGTCCCATTCGGTAAACGTCGCGGGCCAACTCGGCGGCCCCCAGAAACGCTCCAGCTGGCGCGGGTCGGAGTAGGCGGCCCACACCCGATCGACCGGATGGGCGAAGTCTGCGATGACACGGATGGTGAGATCTTCTGGACTGGTGATGACGTCGGTGACTGGCATGTCGGCTCCTTACGGAGTTGTCGGTTCGACCGATTCTGCGAGCAGCGCATCGAGCCGGTCAACGCGTGCTCTCCAGAGGTCTTCGTACTGTGCTAGGAGCACCCGGGCTTGGGCGATCCGTTGTGGGTCGGCCCGGACGAGGCGTTCGCGCCCGGCCGCCCGCTTGACGATGAGTTGAGCCTCTTCAAGCACGGAAATGTGCTTCTGCACCGCGGAGAACGACATGTCGTACTCACGCGCCAGCTCGGACACGGTGATCTCCTTGGTCATCGTGCGGCGCAGGATATCCCGCCTCGTCGACGCCGACAGCGCGTGGAAGAGGCGGTCCATCTCGGTTTCGCTCAACTCAACATGTACAACCATTTGGTTGTACTTTACGCCGGATGGGGTCAGATTCAAGGCCCGGTGGCTGGCTCGGCCGCAACCGAATTCAGGCGCTCTCATCGGTCCGATACGCGGCTATCATGCCCGGGGCGGTAGATTTGGGCAGTGACCCAAGACGAGAACACGACGCCCGACGCCGATACGACCCCTTCATTCGAGGAGCTCGGCATCACCGGGCCTGTGCTCGCAGCGATCCGAGACCTCGGCTATGAGACCCCCTCGCCCATTCAGGTGGCGACCATTCCCCCGCTGTTGGCCGGACGCGATGTCGTCGGCCAGGCGCAGACCGGCACCGGCAAGACGGCCGCCTTCGCGCTGCCGATCCTCGAACACCTCGACATGAACCAGAAGGCCCCGCAGGCACTGGTGCTCGCCCCCACCCGCGAACTCGCACTGCAGGTCTGCGAGGCCTTCGAATCGTACGCGGCCAAGATGCAGGGTGTGCGGGTGCTGCCCGTCTACGGCGGGCAGGGCTACGGCGTCCAGCTGTCAGCGCTGCGCCGCGGCGTCCACATCGTCGTCGGCACCCCCGGACGCATCATGGACCACCTCGAGAAGGGCACCCTCGACCTGTCGCAGTTGACGCACATGGTGCTCGACGAGGCCGACGAGATGCTGCAGATGGGCTTCGTCGACGACGTCGAGACGATTCTCGCGAAGACGCCGGACGACAAGCAGACCGCGCTGTTCTCAGCGACGATCCCGGCGCAGATCCGCAGGCTGGCTCAGAAGTATCTGCATGATCCGCAAGAGATCATGATCAAGTCGAAGACGTCGACCGCCACCAATATCAAGCAACGCTACTTGGTCGTCTCCTATGCGCAGAAGGTCGATGCTCTCACCCGCATCCTCGAGGTCGAGGCGTTCGACGGCGTCATCGTGTTCGTCCGGACGAAGAACGAGACCGAGACGCTGGCCGAGAAGCTGCGCGCTCGCGGCTATTCCGCGGCCGCGATCAACGGCGATATCCCGCAGGCCATGCGCGAGCGGACGATCGGTCAGCTCAAGGACGGCACCCTCGATATCCTGGTCGCCACCGATGTCGCGGCTCGTGGCCTGGATGTGGACCGGATCAGCCACGTGATCAACTTCGACATCCCCACCGACACCGAGTCGTATGTGCACCGCATCGGACGCACCGGCCGCGCCGGACGCAGTGGGGACGCGATCAGCTTCATCACCCCGCGCGAGCGCTACCTGCTCAAGCACATCGAGCGGGCCACCCGTCAGCAGCCCGAGCAGATGCAGCTGCCCACCACCGAGGACGTCAACAGCACCCGGCTGGCCCGTTTCGATGACGCCATCACCGCCGCGCTGGCGGAGACCTCGCGGATCGAGGCCTTCCGCGACATCATCGCCCACTACATGCGCCACAACGACGTGCCGGAGGCCGATGTGGCCGCGGCGCTGGCGGTGGTGGCTCAGGGCGAGACGCCGCTGCTGCTCGATCCTGCCAACGATCCGCTGGCCCGGCCGGCCGGCCGTGACCGCAAGCAGCGCGACGACCGCGACGACGACCGTTCCCGCGGACGTGGCTCCGACGACCGCTCGCGCGACCATCGTTCGCGCGGTGACTACGCCCCTTACCGCATCGAGGTCGGTCATCACCAGCGGGTCAGCCCCGGCCAGATCGTCGGTGCGCTGGCAAACGAGGGCGGACTGAACCGCGAGGACTTCGGCGCGATCACGATTCGTCCGGACTTCTCGATCGTCGAGCTGCCCGCCGATCTCGACCGCTCGGTGCTCGACCGGCTGCGCGATACCCAGATCGCCGGCAAGTACATCGAGATCAAGCCCGACCGCTTCGCACAGAACCACAACAAGGGCACCAACCGGGGTGGCCGGGGCCCGCGTCAGGCCGACCCGGCCCGGGGCAAGCGTCCCTACCGGAAGCCGCGCTACTAGGCACAATCGTCGGCTGCCGGTGAGACCAGCCCGGCAGCTGTGGCGCCTGGCCAGAGCGCGAGACGACCTGTTGATGACTAGGGTGGACGCAAGACTTCCGCGGGCATAGGCATCCGCCGCCGGACGAGGAGGACTGATGGCAGCCAAGAAGACCCAGACCATCCAGGTCGGCGAAGTGACGCTCGCCGTGTCCAACCTCGACAAGGTCATGTACCCGCAGACGGGCACCACCAAGGGCGAGGTCATCGACTACTACCTCAAGATCGCCTCGGTGCTGGTACCGCAGGCGGCCTGGCGGCCGGCCACCCGCAAGCGGTGGGTGGACGGGGTCGGCACCCCTGACAAGCCCGGACAGGTCTTCTTCCGCAAGGACATCGAGGACGGCGCCCCCGGCTGGGTGCCGACCGGCCAGATCGTCCACAAGGAACGGACGAACGTCTACCCGCTGGCCAACAACGCCGCGGTGCTGGCCTGGTTCGCGCAGCTGGCCGCCCTGGAGATCCATGTGCCGCAGTGGCGCTTCGGTGACGACGGCGCGCCGCGCAACCCCGACCGCCTGGTCATCGATCTGGACCCCGGCCCCGAGGCCGGTCTGCCGCAGTGCGTCGAGGTGGCCCAAGCGATCCGCGAGATCTTCCAGGGCATGAAGCTGGACGCCGTGCCGGTGACCTCCGGCTCGAAGGGCATCCATCTGTACGCGCCGCTGGATGGCCGGACGACCAGCGAGCAGGCCTCGGCGGTGGCCAAGCAACTTGCCCTGTCACTCGAAGAGACCATGCCGAACCTGGTCGTGGCGACCCAGCGGAAGACCCTGCGCGAGGGGCGGGTGCTCATCGACTGGTCGCAGAACAATGCCGCGAAGACGACGATCTGCCCCTACTCGCTGCGCGGTCGCATGCATCCGACGGTGGCCGCGCCCCGTACCTGGGACGAACTCGAGCGGCCCAACCTGGCCCAGCTCGACTACCGGGAGGTGCTGGAACGGGTCGCCTCCGGCATCGATCCGATCGCAGACCAGGGCTGGGTGTTCGACCAGGCTCCCGGCAGCACCGACAAGCTGACCCGCTACCGCGAGAAGCGCGACGCCGACGCCACTCCGGAGCCGGTGCCTGCCGAGCCTGGTGAGGGCGAGGGCGGGCGGGCGGACGATGCGAGCGGCCCGGCGGACCAGAAGGGCGGCCCGGTAGACAGCAGCAGCTCGACGGACCAGAAGAGCGCCGCGGCAGCGGCCAGCGGTGCTCCGACCTTCGTCATCCAAGAGCATCATGCGCACCGTCTGCACTGGGATTTCCGGCTGGAACGCGACGGCGTGCTGGTGTCGTGGGCGGTGCCGAAGGGGCCGCCGCTGGCCCCCGACGATCACCGGCTGGCCGTGCAGACCGAAGACCACCCCCTCGAATACGGCAGCTTCGAGGGGATCATCCCGAAGGGCCAGTACGGCGGCGGTTCGGTCACCATCTGGGACGCCGGCACCATCGAGGTGGAGAAGTGGCGCGACGACGAGATCATCGTCGTGCTGCACGGACGAAAGACCGGCGGCCTGGGCGGGATTCCGCGCCGCTACGTGCTGATCCGCACCCAGGGGCAGGGCGAGAAGTCCCATTGGCTGCTGATCTTCAAGAAGGACCAGCCCGGTTCGTCCCCGGATGCTGGCTCGTCCCCGGAGGCCGGTTCATCCCCAGAGGCCGGCTCATCCCCCGAGACCGGTACATCCCACCAGCCCGCACCGCCTGACCAGCCCGCACCGCCCGACCAACCTGACGCGTCCCCGCAGCCCCACCAGCCCGACTCGTCCAACCAGCCCAGCTCGTCCCACCAACCCGACGCGTCCCCGCAGCCTCCGCCTCCCGACCGGCTCCCGGCCCCCATGCTGGCCAGCCTCGGTTCACCGTCCGACCTGCACGACCCGCAACAGTGGGCGCTGGAGATGAAGTGGGACGGGGTACGCGCGATCTGCGCGGTCGCCGGCGGCCGCGTCCGGCTGGTCTCACGCAACGGCAACGACATCACCGACCTCTATCCCGAGCTGGGCGAACTCGCCGACGATCTCGGCGCCCAAGCCGCGATCCTGGACGGCGAGATCGTCGCGCTCGACCCTCGGGGACGACCCGATTTCTCGCTGCTGCAGCCCCGGATGAAGGCAGACCCGCGGGTCGCACCGCGGCTGGCCGATCAGGCCCCGGTCACCTTGATGCTCTTCGACATCTTGTCGCTCACCCTGGATGGGACCGAGCACCACCTGATGCGCACCCCATACCGCGCACGCCGCGAGCTGCTCGCCACCGCCATCAGCCCGACCGAACGCGTCCGGGTGCCGCCGGCATTCGACGGCAGCCTGGACGAGGCCATCGCGCATGCCCGCGCGGAGCGGCTGGAGGGTGTGCTGGCCAAACGCCTCGACTCCATCTACACCCCCGGACGCCGCTCCCAGCAATGGATCAAGATCAAACCGCGCACCGATCAGTCTGTCATCGTGATCGGCTGGCGGACCGGCCCCGACGGCAAGCTGCGTTCCCTGCTGGTGGCGGTGCCCGGCGCCGACGGCGAGCTGCACTATCTGGGGCGCGCGGGCTCGGGAATCGCCCCCGGCGACATCGACGACATCGCGCGGACGCTTGCCGGGATCGAACGCAAGACCCCACCGGTGGCGAGGATCCCGGACGCGGACCGGCGGGACGCACGCTGGGTCACCCCGACTCTGGTCGGCGAGGTGGCCTACTCCGAGCTGACCCCGCAGGGGCGGCTGCGCGCGCCCAGTTGGCGGGGTTGGCGTCCAGATCTGTCGGCCTCGGATGTTCGCTGGGAAGGTGCCGGTGCACTGCCCACGCCATGAACCCTCAGTGAATCGGCTACCGGCTGAAGACCCTGCATACTTAGCCTCAGCTTCTGTCGTGGCACCGGATCCGCCTAAGGCGCGTCCGGAGTGCGACAATCCGGTGAGGCTCGCACCACGAGGAGGATGATCATGGTCGACTCGTCCGGCGCGCGGGGCGCCTCACTCCTACTCGTTGAGGATGATCCGGATATTGCCGAGATGCTCGTCGAAGTCTTGTCCGAGTTCTACACGGTTGATCATGTACCCGACGCCGAGCAAGGCCTGGAGAAGAGTCTGAACCGCCATTTTGACGTGATGGTTGTGGACCGGCGGTTGCCGGCAATGAGCGGCCTGGAGTTGATCGCGGCCGTGCGCCGTGCCCAGATCACCACCCCGATCCTGATGCTCACCGCGCTCGGCACCCTCGAGGACCGGGTCTCCGGTTTGGACGGCGGCGCCAACGACTACCTGGTCAAACCGTTCGAGTTCGAGGAGTTGCTGGCCCGATTGCGCGCACTCACACGCGGGTACGCGGCTGAGGGACGCCGGCGCTACGTGGGTGATTGGGTCTACACGCCCGACACCATGACGATCTACTCGCCTTTCGGCACCCGTATCTCGCTGACCGCCACCGAGAATCAGTTGCTCGAGTTGTTGAGCTCGAGTCCCGAGCATGTCTTCTCCCGCGAGGAGATCCTGCAGTCGGTGTTCAAACCAGACGACTCGCCCGGAACCGTGGACACATATGTGCATTATCTGCGGAGGAAGACAAGCAAAGACTTGGTAGAGACCGTTCGAGCGCAGGGATACCGATTGGGAGATCTGCCGTGACCGCCAACGAAGATGGCACTCGAGTCCGCCGGGCCGCGGCATCTGTTGGTTTGTGGGTTGGGGTGACAACGGCGATCGTTACGATCGCCGGCGTCCTCATTTTGATTTGGGCGATCCGTATCGGCTCGCGGCGTGAGCAGGGCGAGCACCAGGGTCCCGGCGGCGAGCGGGGCGAGGGGGCGCTGGTTGTCGATGTCGACCAGGTGGTCCTGCTCGTCATCATGCTTGGCCTGCTGGGGGTCGTACTCACAGCCGCTGTCGGCTGGCTGGCGTCTCGACGTGCCGTGCAGCCTCTGGCTGAAGCCTTGCGACTGCAACGCAACTTCGTTGCCGACGCCAGCCACGAAATGCGGACTCCGCTGACAGTGCTGAGCAGCCGGGTTCAGACGCTGGAGCGTCGCCTGGCTCGTGGACAGCCGGTTGCTGACATCGTCGAACGCCTGCACGCCGACGCCGACTCCATGGCTGCGATCCTCAATGATCTACTTCTCAGCGCTGAAGGATCCGAAACCGCAATGGACACACCGGTGTCCGTGGTCGATGCTGTGAAGCAAGCAACCGGATCGCTGGAGGCGCTGGCGTCGGCATCACAGATCGTGATCGCGGTCACCGCCGAGTCCACGCCGACGGTCCTCGTGCCGCAGGTGACGCTGGTGCGCTGCGTGGTGGCGTTGATCGACAACGCGATTCAGCACTCTCCTGCTAGCGGGACCGTGACGGTGTCTGTGTCGACTCAGGGCGCCATGGCAGAAGTCCGCGTGCGAGATGAGGGCGCCGGCATCACCGGCATCGCCCCGGGGGCGGTGTTTGAGCGGTTCTCACATGCGCACGAGCAGACCGGACGACGCGGCTTCGGTCTGGGCCTGGCCTTGGTGCGAGATGTCGCGGTGCGCTTCAGCGGAACCGTCGCCGTGGAATCGACGTCGGCCACCGGAACGACATTCCTATTGCGTTTGCCCCAGTCAGGCGGACGCCGCCTGCGGCAAGCGGCCGAATCGCTCCAAGCCGGCCCCATCAGCCAAGATCCGAGTGCCACCTGACCACCGGCGAACCCGTCCATCGGAGGCGATCAGCAGGCCCGCGCGAGTGCCGGCGGTGGCGATCCAGTCCAGATCATCAAAGCCCGCGATCATCGCCGTCGTGGCCCACAGATCGGCCTCGGTGAGCCGGTCCGCCACGACAGTCGACGATGCGATCCCGTGTGCAGCTCCACCGGTGCGCGGATCGATGATGTGATCACCTCGCTCGGCGATGCCCGAGGTGGCGATCGCGCCACTGGTCACCGATAACCTCGCCGCCATTTGCCGGGGATCGTTGGGGTCCACGATTCCCACCTCCCACACCCACGGCGAGTCCTCGGCTGTGAGCAGCTGCATATCACCGCCTGCATTCACGCCCACGGCCGCAACATCGCGAATCTCCAGCAGCGGCGCCAGCTCCTGCTCGACGACCCTTTCAACCGCCCAGCCTTTGACGATTCCTGTTGGGTCGAACCAGCCTTTCCACCACGGATCGAAGAGTCCGCCCGTGCGCGCTCTCGCGTCGAGACATTCGCGATGGATCTCTGCGATCATTGGATCCGCGTCTGCCAACCCAAGGTCTCCTCGAGCGATACGGCAGATGTCGGAGCTCTCGAGAAACGGCGAGCAGACGCGATCGACTTGGTGAAGCCGGGCACCGACGCGTCCCATCGCTGCGGCCACGGATTCCCCGGCGACGCTCTCGGCAGCCGTGATCACGTGGATGCTGACCGCCGTACCCATGATTTGCTCGACCTTGACGCTCCGGCGGAAGTCGGCGGGCCGAGGGTCACCGGCGCTCATCCGCACTGCGCCTGGTCGAGAGCACTCTGCAGCGACTCGAGGTATCCGCGACTGGTATAGGTCGCGCCCGAGATCATGTCGATCTGGGCGCTCTGCGCTGACAGCGTCTCGCTGGTGAGCTTGGGGATGGCATCTGAGTTGATTTGTTGATCGCGGGAGTTTTCGGATGGATACGTGATGGCGTCCGCTGCGGTGATCGTCCCGTTCTCGACAACGATCTGTACCTGGACGTCTCCGTAACGAGTCGAGACGGACTGACCCTGATAGGTGCCGTCGACCAGGCCGGAGCAGGATGTTGTGGCCGACTCGGCTGAGACGCCCGGGTCAACGTTGCCGGACGCACTGGAAGTGGTCTGGGGACTGCTTGCCGTGGCGGTACCCGGGGAACTCGAGAGGGCGCTACTGATCGAGGCGCGGTAGCTCACGAGGAGAACCACCCCGCTCAGTGCGGCCAGCGATGCGTATGCAATCCGTTTCATGACTCAGCCTTTCCTAGATATCAAAGTCTTCGGAGTGAATGTGACCCGGATCCACCGACAAGGACTCCAAGTCATTTCTCAGACTCCTCATCCACGGCCCCGGACCACACAGATAGATGTCGTAGTCCGACAACCCCGGGGCGAGCTGCTGCAGCAGCTCGGGTCCGGTCCACTGCTCCCAGCTCCGCGGAAGCCAGGACGAGGTTCGCCGCGAACGCGGCCCGATCATCGCGACGTGCGTGAGCCCCCGCTGAGCCACGAGTTGGTCGATCGAGGTGGTCAGCAACGCCTCATCTGGACGGCTATCGCGGGTGACCAGAGTCGCCTGCCCCGGCTCGTATGGCTGTTCCTGCAGGATGGAGACGAGCGGGGCGACTCCTGCGCCGGCGCCCAGCATGAGGAGTTTGTGTCCGCGGCGCCGATCGCCGGTCAGATGTCCGTAAGGTCCCTCAACCAGCACCGATGTGCCTGGTGCCATACGTGTCAGCCGCTGGGTACCGTCCCCGACGATGCGGGCGGTGATCGTCAATCGATCGTCCGATGGTCGCGCCGAAATCGAGAACGGATGCCCTCTGGTCCACCCCGGGCCGTCGAGGAAACGCCATACGAAGAACTGACCGGCCCGGACATCCAACTGGTCCAGACGATGTCCCGACATCTGCACGCACACGCCGGTGGAACCGTCGGGAGTGACCGACTCGACGCGGATGCGGTGGCGGATCGATCGTGCCAACGGGGCGCCGAGGCGAAAGACGAGAACGCAGCCGGCCGCCACTGCCCACAAGGCCCACCAATAGGCAGCGGCCCACGGGAAAGCGAGAAAGTCGGCCCCCGAGAACAGCTGATGCGGCAGCGCAAGCCCAACTCCCAGGTAGGCATAGAGGTGGAGCAGATGCCACGATTCATAACGCAGCCTCCGGCGTGCGCGTCGGATCGACAAGGCCACTACGCCGACGATCAGTATCGTGCCGACTACGGCCAGGGTCATATCAACCGACTGCACGACCATCTGCGCAAGTTGGTCGAAGAAGCCGATCAGCGCGCCGGCCGCGTACCCGGCAACGGTCAACACAACGTGGGCCAGGAAGAGCCAGAACGACCAGAACCCGGTCAACCGGTGCGCCCGGGTCAAGGCGTCGTGACCGAAGGCTCGCTCGAACAACGGCACGCGGGCCATCAGCAAGACCTGATAGAGCAGCAGATTGGCAGAAACCAGTCCGGTGAGCCGACCAGCGGATATCAGCGCCTCGGCCCCACCTCCAATCGTTGCCTGGAGACCTCCGCCGGCCACCCACAACGCCGCAACGAACAAGCTGGTCAGCCAGATCACGACGACTCCGGCAGCTTGCCATGCCTGCGCTGCTCGAAGCGTCGCCGTATGTGCCGGGGTCGGGAAGTGTGTCAGGCTTGAACTGCGTTCGTGGATCGCTGTCATGGCAACCATGTTTGGTTCCGGGGTCTAAGACTTCTCCAAGAAAAGGCCCCCCTCAGCCATCCCCCAAGAACTCCATAGGTAACTCATAGCTTCGCCGATCGACACGGCCCGGACCCTACCCCCGGCGCGCCGGGTCGGCAGCCATCTGGCGTTGTTAGCAGCAGATGGTGGTCCGGGGTGAGGATAGGCTCGCAAAACGGGCCCGCAAGCCGGTCCGGTCTCAACGCATGATGCGACCCCTGGGAGGCTGCATGACTCCGATCACGATGACCCGCCGCACCTTCGGCGGGCTGAGCGCACTGCTGCTGGCCGGCCTGGCCGGTTGCGGTCGTGAGAACCCCGGCTCCGGCGGCTCGTCCGAAGTGACCTACCAGCTGTCGTGGACGCATTCGGTGCAGTTCGGCGGCACCTACATCGCTCAGGATCGCGGACTGTTCGAAGACCTGACGGTGAGGCTGGCGGCCGGCGGGCCCAACGTGGCCGGCGATGCCAACACGGTGAGCGGCGCCGCCTTGATGAACATCTCGTCGGCCGACGGTGTTGCCCGGTCCAATGCCGAGGGAGCCGACCTGGTCATCATCGGCGCGCAGTACCAGAAGAGCCCCGCAACGATTCTGTCGTTGGCCGATGCACCGCTGCGCGAACCCCAAGACCTGATCGGCAAGCAGATCGGGGTTGCCGGAACCGACACTCCCGGACTCACCGCATTCCTCACGGTGAACGGACTCGGGCAGGGCGACGTGCAGTTCGTCCCCAGCCAGTACGACCCCGCGATTCTCACCGCCGGCCAGGTCGACGGCATCTTCTGTTTCTACAACGATCTGCCGGTGGCGCTGGCGGTTCAGGGCATCGAAGGCCACTCCATGCTGCTCGCCGACTTCGGCTACAACCCGATGAGCCAGACCTACACCGTGCTGCGCTCCAGCCTGGAGGACGAGCGCAAGCGAGCCCAGATCCTCCGGCTGGTACGCGGGGATGCGCGGGGCTGGCAGGCCTATCGCGACGACCCGCAAGGCGCCGCCGAGCTCACCGTCCGAGCCCATCCGGACGCCGGACTCGACCTGCCCACCCAGCTGCGACAGGCCGAAGTCCAGCTCGACATCATGTTCTCCGAGCTCACCGACCAGTTCGGATTCGCCTGGTTCACCGATGAGCAGGTCGCCGAGAACCTGAAGCTGTTCGACCTGCTCGGCATCGAGGGCGCCGACGAGCGGCTGTGGGATCGGTCGATCCTCGACGAGGTGTACCAGAACGGTCCCACCGCGTGAGTATCACGAAGACTCGTGCGCCCGCCCCGGAAGTCAGATGTACCGCGGTCGGCAAGCACTTCGGCACCGGCGGCGATCGGCTGACGGTCCTCGAGCCGCTCGATCTCAGCCTTGCTCCCGGCTCGCTCACGGCGTTGGTCGGGCCCTCGGGTTGCGGCAAGTCGACGCTGCTGCGGATCATCGCCGGGCTCGAGCAGCCCGACCCCGGTGGATCGGTGAGCATCGGCGACGACGAGCCGCAGGCGGTGCGCAAGCGAGGCGAACTGGCCATCGCCTTCCAGGACGCCTCCCTGCTGCCGTGGCGCACCACCGCGGCCAACGTCGCGTTGGCCCAGCGGCTGGCCCGGCAGCCGGTGGATCACGTCAGGATCGCAGAGCTGCTGAGCACCGTCGGGCTGCGTGGCTTCGAGGACGTCCGGCCGGCGCAACTATCGGGCGGGATGCGACAGCGGGCGGCGATCGCCCGCTGCCTGATCACCGAGCCGCGGCTGCTGCTGCTCGACGAACCGTTCGGGGCCGTCGACGAACTCACCCGTCGGCGCCTCAACATCGAGCTGCCACCGCTGTGGTCGGGCACGGCCACCACGACCCTGCTGGTCACTCACTCGATTCCCGAGGCCGTGCTGCTTGCCGACCGGGTGCTGGTGATGTCGCCGAGGCCGGGGACGATCATCGCCGATCTGCCGGTCGCCCTGGAGCGTCCACGGCAGATGAAGCAGCTGCACAGCGAACGATTCACCAGCCTGGTCGAGCGGATCGGGGCGTTGCTGGGCGTCGACGAGTACGCGGAAAGCGGCAGCTGACAGATGGTCGTGCAGACGAGCCCGCGCGTGCGCCCCGAGGTCGAGCAGCCCGGGCGCAAGCCGTCCCGGCTTCCCGCGGCGGCCCGGACGCTCGCGGGCTGGGCGCTGGTGATCGGCGCGTGGGAGCTGGCCGGACGCACCGTTCTCGCCGGCCGGCACCTGGTCGGTGTGCCCTCGGGTGTCGCCGTCAAGCTCGTGGACAACGCCGAGGTCTATTTCCGCGGGCTATGGTTCACCACTCGTGAGGCCTTTCTCGGCTATCTGATCGGCAATCTGGCTGCGGTCGCGCTGGCGTTGCTGGTGGTGCTGCTGCCGGGGTTGGAGCGGCTGGTGCTGCGGCTGGCGTTGGTCGTCTACTGTCTCCCGCTGGTTGCGCTCGGGCCGCTGCTGCGGCTGGTCTTCGGGTTCGGGGACGGCCCGCAGATCACCCTGGCCGCGCTGGCGGTCTACTATCTGTCGCTGGTTCCGCTGCTCGTGGGGCTGCGCGCGGTGCCGCGGTCGTGGCTGGATCTCACCGCCTGCTACGGCAGGGGACGCTGGACGACGCTGGTCACCATCCGGGCACGGGCGGCGCTGCCCTATCTGATGGCCGGATTGCAGGCCAGTGTGCCCGCTGCCTTCCTCGGTGCCCTGGTCGGCGAGTTCACCGGTGCCGAGCGCGGGCTGGGGGTGCTGTCGATCCTCGCATTGCGCAGCCTGGATACCGATGGCCTGTGGGCACTGATGCTGCTCAGCACGGCCGTCTCGCTGATCGGCTACCTGGCCGTCTCGCAGCTGGCGCGCCGCCTGACCACCGAACAGCCCACCGTGCTGCTGGCGCCTCCCGGATCGGACCGGCGGCGGTCGTGGTGGCGGCGGTCGCTGCAGGCTGCCGGTGGAGTGGTCGTGGCGTCCGTGCTGGTGATCGGCACTTGGGTTGGCCTGTTCGGGTTGCTCGGCCTCGATCCCTACTTCGCCAAGCGTCCCGCGCAGGTGTGGGAGTGGCTGGTGACCGCTCCGGCGGCGCCCGAGCATCGCGATGACCTGCTGACCGCCGTCGGCCAGACCGCGGCCGTCGCGATCCCCGGATACTTCGCCGGGTTGTTGGCCGGTGTGCTGCTCGCGACGGCATTCTCGTTGTCGACGCGGACGCGTCAGGCCCTGACCCCGGTCGCGGTCGCGTTGCGCTGCGTGCCGGTTATCGCCATCGCTCCCCTGCTGGTCGCCGCCCTCGGCCGAGGCGCGTTCGGGACCGCAGTCGTGGTGGCGATCATGACGTTCTTTCCCACGCTGGTCTCGTGCCTGTACGGGCTCGGGCAGCTGCCGGGACAGGTGGCCGAGGTGTTCGCGACCTACGCGACCCCGCCGGCCCGGGTGCTGATACTCGGCCGGCTGCCCGCGATGGCGCCATCCTTCTTCGCCTCGGCACGGATCGCGGCGCCGACCTCGCTGCTGGCGGCGACCGTCGCGGAGTGGCTGGCCACCGGAACCGGACTGGGCAACATGATGGCGGTGGACGCGGCGACCAGCCGGTACACCTCGTTGTGGTCGACGGTGGTCGTCGTCACAATGATCGCTCTGGTGTCATATGCGCTGGTCGAGCAAGTGGAGCGGCGGGTCCTGGCGGTGGTGGCACCGGAGCAGATGCGCTGGTGAGTTCCCGCCGAGCGCGTCGCCCTCGTCATGCGGACTGCCTCGTCCTACTACTGCCTCGTTCTGCAGGTTTGCCCCATCACGGGGCTTGCCCCCTTCACGCAGGCCACCCAGTCACGCGAGTCGCCTCGTCCTGCCGGCCTCGGCTGTCAGCCGACCGTCGAAGCCCCCGCCGGCAGCGCTGCTGCGACGATGCGCGCAGTGTCGGCCCAGGTGGGAAGCTGCAAGCGCAGCTTCTCGGCCTCGTCCCGCCAGCGTTGCCGCAACTCGGGATCGCTCAGCCAGCCGTGCAGCACAGCCGACAACGCATCGGCATCGCCCGGTGGGAAGCTCTCGCCGACGCCCTGCGCCTCGACGGCCCCGGTGCCGGCGGGCACGATGGCGGGGATGCCCCGTGCCAGCGCCTCGGTGATGACCATCCCGTAGGTCTCGGTCCTTGAGGTGTGCACCAGCAGATCGGCCTTCGCCCAGACCGACTCCAGGGCGTCTCCGGAGCGCTGGCCCAGCACCGTGACTCGGTAGGACAGCCCGGCCTGGTCGATGCGCTCGCGGACTTCGCGGCTGAGATCGTCGTCCACCTTGTCCGACCCGACGAGCTGGGCGGTCCACTCGAAATCCTGCAACCGAGACAAGGCTGCGATGAAGGTCAGCGGATCCTTGGTCTGGGTCAGCCTGCCCAGCCACAACAGCATCGGCGGATTGCCGGCGCGTGCCGAGCCGATGGCCAGTTCGGCGGGTGCCACTCCAGGTATCGCGACCACGGCATCGCCACGCCCATAACGTGCGGCCACCTGATCGGCCGCCCACGAGCTGGTCACCACGACCGTGTCCGCGGCCTCGACTGCCTGCGCCTCGGTCGCGGTGAGCCTCTTCCGAACGCGCTGCGACAACGCCGGATCGTCGGCCGGGAAGTAGTGGATCAACATCGTGACCCGTCGTCCGGACTCGACCGCCGCACTGATCACCTCCGGTTCTGCCGAGCCGATGATGTTGTCGATCAGCCAGTCCTGCTCGGCGGCGAGCAGCCCCGACAGCCGCTCCCGCTCCTGCTGCTTGGGGACGGGCCAAGACCCGGGGACCGGATATTCACGCACGTCCAGCCCCAGCGCCCGCAGCGCCACCGCCAACTCGTCGTCGTATCGATTGCCTCCACTGGCAAGATCGCTGCGCCAGCGGGCAAAGCCAATTCGTTGCTTCATCCTCGCGTCCGCCTCCCGACGAGCTGCCCAGCGGCCCCGATGCCACCTTCTCCCGCATCTGTGCAGTCGTCGTATGACAACGATCCTATTGGCCCGGGGAGCAGGCCATGCGGATTCGGAGGCCCTCGCGCGCATCGCGATCGACTCCCGGTCGCATGTCACCCCCCATTCTGTGACTTCGCCAGGACGGGAATAGTTCGGGGCGCTGATCGGTTCCATTAGATGCAAACGCATGAATTCGGCCAACCCACGAGGAGTGGAGATGCAGTTCGGAGTCTTCTCGGTCAGCGACATCACCCGCGATCCCGTCTCGGGCTACACGCCCAGCGAGGCGGAGCGGATCGACGCCGTGACCCAGATCGCGCGCAAGACCGAAGAGGTCGGGATGGACGTCTTCGCCATTGGCGAGCATCACAACCCGCCCTTCTTCTCGTCGTCGCCGACCACGCTGCTGGCTGCGATCGCGGCGACCACCCAGAGGCTGATCGTCACGACCGCGACCACCCTGATCACCACCAACGATCCGGTGCGCATCGCCGAAGAGTACGCGATGCTTCAGCATCTGTCGAAGGGCCGGATGGACCTGATGCTCGGCCGGGGCAACACCGCGCCGGTCTATCCCTGGTTCGGGGCCGACATCCGCAAGGGACTGCCGATGGCGCTGGACAACTACAACCTGCTGCACCGGCTCTGGCGTGAGGACGTGGTCGACTGGGAGGGCGAGTTCCGCACTCCGCTGCAGGGTTTCACCTCCACTCCGCGACCATTGGACGATGTCCCGCCGTTCGTCTGGCACGGCTCGATCCGCACCCCGGAGATCGCCGAGCAGGCGGCGTTCTATGGGAACGGCTTCTTCGCCAACCACATCTTCTGGCCGAGTGAGCACTCGTTGCGGCTGGTCGACTTCTACCGGCGGCGCTTCGAGCACTACGGTCACGGCAGCCGCAAGCAGGCCATCGTGGGGCTCGGTGGACAGGCCTACATCGCCAAGCGTTCCCAGGATGCGATCAAGGAGTTTCGTCCGTATTTCAACGAGGCCCCGGTCTACGGTCACGGACCCTCGCTCGAGGACTTCATGCAGGCGACCCCGTTGAGCGTGGGCAGCCCGCAGGAGGTCATCGAGAAGACACTGAGTTTCCACGACACCTTCGGGGATTACCAGCGTCAGCTCTTCCTCATCGACCATGCCGGACTGCCGCTGAAGACCGTGCTGAACCAGCTCGAGTTGCTAGGTGGCGAGGTGATCCCGGCGCTGCGCAAGGAGTTCGAATCGCGCAAGGATCCCGAATCGGCCGAGGCGCCGACCCACGAGGCCCTGGTGAAGGCGAAGTATGGCGACCAGCCCGCCCGGCAGCCGCGTCCGAACGCCAACCGCGGCGACAACGTCACCGGCGGTTCGCCCTACCAGGACAGCACGACTGCGGCCAGCTACCCCGGCCTGCACTGAGGAGTTGCCGAGATGGAGCGATCCACCAAGCACCTGGCCAACGACGCGTGGGAGGCGTTGCTGACCGCTCATTCGGTGATCATGAAGCAGCTCAGTACCCCGGACACCTGGGACGACGTGTCGATGCGCGAATACGACGTGCTGTACACGCTGTCGAAGTGTGCCGCCCCGATGCGGCTGAGCGAACTCAACGAACGGGTGCTGCTCAGCCAACCGGCGCTGTCGCGGATGGTCGATCGGCTGGCCGCCCGGGGGCTGGTGAGCCGGGTGGCCGATCCGGCGGACCGCCGCGGCGTGCGGATCTCACTGACCGAGGCCGGCCGCGCCAAACAGCGCGAGGTCGGCGGCCGGCATTCGGTCGAGGTCGCGCAGGCGGTCACCAGCCGGCTGAGCCAAGCCGAGATGGACGAATTGGAGCGGCTGTGCGGCAAGCTCGCCGCCCGGGGCCCGGGTCAACCGGCGAGCGGATCGCCATCGGACGAGGCCGGCAGGCCGACACGCCGGCCGGCTGCTCGTCCAAGGAACGTGAAGACAACGAAGGACGCATCATGAACACTCCCCTGGATTCCACTCATCAGGCGATGATGGCCGGCCCCGATACCCGTCGGCCGCCGTACCGCATCGCCGTGGTCAGCGGCGGCACCAGCGATCCGTCATCGACCCGGATGCTCGCCGATCGGATCGGCGAGCGCGTCCGCAGGCTGGCCGAGGCTCGCAGCGAGCAGGTGCTGGTCGAGACGATCGACCTGCGCAAGCTGACCGCCGAGATCTCCACTGCCATGGTCTCCCAGCTGCTCGGTCCGGGGCTCACCCGGGCGGTCGAGATCCTGGTCGCGGCCGATGGTCTGGTGGTCAGCACCCCGGTCTACAAGGCCGGCCCCAGCGGGCTGTTCACGTCGTTCTTCCAGATCCTCGACAACGATCTGCTGATCGGCAAACCGGTGGTGCTGGCCGCGACTGCCGGCAGTTCGCGGCATGCACTGGTGATCGACGCCCAGATGCGGCCACTGTTCGCCTATCTGCGCACCCTGGTAGCGCCGACCTCGATTTTCGCCGCCAGCGAGGACTGGAGTTCGAGCGAGCTCGGTTCCCGGATCGATCGCGCGGCCTTCGAGCTCGTCCTGCTGGTCGAGAGTGGTTTCGCGGGGAAGATCAAGGACGAGTCGTGGCAGAGCTACCAGCACGGCTACGGCAGTGCGGGAGGTACCGAACTCGGCATCGACCTGGACACCGACCTGATGCGGCTGGCCACCGGCGGGTCGAGAGTCGATCGGGGCTGACAGCACCCGCGCTTCGGCCGAGCGGCCGAGCGCGTACGGCCCACCGGCCCGTCCGACCCAACAGACCGGGGACGCAAAGGCCAGAGTGACGCAGCGGTCAGCCCGATCAGGCGAACAGCGCGGCGCCGTACTTGAGCAGGATCGCCAGCACGATGAAGGTCAGCCACAACACCACGATCAGCCCGTCCAACCCCATGCGCAGCCCCGAGGCGAGTGCATTCTGCACCCGCGGCGGGAGGAAGAGGTTGTTGTCACGGATGTTCACGTGGGTGAGCGAGCTGAACACCAGGGTGGTGGACAGCGTGACCAGCAGGCACCACGGGCACAGCGCATTGATGTGGAACATCGACTGATAGAACAGCCAGTAGGCGAACACCAGGCCGATCGTGTAGACGATCTGGGCGGCGAGCATGAACCCCCGCGGGAACTTCACCTTGGCGAGACTGGCCACCGCGATCGTGATCACCACCGGCTCGGCGATCAACCCCAGGTACGCGTTGGGGAAGCCCAGCAGGTTCGCCTGCCAGGTCGCGCCGACGGTGCCACAGCTGATCACCGAGTTGATGTTGCACGCCAGGTCGGCGCCCGGATTCCTGGCGAGCTCGAGCGCGTCCACCGACAGCACGAAGGACGCGGTCAGGCTGATCAAGGACGAAAACAGCATGTACCCGAAGATCCAGCCGTTGGACTGCCTGAATCGGTGGACCCGCTCGAAAAGCTCGCTCATCAGCCGGCCGCGTTCTCGACGGCCGACTTCAGCGCACCGGCGGTGAAGATTTGCGAGCCGGTGAAGTCCTCACCATTGATCTTGACCGTTGGCGTGCTCTTGATCCCGGCTGCGTACGCGGCAGCGTTGGACCCGTTCACGAAGTCGGCATTGGCCAGATCCGCGAACGTCGCGCTGACTGCGTCGCTGACGCCAACCCCGCGCGCCAACGCGACGAGCTCGTCGTCGCTCAGGCCGCTGGTTCCCTCACCGGGCTGGTTGTCGTAGATGGCGGCATTGAAGGCCATCGCGTACTCGGGTTCCGCATTGGCTACGGTGACCAGCGCATTGGCCGACCGGGTGGAGAAGTTGGTGCCCTGCGACTGGGGGTCCAAGAAGTTCATCAGATGAAGCTCGACCTTTGCGGTGCCATCGGCCACCAAGGCCTCCAGGTCATCGCGGTTCGCGCGCTCGAACTGCCCGCAGTAGGGGCACATGTAGTCCTGGTAGATGGAGATCGTGACCGGAGCGTCCTGCTCGCCGATGACGAGTGCGTAGTCCTGGGTGGCGACGTCGCGGCTCGCGGTCGACGGCGTACCTGTACTGCTGTTGGTGATGCCCCAGATCACGGCACCGACGATCAGGGCGAGCACGACACCGGCGATGCCGATGGTCGTCCAGGTTCGGATCTTGTGCTCCCGCGCGGCTTGGGCCTGCTGCTGGCGGAGCTGTTCGCGGCGGCTGGTGCCGCCGGCAGGTGGTTTGGAAACGTTCTTGGTCTTGCTCATGGAGTTGGTTCACTTTCGACGTCGGGCTGGGCGGACGAGGGCAGGCCCGACGAGGGTTCACATCGAGGAGTGAACAGTGAATCGTCAGGCCGGCGCCAGCGCCGGTGGGCCGCGACGATGCCGAAGGCAGCCAAGAATCGCACCCCGAAGGTTGCTGACATGTCCTTCCAGCGGTGCCCGCACCGGGGAGTCGACGACGATGACCGGTGACTCGGCGGCCAGACCAAGCCGATGGCCGAGCCACGCCCGCGCGGCGCGCAGCGAGCGTCGCGCCCACAGGGCCAGGCCCATCGTCCATGCCAGCGCGACCAGCCCGGCCAGCAACGCAGAACTCGACAGTGCTACCGAGATGTGGCCCACCTCGCTGAAATGGGGGCCGGGAGCATAACTACCGCCCGGGCAGGCGGGGCTTTCGACGAGCACCCGCAGGTGGATTCCCAGCCACGCGACGCCGCGGGATTCGGTGATGCAGGTCTGGAGGGTGCCCGACAGGATGCTTCGCGACAGCGGGGTACTCAGGGACAGCAGCCCCACCAACGCCAGGAGGACAGCTCCTCCGACGCCGTGCAGCCGCGCTCGTCTCACCTATGCCCTCCCGAAGTCTGCTGCCAGTGTAAGGCACTCGCCAATGCAGCTCGCTGCCGGCAGAGAGCTCACATAGCTGCCGACGCCCCTGATCGGGACGAGCATGCCGATGTAGCTGAGCGAGCGGACCGCTTCTCGCACGGTCGACTTGCCCACGCTGAATAGCTCCATCAACTCGTCTTCTTTGGGAATGCGTGAGTTGATCGGCTAGGTGCCGCTGATGATGTTCTCAGAGCGGAAGGAACAGCCCGGTGCCGAGATAGGTGGCGCTGCTGGCTGCAAGCAGCAGTGCCGCGAACGCGAGGAGGGCGGTCAGCACATGGCTCAGTGCCATGGAAAGGCGTTTGGTCAGCGCGACGAGTCTGGTGACCGCGGGGCCCTCGGAGTTGATCAGGTAGGTGACGGTGACAGCGAGCAGCGGCAGCTGACTGATGAGAAACCAGACCATGACCAGAACGGCGGGAACGACAATCCCCCGAGACTGCCCGGCGAGAGCCGCGGTTGCATAGAAGGTGGGGTCGGTGAGCGCAGCGATGCCCCAGGCAGTGCCCGCCGCCAGCATCGCGGGCATCGACGATCCTCGAGCGCGGCGGGACTGGGACGGACTCGACTGGTTCCGGTTCCGATAGCGCCGCACCGCCCAGACGGTCAGCGCGACCGCGGCCGTGAGCTGCAACCAGAAACGGGCAGGGTCGGGCACCTGGATCAGGCTGACGACGACATCGACGAGTCGCTGCACCGACTCCCCCAGCGCGACCCCAACCAGCACCGTCACACCCAACGAAGACGCGAAGAACGCCAGCACTGCGCTGCGACGAGCCCCCGACGCTATTGCGGTGGTCAAGATCAGCGCGCCGACCGGATCCAGGCCGGCGACCCCCAGCCCCGCGATCGCCGCGAACATTCCCCATGACATGGCAGCCACGCTATGTTGTTCATCTGTCTCGTTCAAATGACTTGGACATACGACCGATTACCGTAGACTGGCATCATGAGTGAGCGGGATGCCGGATCTCCTGGACGGATGAGCATGGTCGACCGACGAGAGCTGTTGGTCTCGGCCGCCCTCCAGGTGATGCGCCGCGAAGGCGTCGCGGCAGCGACGACGCGGGCGATCTGCACCCAGGCAGATATGCCACTGGGCGCTTTCCACTACTGCTTCCACAGCAAGGCCGAGCTGTTCCGCCTGATCCTCGACAGCGATCTCCAGGAGAGCCTGGAAAACGCATGGTCGGCCCTCGATCCCGCGCTGACTGCCGAGGAGAATCTGAGTGCAGTGGTCGCGACCTACTGGACGGCTGTTCAAGCCGATCCGCAGTGGTGTCTGGTGCTCAGCGAACTCACCGCCCACTGTCTACGAGACCCCGAGTTGGCTGCGCTGCCCGCTCGCGATTACGCCAGATATCACACCCAGGTGATCGCGCAACTGGAGCGCTTCCTGGCGGACAGCGGCTTTCGCTGCAGCGTCGAGGCCGACACGCTGGCCGATATTCTGATCGCAGGCCTGGCGGGAATTACGTCCTCCTGGCTGGCGCATCGCCGCGACGACATTGCTCGAACAAGCCTGGACGCTTTCGTCGAAATGGTCGCAGCCACGATCACGCCGGCGGCCAGCAGCTAGAGATTCAGAAAGGCACGATCGACGAAGGGAAGGGCCATGAAGACTGTGATCATCGGTGGGCACGGCAAGGTCGCACTGCTCACCGCGCCGCTGCTGCGCCAGGCCGGGGACGAGGTGACCTCGGTGATCCGCAATCCGGACCAGATTCCCGATGTCGAAGCCGCGGGCGCCACCCCGCTGGTCCTCGACGTCGAGTCGGCCTCCCGCGATCAGTTCGCGGCAGCCTTCGCGGGCGCCGACGCCGTAATCTGGTCGGCCGGTGCCGGCGGCGGCAATCCGCAACGCACCTATGCCGTCGACCGGGACGCGGCAATCAGGTCCATCGACGCTGCCGAGCAGGCCGGCGTCCTGCGCTACATCATGGTGTCGTACGCCGGCGCGAGCTTGGACCACGGCGTCAACCCCGCCGATTCCTTCTACCCCTACGCGCAGGCCAAGGCCGCCGCGGACGAGTACCTGCGCGAATCCGCGCTGCACTGGACGATCCTGGGGCCGTCGATGCTCACCCTCGAAGCGCCGACGGGAAGAATCCGGGCGGCCAGAGCCAACGGTGGCGACATCGTCCGGGGCCCGACCTCGCGGGGAAACGTGGCCCGCGCGATCGCCGCGGCGCTCACCGACAACAAGACGATCGGCAAGAAGATCGACTTTGCAGACGGAGACACCGAGATCGCTCAGGCACTGCACGCGGCGTAGATCCCGGACGAAGCTGTAGCGCTCGTCCGGGATCACAGGCTCGCCGCGATGCCGCTAGATCGCGGTCATGTGCTGGTTGTTGCGGGGCAAGCCATCGATGGGCTCGGGTTGGTCGTCCAGGCTGATGGCGCGGAAGGCCATCGGCACGCCCTGCCCGGTCCACAGGGAGGCGCGATCCATCAGCTGGGCATGCACGTGGGGTTCGGTGCTGTTGCCCGAATTGCCGCAGTTGCCGATTCGCTGGCCCGCGGTCACCCGCTCGCCGACGCCGACGGTCAGCGATCCGCGCTGCAGGTGCGCAACCGTGGCGTAGACGCCGTCGTCACCGCGGATGGTGACCTGGTTGCCGATCACGAAGCCCGGCCCGCCCAGCTCCCGGATCGCCGCTTCGACCAGCAGGTACACGACGCCGAGCAGGTTCGAGCGTGCCCGGTGGTCACGTCGCCAGTCGGATGCCTTGACGACCGTGCCGTCGATCATCGCCAGCACGGGCTGCCCCAAACCCGGGTATTCCTGGGCGGCGCGCATCGGCTCACCACCGAACGCCGGACGCGTGTGCTCGGCGGGTTCGTAGGCGAGATCGATTGCGTAGGCCTGCCCGTAGGCTCGCAGCCCATGGCTGGGGACCCGTGTGGCGGGACTGTTCAGGGCGATCCATCGGCCCCTCACCGGCGCGTGCACAGTGCGCGTCGGCGCGACCGGAAGCAGCCGCGGCGCGAGGAACGCGAGCACGACGCACGTCACGAACGCAATGAACGCCGCCAGAACCATGACCGCCCTGACCTGACGAATGCCTTCGGACGATAAGGACGAGCCGACGATCAGATTGCCGACCAGGATCACCGCCGCCACGCCGTAGACCGGACCACGTACCCGATACAGGGCCAGGATTGCGCGCTTCATCGTTGCGCTCCGATCAAGCAGGCCAGCAGCGGCACGACGCGGGAGGCCGGGATTTCGTAACTGCCGCGTCCGCTCTGGCGTACCCATCCGGTGGCGACCAGCTGTCGCAGATGATGGTGCAGCTGCCCGGTCGTTCCGAGCGACTCCATCTCCGCGAGGTCGGCTGTGGCGTGGGTGCCCAGCAAGATGTGCCGCAGCAACTCGAGGCGTACCGGATGGCCCAGCGCGCCGAGCACCGACGACTGGTCCGACCAGTCGGTCTCGAGCAGTCCCTGGGTGCCGAGACCTTGCTGCCACGACACCTCGGCTCCCGTCGGGAGCGTCAGCGAGCCGACCAGCATCACCTCTCCCGCGGCCGTCGAAGGATCCTCTGGCAGGCGCGAACGCAACCCGGTCAGCGCCCAGAAGGTGTCACCTTCATCGATCGGCGACGACGCCTCCTGAGCCGCGACGCGGACGGGTGCTGCTTCCAACGCAGCGACGCGCTCGTCCAGCGCTTGCACGTGTCTTTGTAGCATCTCCATGTCTTCGCTCATGGGACGATAGTACGTTAGAACGATTCTTCGTACAAACGCTTATTCGGACGAACTAACTGGTTGGATCTCCAATCCATCGACGTACATCTCGATGTAGCTGAAGTCACCGCCGGGTGCGTGCCACCGCGCCTCGCCCTGCAGTAACTGACGCCGGCCGGATCGCTGGGTGAACTCACCGACGGGCGTCGACCAGCGCATCGGGATGAAAGTGCGCCCATCGCCGGAAGCCATCGACCGGTCGTCCGAGACGAAATCGACCAGGTCACCCGCCTCGTCGAAGATCAGCAGCGCAGTGATGGTGTGGCCCGCATTGGAGTAGGTCGCACGCACGGTGTGTTCGTCCACCGGCTCCCACTGCACGGGCGCTGTCAGCAGCGCCGAGGGGACGAACAGGCACAGGTCGTTGAACAACGTGACCGTCTCGGCTTGGTCCATCTGCGGGCCGGCGGCGTCGACCACCGGAACCATGAACAAGGCAAGGCCGCGCATCGTGGCGCGGCCGTCGATGAGTTGGTGCAGCACATCGACCGGCAGCCCCTTCATGGTCGCGTGCATGTGGAACAAGCGCGCCACCGTTGGCTGGTACGAGTTCACCTGCTCGGCGACGAACGGCATCCACGGCTGGTCGGGACCGCTGCGGATGCGACCGCGCAACCGCGCCCGGAACTCCTCGGCCACCGGGCTTCCCACCGCTCCCATGCGCCGCAGGTAGGTCGCAACCTGCGGAGGCAGCGCGGCCAGATCGTCCTCGGTCACGATGTGCGCCGGGTCCGACGAGGTGGGCAGATCGGCGACCGCGCGGCGGAACCGGGAGGCGTGTGATCGCGGACCGTACCGGCGCCAGCCGTACACTCCGGCGACCAGCAGCAGTGCTGCCGACCCGGCCAGTACGAGTCGGGATGCGGCGTGACCTGTCATGCATTCACTATGGCGTCATCCGGGGCCAACACCAGATTGCCCGTGTCTCAAGACGAGGGTCGCCGTGCCTCGGAGTTCGCTCGAACTGGGACGAGAGCGCAGGGCAACGGGTCCGGAGCCGAACTCCGGCCGAACGTGACTCGGCTCCGGCTTGGGCTGTCGCCCCTGCCGGGGCATGGCCCGAGTCAGAAGTCAAACATCACCGCGTGGCCGCCCGTGAAGTAGATCGCGTCGAAGTCCGCCGGATCGATCTCGTCAGGACGAGCGGTGTGCTCGAGCAGTGCCATTCGGGCCGGATCGGCCCGCGATGCCCTGGCAGTCGCGTCGTCGTTCGGGAACTTCAGCGACCGCGGCTCCAAGGGTGAGTGGCCACCCTGCGGGCTGACGATGGTTTGCTCGAAACCGCGCTGTTCGAAGACCTGCCAGGCGTGCGTGAGTTCGGACAGCCACAGGCCGGTTGGGTGAGACGGATCGTCGTAATGCGCCACGTTGGTGACGACGTCAAGGATGCGCTTGGTCACGATGACTGTCTTCCGTGAGGGATCGGGCTGGGGATGCGCACGCTAATCCGAGCCGGACCGGTACAGGTCCACAAGCCCCGGGACTCCGCCGCGGTCGAAGGCCGCCACCTGTCGCGCCGCCGGGCTCCCCTGGCGGCGCAGGCGATCCAGGTATCCCTGCACTCTGTCCAGATCACCGAAAGCGGACAGCGTGGCCTCATGGATGTCTACCATGCGCTCGAGCAGAGCGAAGGCAGGAATCGCCTCGCCGTGCAAGGGGTCGACGACTTCGGACCCGAGTCCGTTGCGGGCAGCCAACCAGATCGCGCCGTTCACCAATCCGGGCAGGATCCGCGGTGGTTCGATGCCCGCTTCGGCGTCCCGCAGCCCCTGGTCGACGATCGCCCGCAGCACAGTGGCGAAATCAACAGCATCCCGCGGCTCAAGCTGCGCGTCGGCGATACGCAACTCGATGGTCGGGAAGTTGTGGGACAGCCGCGCGAGCCAGGTCACCGCGCCGGAATCGATGAGGACGCCGGTCGAGATGAGTCGCTCGACAGCGCGGGTGTATTCATCGCCGTTCGAGAACTCGGGAGGGTAGCCCGAGATCGGCCAGTTGAGGCCCATGATGTAGCGCCAACTCGCAAAGCCGGTGGGCTCTCCGCACCAGATCGGCGAGTTCGCCGTGAGCGCCATCAGCGCGGGCGCCCAGCGAGCCAGGCGCTGCAGCACATCGGCTCCGGCGTCGCGCGAGGGCACCTCGATGTGCACATGCGTCCCGGTCACGTACTGATGGTCGGCGGCGCTGCGCGCCTCCGCCCGGATCATCCGATAGCGCTCCTTGGGCGTCACCGTTCCCGGCTCATCGCCGCCGACCGGCGGCAGTCCGGTGCCGGCCATCACGATGCCCAGCGGAACCGCCGCGGACGATGCCTCGGCTCGGAACTCGGTCAGTATCGCCTCGGCCTCGGCTGCGTCCTCACAGACCGGGGTCGCGGTCTCCAACTGACTGGCGAAGAACTCACGGTCGGCCGACTCGCGGTGATCGGGAAGAGACCTGATCAGCGCGGCCGCGTGGTCGGTCGGTCGTCCGGTCTTGGCATCGAGGAGGAGGTACTCTTCCTCCACGCCGAACTGGCGTCGCCGGCTGGGTGTCATGTCCGGTCCTTTCGGATGACCATTCGCGTGGCCGCCATACCGGCCGGAGACAAGACCGGGTCCGTGACCTCGCGCACTTACTTACTGGTCGGTATTGCGGTCAAGCGTCCCACGGACGAGCGGACGGCGCAGAGATTACAACGATCCGATGATTACAGCGATCCGATCGAGTGGACGCCCGGTGTCAAGGAAGAACCGACGGGGTCGTGCGATGTCCGGATCGCCGGTGTCGTCGGCGCGCTCAGGCTAGCCGGGCACCGAACTTGGGTCGGGTTGTCCGCACCCCCTGCAGACAATCCGACCCAAGATCGGCGGTGTCCACCGATTCACCTCCCAGAACCGGTTGCTGCGCCCGATATCGTGGTTCATGCTCCGGAAAAAGCGAGGAATCATGCCTGTGGGCGCCGATTTGAGCTATCCCTTCAAGGGACGCTGGCTGACGCAGAACAGCCCCGCCAATCACGTGCCCAGTCACGGCACGACCCTGTTCGCCACGGCCTACGCGATCGACTTCGTTCCCGTCGACGACTTCGGACGCTCCGCCCCGATCACCGTCTCGTCGCTCCTGCGGCCCGAGCCCGCCGCGTTGTTCACCGGCTTCGGACGACCCGTACTGGCACCGGCGACCGGCACCGTTGTCGCCGCCCTCGATTCCCAGCCCGACCATCCCGCGTACCGCGGCATCCCTTCGGTCGGATACGCGCTCACTCAACGTCGCCGGGTCGCCGCAGGATGGGCCGGGCTGGCGGGCAACCACGTCATGATCGAAACCAGTGGAGGCATCGTCGCCCTCTGCCACCTGCAGCTCGGCAGCATCCGCGTGCAGGTCGGTCAGCAGGTAGACGCCGGCGACCCCCTCGCGCGTTGCGGGAATTCCGGCAACAGCACCGAGCCCCACCTTCATCTGCAGGTCATCGACCGACTGGACGTCGAGCGCGCAATCGCGGTCCCCTTCACGCTGAACGGCACCCTGCCGCGCAACGGCGAGATCATCGACGCCTGAGGGTGCGGCCCTCGTCTGCTTTGCGGCCCGGGTCTGCTTTCGGCCCCGACCCCTTGCGGTCCCGGTCTGCTTCGACCCTAGTCAGCCGTGAGCCCCGGTCTCATTGCGGCCTCGGTCAGCGCTCGACCCGGCCCCCTTGCGGTCCCCGCCAGCTTCCGGCCCGGTCAGCGTCCGGCGCGAACGGCCTCGGCCAGGTCGACGGCGAGCGCCTCGGCCTCGGAATCGTCCAGTTCGTGGATGGTGAGCCGCAGGTGACGCGATGGTCCAGCGGCCGGATCCAGCCGGAATTCGTCGCCGGTACGCACCAGCCATCCGCGCTCCTTCAATCGCTCGCCGACATCGCGCGCGAACACCGGGAGCCCGACCCACAAGTTGATGCCGTCACCGGCCACGGTCTCAATGCCATGCTGGGCGAGCCGGGTGGCGAAGGCCTCGTTGCGCGCCGCGTAGTGCGCCCCCGCACGAGCGATCGCGGCGCGGGTGCCGGCGTCCGACAGCAGCGCATGCGCGGTGCGCTGAAGTAGGTGGCTGACCCAGGTCGTTCCTGGGCTCAGGCGCATCGCGAGCCGGGACGCGGTCTCCGCGTCGGAGGCCACCAGCGCCAGGCAGATGTCGGGACCGATGAACTTCGACACCGACCGCACCAGCGCCCAGCGCCGATGGTCCGGGCCAACCATCGAGTGGAATTGACGCTGGGACAACAGCGAGTAGTAATCGTCCTCGATCACCAGCACGTAGGGGTACTCGGCCAGCACCGCGCGCAGCGCCTCGGCCCGCCGGGCGCTCAGCGAGACCCCGGTCGGGTTCTGGGCGCGCGGCGTGCCGATCACCGCGCGGACGCCCTGCGCGAGCGCCGCCCGCAGCCCGTCCACCGTCATGCCCTCGTCATCGACCGGCACGGCCACCGCCCGGTAGCCGCCGAAGCGGGTGACCTGGATGCTGGCCAAGAAGCAGGGATCTTCGAGCGCCACAGCGTCATCGCGAGTCAACGCCTGGGCGAGCAGCCGCTCGACCGCGTCCACAGCGCCGCTGGTGACCGTGAGTTGAAAGTCGGACGGTACGTCGGGAGCGATCCAGTCGCGAGCCCAGGCCTCCAGTCCGCGGTCGATCACGGGCTCTCCGTACAGCACCGGACGCCCCACCGCGGCATGCAGAGCGGTGCTGAGGTCGGGGATCAGTTCGGCCGCGGGGTTACCGGTGCCGACATCGCGCAGGGTTCCGGAGGCGACGTCGCGCAGGGTTCCGGTGGCGACGTAGCCTTCCTGCGCCATGGGAGTGTGCTCGGCCACGCGGGTGCCGGCGCGTCCCTGCCCGATCACCGCACCGGAGCGGGCCAGCAGTCCGTAAGCGGCCACGACCGTATTGCGGTTGACCTCCAGGCGGCGGGCGAGCACCCGCACCGGCGGCAGTGGATCGCCGGGCACCAGGATGCCGCTCTCGATGAGGTCGCGCACGCTGTCGGCGATCTCGGCGGCGGTGCCACCAGTGATCGCCGTCTCAGCTTGCTCTGCCACGATGGCGATTCTAAGGCCCGCGTGCTAACTTTTGGCCTAGGTCAAAAGATTGCGCTCGCTGCACAGCCCAGAACCCAGAACCAGGAGACCATGATGAGCACCACCACCGGCACCGATCGGGTCAAGCGCGGCCTGGCAGACATGCTGAAAGGCGGCGTCATCATGGACGTCGTCACCCCCGAGCAGGCCCGGATCGCCGAGGACGCCGGCGCCGTCGCGGTCATGGCACTCGAGCGCGTGCCGGCCGACATCCGCGCGCAGGGCGGCGTCGCCCGGATGAGCGACCCGGATCTGATCGAGGCGATCATCGCCGAGGTGTCGATCCCGGTCATGGCCAAGGCCCGCATCGGCCACTTCGTCGAGGCGCAGGTGCTGCAGGCGCTCAACGTCGACTACATCGACGAATCCGAGGTGCTGTCTCCGGCCGATTACGTCAACCACATCGACAAATGGCCGTTCACCGTGCCGTTCGTGTGCGGCGCCACCAACCTGGGCGAGGCGCTGCGCCGCATCAACGAGGGCGCTGCGATGATCCGATCCAAGGGCGAAGCCGGCACCGGCGACGTCTCGGAGGCAACCAAGCACATCCGCACCATCACCTCCGAGATCAACGCGCTGACCGCGAAGTCGGCTGACGAGCTGTACGTGGCAGCCAAGGATCTGCAGGCCCCCTACGACCTGGTGGCCGAAGTCGCCAGCACCGGACGCCTTCCCGTCGTGCTGTTCACCGCCGGTGGCGTCGCGACACCGGCCGACGCGGCGATGATGATGCAGCTCGGCGCCGACGGCGTGTTCGTCGGCTCGGGGATCTTCAAGTCGGGCGAGCCGGCCAAGCGGGCAGCGGCGATCGTGAAGGCCACCACCTTCTACAGTGATCCGTCGGTGATCGCGGAGGTGTCGCGCGGTTTGGGTGAGGCGATGGTCGGCATCAACGTCGCCGATGTTCCCGCGCCGCACCGGCTGGCCGAGCGCGGCTGGTGAGCGGCCTGCGAGTCGGTGTCCTGGCGCTTCAGGGGGATGTCCGCGAGCATGTGCGTGTCCTGAGCAGCCTGGGCGCGAGCGTGGTGAACGTGCGGCGTCCCCAAGACCTCGAAGGCATCCGCGGCCTGGTGTTGCCAGGTGGCGAATCGAGCGTCATCGACAAACTCGCGCGCGCCTACGGGCTGCGGCAGCCGATCCGGGACGCGATCGCGGCCGGCCTGCCGGTGCTGGGCACCTGTGCCGGCCTGATTCTGCTCGCCGACCGCGTCGGCGGCGCCATTGCCGGCCAAGAGAGCTTCGGTGGCCTGGATATCACTGTGCAGCGCAATGCGTTCGGCAGCCAGGTCGATTCGTTCGAGACCGAGCTCGCGGTACCCGCGTTCGGCAAGCCGCCGGTGCACGCGGCATTCATCCGGGCTCCGTTGATCGAACGGGTCGGACCGGGCGCCCACGTGCTCGCCACCTTGCCCGATGGACGAATCGTCGCGGTCGAGCAGGGCGCGCTGATCGGTCTTGCCTTTCATCCCGAGGTGACCGGAGAGACCCGCTTCCACCAGAGGTTCCTCGGCACGGCGCGGCGTTTCGCGTCCAAGACCGATGCCCCGCAGGGTCCGAGGGACCGGGCCGCGGCCGCGATCAACACCGCCGACGCAACGAGAGGACGCACGTAGTCAGTCGGGCGGGGTGCGTCATCGCTTGGGGTGACGCACCGACAGCACATCCCTGGGGTCATCGGACAGCTTGACTCATATACCCCAGGGGGTATACTCGCTTCATGCTCACTCACAGGACGACCCAGCGCCAGCCCGCGCCCCTCACCCCGACGGTATGCACGGACGACGGAGTGTGCTCGATCGGCTATGACGCCCTGGTGCTGTCCCCGGGTGCGCAGCCTGTGCGGCCACCGATTCCCGGGCTGGAATTCGGACGGTGCCGGTCAGCACGTTGTTGCCGATCAGGCCGGCCATCGTGACCGGATCCTTGGCGTTGCCGTAGGGCGGGGAATAGGCCAGATCCAAGTCGATCAGGTCTGCCACGGTCATCCGGTTGCGCAGTGCGGTGGCGAGTACATCGATCCGTTTGTCGACTCCGTCGGTACCTACAGCTTGCGCACCGAGCAGCAACCCGTCGTCCTCACGGAAGTGCACGACGAGATGGACCGGACAGGCGCCGGGGAAGTAGCTGGCGTGCTGGGTGGGATGCAGATGCACGGTGTGATGGGCGATGCCCTGGGCAAGCAAGGTCGCTCGGTTGGCGCCGGTGAGCGCGGCGGTCAGCCCACCGGCGCGGACGATCGCGGTGCCGCATGGCTGCGGGATCGGACGCGCGATGGCCGGGCGGAGGATATCGTCTGCGACCAGACGTCCGGCGCGGTTGGCGGGCCCTGCGAGGGTGATCGGACGCCGCAGGCCGGTGATGGCGTCGGTACTCACGGTGGCGTCCCCGACCGCCCAGATGCCGGGCACATTGGTCCGCCCATGCTCATCCGTGATGATCGCGCTCTTCTCGCAGGCCACCCCAGCGGCTTCGAATACCGCGGTGTCGGGGCGAACGCCTACCGAGAGCACGATGAGGTCCGCGTCGATCCGGCCATCGTCGGCCAGCACCACGGTGTCATGTTCGGGACCCTCCTCGATGGCCGTGGCAGCGACCTGGGTGCGCACGGTGATGCCGAGCCGGCGCAACTCGTCGGCAACCAGGGAGGCGAGTTCGGGCTCGAGGGGCGGGAGAACGTGCTCGGCGAGCTCGACGACCGTCACCTGCAGGCCCCGGTGGGCCAGCGCTTCGGCGGCTTCTAAACCGATGAATCCGGCCCCCAGCACAACGGCACGAGTGGCCCCCTGACTGACGATCTCGTCGAGCCGGGTCGCGTCGCCGACCGTGCGCAGGGTGTGAACCCGCGAGGAGACTGTGGTATCCGTGGCAGGTGGACGACGTAATGGCGTCGTCGCTCGTCCTCGATACCCGTAGCCCCGCCGAATTCGCCAGCGGTCATCTGCCGGGGGCGCTCAACATCGCGCACACCGAACTCCGCCGGCGTATCGACGAGGTGCGCGAGGTCGCGGCCGGGCGTCCTGTCCGAGTGATGTGCGCCTCCGGGATGCGTTCCTATCTGGCCCACCGGGTGCTCACCGAGAACGGCTTGGATTCGGCCACGCTGTCCGGCGGCATCCTTACCCTGCGGGCCTTCCTCGACGGCACCGACGTCCTGCATGACACCGATTCCATCCACACATCCGGGAGACTCCAATGACCAGCCACAGTCCCGAAGCCAGGAAGAACGTCGTCAACCGGCTGCGCCGAGCGTCCGGCCAACTCACCGCTGTCATCACTGCCGTCGAGACCGGCGCCCCCTGCCGCGAAGTCGTTACTCAACTCGCCGCTGTGCGTAGCGCACTCGACAAGGCAGGTTTCGTCATCATCTCCACCGCCATGAAGGACTGCCTCGCCGATCCGGACGAGACCGCCGACGACGGCACCACCGCGGAGCAGCTCGAAAAGCTGTTCCTCATGCTCGCCTGAATCATCAATGATCACGCCAACCAAACGAAGGAATCATCATGTGTCGTGCCGTTCGCTGCCACATCTGCGGAAAGACCACCTGGGCCGGCTGCGGCCAACACATCGACCAAGTGAGGCGCACCGTCGCCGACGAACACTGGTGTGACGGTCATGCTCCCCAGCGCACCAAGGGCCGTTTTGCGTCGTTGTTCAACCGCTGAGCGGTTCGCGAACATCACAGGACCACGCGGCGCCAGAAGCGAGCCGACCGGCCGGAGTCCGCGGGGACCAGCCAGCTGGTGCTCGGCAGACAGCCCCTACACCCATCCCCCGTACGGCTTCTGAGCAACCGCATTGTGCAGCCACTTGATGAGCGTGGTGAAGTCGAAGACCGGCCTACCCACAGCCGACTGGATGGCGGCTGCATAGGGTGGCAGATCGCTGCACTCCAGGAGCACGGCTCCCACTTGATCGTCTTCGCACAGTCTCTTGGCGAGGCTCACCACCTCGTTCTGGACGCCGTCGTTGTCGAAGCTGCCGCGCCCTTCGATGATGCAGGAGAACTCGGGTTCGTTCTGCAGTCCCCCGATCACCAGGTCTGAGGTGTCGCCAACTCCGCACGATGCCCAGATCTCGTCATCCAGGGACGACGAATCTGCCGTGAGAATAGCGATCTTGCGGCCGGGCAGAATCGTCCTGATCCAGGGGATCTGGATGAGCGACGACAGCGCCGCCGGCACACTGAGTCGGGGGCTCACACGAGCGTGGTAGCGCCCGAAGAAGCCGCAGGCCGAACAGATGGCCCGCACGCCCGCCTGCTCCAATTCCTGGCAGGCAGCGAGCACGGAATCGCTGACATCGACACGCTCACTACCGAACAGCTTCGAGATGTCGAGACCGCGCACGGGCTGGAGCCGTACCGGAAAAGCGAACGTACTGGCATTGACGACATTGCCGGGCACCATCGGGTACCAGACATCCTCGATATAGATGACGCCGACCGGGAATCCGGCAACGACCTGCGCGGGTGCCATTCGCACCGGGCCGATCGGGGCGCCGGCAGGGAGATAGCCATATGGCGCGGTGGGCATCACGCGTGTGCTCCGAAACGCGCCGGGGCGAACGCCCGGTAGTCTTCTGGAGCGTCTCCCTCAATGAGGGCGCGCAGTACCTTGGCCGTTGACGGCGCATAGGTGAGACCGAGCATTGCGTGTCCGGTAGCGAGATAGGCGTTGCGCTGACCGGGCACCAGCCCGATGATCGGGACGCCGTCCGCCGACATCGGTCGCAGACCGGCCCAGCCAGGATCAACATCATCCACGGGCACGTCCGGATAGATCTCCTGCACCTGCGCGATCAGCTTGTCGATCACAGTCGGTGCGACGCTCGGCTCGGGCTGGCCAATGATCATCCCGCTGGACGCCCTCAGCCCCCAATCGAGCGGGGTCACGGCGATGTGGCTGACATCTGTCAGCACGGAGGCAGCCGGCTTGAGCGAGTCGTCCTCGAAGTGCACGTCGACCGAATACCCGCCACCGGGAAACAGCGGTAGCGAGTACCCCAGCTTCTTGGCGAGCCCGCGCGAGCCGACGCCTGCAGCGATGATGAACTGGTCCGCCTCGATCGGCCCCTGCGACGTCACCGCCGCGCGAACCACACCGTCGGAGGTCTCGAAGGAGATCACCGGGGAGTGCTGAATCAGCTTGCCGCCGGCCTGTTCGATGCTGGCCACCAGCGCCTTCATGACCGAATCCGGTTCGACCTGCAGATCGTCGGGTGCGAAGTAGGCGTACTCGACGTCGGGAGCGAGGTTCGGATCAACCTCGTGGACGGCTGAGGCACCCTCGAGCAGTCGGATGCGCTTCTTGAGCTCCGGGAATCCGTCGAATACCGCGACTGCCTGCTCGTAGGCCTGGCGGGACGTGAAGACGTGCATCGAACCACCGGTGTGATGCTCGAAGTTCAGGCCCTGCTCCTGGTACTCCGCGAAACCGTCGAGCACCATCCGGGTGAGGATGTCCTGAGCGTCGGTCCCCACGACGAAGTTGGACTTCTTCGTGGCCCATGCCATCCGCAACAGAAAACGAAGGTAGTCGAGCGAGAACTGCGGGGTGATGCTGATCGCCGAGTTCCCGCCGAACACGGAACGGGCCGCGATACCGATCGAACCGGGTGCGGGGACCGGGAAAGACAGCACACCGGTCACCAGAGCCGCGTTTCCGTGGGAGGGACCTTGGCCGTAGTCACCGCTCTCGACGATCGTGACCTCATGACCTGCTCCGAGCAACTCATGGGCTGCGGCCAAGCCGACGACTCCGGCTCCGATGATGACGATTCGCATCAGTGCTCACTCCCGACGAAAGCGGTGATCAGCATCTCGATGCGATAGCCCGGCAGATCGGCGCCGACGGTGGCGCGCGGAGGGTAGGGTGCCGGCACGATTTGCTTGTAGGTGGCATCGAATCCAGCGAAGTCGTTCTCGATGTCGTTGAGGAAGACCTGGACTTGGACGAGGTCTGCCAGACTCGAGCCGGCCTTGGCGAGCACCTGCTCAAGCAGTTCGAAGCAGTATCGGGTCTGTTCCTCGATAGTGCTGCCACGGACTGCCCCGGTCGCCGGGTCGTGCGAGGTCATGCCTGAGGTGAACAGCAGGTTCCCGACGACCTTCCCGTGACTGTATGCGGCCACGGACTCGCCAACCGAGATCACGCGGGGTTTCATCTCTATCTCCTACCTGTCGGTGACTGCGGACAAGAACTGGCGCGTGCGTTCCTGCCTGGGATTGCTCATGACCTCTTCGGGCACACCCTCTTCGAGGATCGCGCCGTCTTCCATGACCACCAGGTAGTCCCCAATGGTGCGAGCGAAGCTCATTTCGTGGGTGACGACCATCATCGTCATGCCCGATTGGGCGACAGACTTCATGACGGCGAGGACGCTTTGGGCCAACTCGGGGTCCAGCGCGCTGGTGGGCTCGTCGAAGAGCATGATCTTGGGCTCCAGTGCGAGTGCACGCGCAATCGCGACGCGTTGCTGCTGACCGCCGGACAGCTTGGGCGGGTACTGCTCTGCTTTATCGGACAGCCCAACACTGTCGAGTAGCTCGAGTGCACGCTCGCGCGCCTCGTCCTTACTGCGCTTGAGCACGCGCTGTTGGGCCAGGACGATGTTGTCGATAACGGGCATGTGCGGAAACAGATTGAATGACTGGAAGACCATGCCGACGTGCCGTCGCAACGCCAGTAGCTCTTTGCGGGAGTGACTGTGTCCGCCCTCAAGGAACTGACCTGCGACGAGCATGTTTCCGTCGTCGGGCGCCTCGAGGAGGTTGACGCACCGCAACAGTGTGCTCTTCCCCGCTCCGCTGGGTCCGATGACAGAGCACACCGAGCCTTCTTTGACCCGCAACGAGACCCCTTTGAGAACCTCGTGGTCGCCATACCTCTTGCGGAGGCCCGCCAGCTCGATCGCGAATTCCGGGCGTCCGCGACCACTCGTGGAGTCATCGGGCTCGGTGGCCGTGACCGTCAGTTCACTGTTGTCGCTCATTTTCTGCGTCTCCCGCGCGTTGAGAATCAAGAACCGAGCGCCCGGGTGGATAAGCCCACCCGAGCGCTCGCTGGAATCAGCTGTCGAGCAGGTAGCTGTCTTCGACCTCGGTGAGGCTCGGATCCACGTCGTGGTCGATGAAGATCTGCTTCAAGGTCCCGTCGGCCCGCAACGCAGCGATATCGGCATTGAGGGCCTCACCCAGAGCCGTATTGCTCTTCGTGAACGGAATGCCGACCTGTGCAGGCTTAACCGAAGCGCCGATCGGCTCGTAGGGATCGGCGGTGGTGACCTTCCAATCGCCACCGTTCTGACTGGCGCTGAATGCAGCGGCGGGAACCGAATCGATGCCGACATCGATTCGGCCGCTGTCGAGGTCGGCCCACATCTCGACGTTCGACTTGTAGATCTTCAGCTTGTCGCCGAGTTGAGCCTGAAGATCAGCGACCCATAGGTAGCCGTCAACGGTGCCGACGTTGCGGGTGAGGATGGTGGGGATATCGGTCACGCCGTCTTTGGAGATGATGCCCATCCCGTCGACGTACATCGCCTCGCTCAGCCCGACGACTTCAGCCCGGCTCGTCGTGCGGTAGTAGTCACCAATCGCAACATCGGTGCGACCGGACTGGACGGCCGGAACCGCGCCGCTGTAATCCACCTGCACGTATTCAGGCGTCAGGCATTCCATTTCGGCGATGGCGGTAATGATGTCCACATCTACGCCGGCCGCAGTTCCCCCTGCCAGCGAAGAGAACGGGGGAAACTCGGGTGCCGCAATGGTGAGAGTGCCATCTTTGATGGTGGTGAAGACATTCGCGGGTGTGCAGTCGGCCGCGACGGTGGAACTGGACTCGCCGGAGCTACCGCTGGAACAGCCGGCAAGCAGCAGTCCGGTCACCGCGGCGGCGACCGTCAAGCCCTTCGAAAGGCGCATCGACATGATTCGACTCCTCTAGTGGTGTAGTGCGGATGACCGTCATTGACCGAGCGACATACGTCGCTCAACCTGTCGGGTCACCCAACTTGCAGGGATGGTGATGGCTGCGTACATGAGTCCTGCTAGGGCAAACGTCTCGAGGGCCCGGAAGGTCTGATTGCTGATGCTGTACGCATTTGCGGTCAATTCGCTCACCGTTATCGAGTAGGTGAGCGAGGTGGCCTGGAAAATCTGGATCGCGAGCCCCATGAGCGAAGGAATTGCGACCCGCAGCCCTTGGGGAATGATGACGAAACGGAGGAGGTCCGCATTCGTCAAGGCGAGTGCCTGGCCCGCCTCGATGGTGCCGGCATTGACTGATCTCAGCCCGCCGCGCAGGTACTCGCCGGCATAGGCCGCTGTCGTGTAGGTAAGTCCGATGACCGCACACAGAAACGCGGTCGGTGACCAATGCAGTGCCGGCAAGCCGAAATAGACGACGTAGAGCACCACCAGAGCGGGTGCACCGCGCCCGATCTCCACTAGGGCGATGGATAGCCAGCTCAGCGGCTTGAACCGGGAACTGACCCCGAGTGCCAGGAGGAGCCCGAGAGGTAGACCAATAAGGAGACTGAGCGCGGTGAGCTCAAGCGAGACGATCAACCCACCAAATAGCTTGGGGAAGATGCCCGCCCAGAACTGAAACATGTTGGTCATCGTGCGCCCGCCTTACGCATGCGAGCTTCCATGCCGCGGGCGGCAAGACCCATCGGTATCGACAATGCCATGTAGACGATGGCTGCGATGAAGAAGAGAAGAATTCCCTCCGGCGACCTGCGCGCATAGGTGCTGGCCGCAAAAACCATTTCTGTCACACCGATCACGGAAGCGATTGAAGAATCCTTCACCAGACCGATGAAGTAGGTAGCCAGTCCGGGGAGCATCGCCCGCAGAGCCTGCGGGGCGATGACCTTCGTGAACATCGTCCAACCCCCAAGTCCAAGCGCGTGCGACGCCTCGAACTGCCCCTTGTGGACTGCCACCAGACCGCCTCTGAAGATCTCGGCCAAGTATCCGGCAGAGATGATGCCGAGCCCGATGATTGCCGCTTCGAGCGGATCGAGAAGAACCCCGATTCCCGGAAGGCCGAAGTAGATGAAAAACAGCCACACAATGGGAGGGATGCCCCGCGCAATATCGATGAAGCCCTGCGCCACGAGCCTGAATGGAACGAACTTTGAACCCCGCATGAACATGAGCGGAATAGCGATGACGAAACCGATAAGGAAAGCGCCGACGGTCACCATTAAGGTGTATGGAATGGCCAGGATTATTGGCGCGGATCCCCCCACGGATACCTCCTCTGCCGGTTTGTCAGAGGTAAGTTGCGTCATACCTCCGTAATGCTCTAGAGCATACGCGAGGAGTGTTTCACGAGTTTTACGAGAGGGATTAGCCTGGTATCGTTCAGGTTACCTTGAAGTAACAGGATTGCCTGGGCGCAGAAGCGCCTTCACTGTCTCGCGACGATCCATTTGACGATACGCCTCAGGCGCATTTTCGAGGGTGCCGAAATAGCTGAAGACCACACCTGGACGCAATTCGCCAGAATCTACCAGTGGAAGCAGCTCGGGCAGGTAGTCGCGGGCCGGACACATTCCACCTGAGATCGAAATATTACCTCTGAACAATCTCGCCAGGTCCACGTTCACTCCATGTGGGAGGCCGACATATCCGACGGTGCCGCCAGGCCTGACCAGGGATAATGCCGTATCGAATGATCCGCTCGAACCGACACATTCCACGACTCGTTTGGCCAACTCATCGGAGGTCAATTCGCGCACCGCAGCTACCGCGTCATCGCCGCGCACTGACAGAAACGCGTCGGCACCGTTGGCCCGTGCCATTTCTTCGCGATCGGGATGCGCCCCGCCCAGCACGATAATTCGACCGGCACCGATCATCCGGGCGGCGATGATTGCGCATTGGCCGACCGCTCCGTCTCCGACAATGACGACCGTGTCGCCAGTCTGAACACCCGCATTGCGGACACCGTGCAATCCGGTGGGCATGACATCGGCCAAAGCAAGCAGGTCCGGGATGCGCTCGATCGGCGGCGCCGAGCCGTCGGAACTCAGTTTGACTAGCGTGGCCGATGCGTGCGGCACTCGTACCAGTTCGCCCTGGCCGGCATCGACGACCTCGCGGCTCCAGAAGCCACCGTCCAGACATGAGGAGCTAAGCCCTTCGCGACAGAAGGAGCATTCTCCATCGGAGTAGCGGAAGGGTGCGACCACCCAATCACCAATATCTAGCCCTGTGACCTCGGATCCCGTCTCGATGACTCGACCCAGAAACTCGTGGCCGATCCGTGACCCTGGTGCGACGGCGGCCTGACCCCGGTAGGTCCACAGATCCGAGCCACATACGGCTGCGGCCTCGACCTGCACAATGGCGTCGCCGGGGTCTTCAATGCCTGGGTCGGGAACCGTTTCGACCGAGACCTGATAAGGGCCGTGAAAGACCACCGCACGCATTTCAGTTCACCTCGTCCCGGTACCCATGTTGACGAGATTCTCCGGTGCTTCATTGAAGACCAGGCGCTGGACGAGTTGCTGCAGCGCGATCCGACGTCCATCGGCAAGAGATTCCTCGGAGATGAAAGCAGCGTGCGGGGTAATGAGAACGTTCTCCAGTGAGAAGAGGTCGGACGTCTCGGTGTCCTCATCCTCGATAACGTCGACCCCGGCACCGGCAATCTGACCTGTCGTCAATGCTTCGACGAGAGCCGGTTCGTCGACCACGGACCCTCGCGCGGTGTTGATGAGAAATGCCGTCGGTTTCATGAGCTCCAGTTCGCGCTTGCCGATGAGATGCCTGGTCTCGGGCAATAGTGGAGTGTGCAAGGACACGATGTCGGAGGTAGCCAGCAACTCGTCGAGACTGTCGACCTTCTCGACTCCATACTCTTCGAGGTACTCAGCGGACTTGGTTGGAGCGTACACGATGACCCGTAGGCCGATGGCCTGGAGGATCGGCACCATGAGCTTGGGGATGCTGCCGAAGAAGACGAGTCCGATGGTCTTGCCGGACACCCGAGTCGGGAGCCCGCCGAGCATAGGGTTCCAGTGCCCGGCGCGCACGCTGCGATCGAGGAAACTGATCTTGCGAACAAGATCGATGATCATCCCGACGGTGTGCAGGGCGACGTCTTCGGAGCAGAAGCCTGGAGTGTTGGTCACCCCGATGCCGAGGTCGGTTGCCGCATCGAGGTCAACGTTGGACACGCCGATCGCCTGCAGGCTGATGACCTTCAACTTCGGCAGCCGTTCCATTACGGCGCGGGTGACCTCGAAGTACTCCACGAGGACTCCGTCTGCATCTGCCACAGCTTCGACGAAAGTGTCTTCGGCGTTGTCAGGGGTGGTGACACCGACCAACTCGATCTTGTCGGCAACACCCCACTCGGCCAACAACTGGTTCTCGTAGTCCAAACCACCATCGATGTTGAAGTAGACAACTCGAGCCGGCATCAGTTCACTTCCTTTTCGTTCACATCGGTCAGAACACCTTCAAGGATCGCAAGACCTTCGTCGATGAGATCGGTCGTGGTGTTGAGGGGCGTAGCGAAGCGCAAGCCGTTGCCTCGAACACCACACGACAGCGTGAGCAGCCCGTTGTCGAGACAACCTCGCCGGACCTGTTCGAGTAGGTCGCCTCCTGGTCGTCCATCGACGTGGTTGAGTTCGATGGCGCGCATGAGGCCGAGCCCTCGGGCGTCGGTGACGATGGGGTAACGCTCCTTGATCTCTTCGAGGCGGGCGGCCAGATGGTCACCGACAGCATTGACGTTGTCGAGCACCTTCGCCTCCTTGAACTCGTCGAGCACGGCGAGCCCGGCTGATGCGACGACCGGGTTGCCGCCGAAGGTGCCGCCGTGGCGTCCCGGACCCCAGGCCTGCATGATCTCGTGGGTGGACACAACACCGCTGGCTGCCAGCCCCCCAGCCATGGCCTTACCGATCGTCATGATGTCGGGCACCACATCGAGGTTCTCGCTGGCGAAGAATTTGCCGGTGCGTCCGTAGCCAGCCTGGATTTCATCGAAGATGAGCAAGATGCCCTGCTCATCACAGATCTCGCGGAGCGTCTTGACGAAGCGGGTCGGCGGGACGACGTAGCCGCCTTCGCCCTGGACCGGCTCCATGAGGATGGCGGCCACCGAACCCGGATCGCGGATGTAGGAGAACAGATCGTCGAGCTGACCCAACGCATAGTCGGTGATCTCGTCGGGGGTGAAGCCGGCCGGGGCTTGGCTGGCCGAGGGATAGGGGATGAAATCGATGCCCGACATCAGCGGGTCGTAGCCCTTGCGGTACTTGGAGTTGGAGGCGGTCACCGAGGTCGCGGCGATCGTCCGACCGTGGAATGAACCCTTGAAGGCGATGATTGCAGGCCGTCCGGTGTATGCCTTCGCCAGCTTGAGCGCTCCGTCGGTGGCCTCGGCGCCACCGTTGCTGAAGAAGGTGGTGGACAGTTCCCCAGGTGCCAGCTCGGCGATCCGCTCCGCCCATAGCAGGGTGCTTTCGTAGTTGACCATGTTGAATGAGGCGGTCAGCAGCTTCTCAACCTGCGCCTTGATGGCCTCGACCACTCTGGGATGGCAATGTCCCAAAGCGTTGACCGCGATGCCCTGCACCCAGTCGAGGTAGCGACGACCGCTGGTGTCCCAGATGTAACTGCCCGCGCCGCGATCGATCATGAGGTCGGTTGTCTTGTACAGCGCGGGGCTCAGGTAGGTCTCATAGTCCGCGTAGGTGATCATCTGCCGCGCTCCTTCTGGTTCAACCTTCGAGTCGAGGGAGCGGCGCCGGTCCCAAATTCTGTTGACACAAACTGTAAGGGCGCAGTCCGGGCCGATGGCTGGTACGTCCGGTATCAGATTTGTGAGATTGTGGGCCTTCAGGTACCGGGTGGCTAAGGTTCACCCATGGCTGTCACCGTGCGAGAACTCCTCGGTATCCGTTCGCTGGGATTGCTGCTGCGCTTCGAGGGATCCGACAACGCCTTGGACGCTCAGATTCACTGGGTTCACCAGAGTGAGCTCATCGATTCGACCCTGTTTACCGAGCCCGGTGAAGTGCTCATGACCACGGGCTCCAGGCTGCCGCGTCCCGATGAGACCAGCGCGGAAGAACTTGCGGAGGTCTACCGGCAGTATGTTCAGAGATTGTGTGACAGTTCTGTCGTCGCCCTCGGTTTTGGTGTCGGCGATCGGCACGACCAGGTTCCTGATGAACTCCTGCGGTCGGCACATCGCTACGGCCTGCCGGTCTTCGAGATCCCCTGGGAACTGCCGTTCTCAGCTGTCATCAAGGCGGTCTCGAAGTCCCGTTCGGACGCCGAGCATGCCTATCTGCGTCGCACCAATACCGCCCAGCGTCGGCTCATCGCGGCGGCGGGACGTCCGAATGTTGCGCAGTCCGTGGTGAGCAGCACAGCGCAGACCATCGGTGGATGGGCCGTTCTGGTCGATCACAACGGGCGCATGGTGGTGCACACCCACACCGACCAGCTGAGTCGAGCAGCCCAAGCCGTGCGTCAGCACATGGCCAGCGGCAAGACGGTGAGCTTCGCCGATGACGAACGCGCGCATCTGTGTGTGCACACGATCACCGGCAGCGAGGACCAGATGCGGGGCTTCTTGGTGGCGGGCACACCAGGGGATCTTGATCCCTTGGCCATCTCCACCTGCCTGCTCGCCTCGAACCTGCTGGGCATCTTCCTGTCCTTGACGGGACGCCTGGAGACGGCGCTCAGCGAGATGCGCTCCAGTCTGATCGCCGAAGCCCTCGCCGGCAATGCCGATCTGGTTCAACGCGCCGGAAAGAGTGTGTGGCCGAAGACGCCCCACGACCCCGTTCAACTGGGTTGCGTGGAGGGCACCGAAGCCCAACTCGATGCCCTGCGTCTTGCCGACATTCCGGCGGCCTGGGGGCAACTCGACGGTCGCTTGTGGATCGTCACCCGACCGCCCATGCAGGCCAGGCTTGCAGCACAGATCGACGAAGACGGGCTACGGATGGGATGGGCGCCGCCGTGCAGTTGGCGAGAACTGGGCGAGGCCAGGAGGCTGGCTCTGGGTGACCTGTTGCGCCACGACGCCGGGGTGAATCTGGTAGACCTGCTGCCGCGTCAGGAGGCAGAGGCCTTCGCCCGCACGAAGCTCGGCCCGATTGTCGATCCGGGCAACGAAGAGCTGCTGACTACGCTTGCCGCCTGGCTGGATGCAGACGGATCCCTCGATGTCGCGGCGGCCGCACTCGGCGTTCATCGCCACACGGTGAGCCGTCGCATGCGGCGGATCTGCGAGTTGCTCGGCCTGGGGTCGGTGGATCATTCGGTGCGCCATGATCTCTGGTTCGCCTGCCAGGTCCTGGCACACCACGGCGAACTCCCGACGGCCACCACGGCCTGATCCGAATCGCCTCGGCTCGGTGCGGGGTCGTCCAACGACTTCGCCCCGCGAGGTCACAGGCGCGCGGTGCAAGCAGCGCGTGAACCGGTTCGATCGCAAGTGCGACGAGCGACCGGTCTGACAGGCACCGCACGGCACCCTCTTGTTCCATGATTGACATGGCGGATCACTGGCCCGGCATGGACGTCGCGGCATCCCGCCCTCGAGAGAAGGAGTCCCGATGGACTACGTCGAAGATCTCAAGAAATACACCAAGACTGTGGACGAGGACGCAGTCAAGGCGATGGCTAACACCTACCGTCTCGTGCTGAGTCAGCCGGATTCTGCCGTTGTCGCATTCGGCGATCCCGGGGAGCTGGAACGAGTGAAGGCGAACTTCCTCGTCAAGAAGCTGGGCCTGCCCGACGACGAGTCCCTGGATGAGGGCATCGCTGCCGTCGGCGCGAAGCTGAAGGGCGTCAGCCGCAAGAACCGTCTCGTCGTCTACTACCTGCTCGCCGAGCACTTCGGCAAGCTGGACGCATTCAAGTAAGCACCACGTCCTGGCCTGGCGGAACGCCACTCAGGTCCACACCACCAGATCTGCCAACAGGTCCGGACGGTGACGGGCGAGATGGCGTTCCTCCTGCCGGGACCACATCTGCCACCAGGGCCGGTAAGAGTCCCCATCGCGGTCCATGGCACGCCGGTAGCGCTGCCGGGGGTCGGCGTCCACCCAGATCCTGAGGTCGGAGACAGCCGCCGTAGACCCGGTGAGCGCGCCGGCACCCTCCACCACCAGCGCCCGGCCAGGTATCAAGCTCACCGTGCGGCCCGGTCGGTTGCGCACCCAATCCCACTGAGTCCATGACCCTCGCGCGCCGGTCAGCAGCTGCTCGGTGATCCGCGTCCCCTCCTCGAGTCCGTCCCAACCCGGGTACCAGGAGTCGAGGTGCAGCACCTGCACATCCGATGGATCCTGTGCTTGCAGCGCGGCGGCCAGCTGATGTGCCAGGGAGGTCTTGCCGGAGCCCGAGCGTCCGTCGATCACGATCACCGGCGCATTCCACCGGGTTCGGCCATCGACCGCAGCCGCCGCGGTGGAAGGGTGGCAGTCCTTCCACCGGTGACAGATCTGCATCACCCGGTGGACGAGGTACGGCGGCAGGGCATCGTCCTCGTGCCAGCGCACAACGGGGCGCACCTCAGCGCCCCAGGGGCTGGAAGACGCCCCAGTGCACGGCGGCGCCCAACGCCAGGACGGGGACGGCCACACAGATCATCATCATGACCAGGTCCGCCACCCCCACGTGTGAGGGCCGGGCCCAGGTTCGTGGCATCTCCGCACCGAAGCCGCGGGCTTCCATGGTCAGGGACAGTTTCGCCGACCGGCGCAGTGCCAGCACCAGCAGGGCGAACGCGCCTGCGATGAAGGCGGCGACACGGTTTCCGTCTCCGATGCCCCGGACCCGCCTCGCCCGGCGCAGGGCCTGCCAATCCCCCACCATGAGACCCGCCATGCGAACCCCCGCCAGGGAGGCGAGCACCGGACGGGCGGGCAGATGCAGCACCTGGGACAGCCCATCGGCCATATCGGTGGGGTCGATGCGGGAGAGCACCGCGATGGCCGGCAGACCCAGTGCCAGCACACGGACGAGGATTGCCACCGACAGCGTCACGGAGTTCTCCGAGATGATCGCCGGCCCGAACTGCCAGTACACCTGCCCACCAGGGGAGGCGTACAACAGCATCGAGAGCGCTGCCAAGGGCGCACCCACGAACAGCGGGACCATCCGTAGTGCCACCTGACGTGGGCTGATACCGACCAGTGGAAGCAACAGGAGTTCCAGGACCAAGGCGATCGAGGCGGAGAGCACATCGATGGAGATCATCAGCGGCGTCGTCATCGCGACCAGCCCGAGGAACTGCACCACCGGATTGACTCGCTGAAGCAACTCCCCGCGCAAGGCGGCCTGCCATCGTGACCGCGCAGCACCCGGGGCATCCGGTGTGGACGAAGCTGTCCGCGGCACGAAGCCCGAGGGTTGCACTGGATCATCGGCGACGCGACCCGAGGGCGCCGGATCATCGGCTGCGGACACTGGGTGCACCGGAGGATCGTCGCCCGCGGCCCTACGGGTGCGGGGGTCCCACCCGAGGTCGGCGAGGTCGATGACGTGGCCGTCCATGGCCGCCACGAAGGAGCGGTCGTGGGTGATGGAGACGATCGTGGTGCCGCGGGTTACGGCGTCGCGCAAGATGCCGACGAGTTCCAGCCACGTCGTACGGTCCTGCCCGAAGGTCGGCTCGTCCAGCACGACCACCTCGGGCGCGCAGATCAGGGCGGTCGCCACGGACAGCCGCCGCTTCTCCCCACCCGACAGCGTCATGGGGTTGGCGAGGGCCACGTCGTCCAGGGCAAGAAGGCGCAAGAACCGGTCCACCTGGGTGGCCGTCTCCTCCGCCGGGGTGCCCGCGGCGCGGGGACCGAGCTCCAGTTCTTCACGTACCGTACGCGACACGAACTGGTATTCGGGCTCCTGGAACACCATGGAGATGCGCCCGAGCAACTCGCGGGACGACCAGGCATGGGGGTCGGTGCGCCCGGGAGCCGGGGCCAGGTCTTCCGCCACGCGGACCTGCCCTGCGAGCTGAGGCAGCAGGCCGACCAGGGTGAGGGCCAGGGTGGACTTGCCGAGACCGTTGTCCCCGACGATGCAGGTGGACGCGCCGCGGGGAATATCGATGTCGATCCCCGCCCGGACCGGCCGGCTCTGCTCGTACCCGATGGTCAGGTCGCGCCCCGAGAGCACCACCGCGTCAGAGCCAGCGGCCGTCGGACCGGCTGCGGCCGGCTGCGTGGTCATCCGGGCGTGGGCCTCCTTGACCACGGCGACATCGTCGCCGGGCAACCAGATGCCGGCGGCGCGCAGCTGCCCGCCCTGGTCGCGCAGCACCTCGTCCAGTGGGCCGTCGGCGGCGATGGTGCCGTCGAGGATCACGACGCAGCGGTCCACCAGGTCTGCCCACACGTCCACACGGTGCTCGACGACGACCAGGGTGGCTCCGGTGCGCTCCAGCACACGCTCGGCGGCTGCACGCACTTCGTCGACTCCGTGCGGGTCGAGATTGGCGGTCGGTTCGTCGAGCAGCAGCAGACCCGGACGCATGGCCAGGACGCTGGCCAACGCCAGGCGCTGCTTCTGCCCGCCGGAGAGCTTGGAGGTGGGATGGTCCAGTGGCAAGTGCAGGCCCACGGCATCCAGCGCGTCTCGCACCCGGACCCAGATCTCCTCGCGGGGGACGCCGAGGTTCTCGCAGCCGAAAGCGACATCGTCCCCCAGGCGAGCCATCACCACCTGGGCCTCCGGGTCCTGCATGACCAGTCCGACACGCTCGCGTGCGGCGTGCGGGAGGCGGTCGTCGAGTGTGAGTTCGCCCAGGGACTCGCCCTCGTCCTCGCCGCCCAGCAAGCCGGCGAGCCCACCCATCAGCGTGGACTTGCCCGCACCCGAGGCGCCGAGCACCAGTACCCGCTCGCCCGGCGCGATGTCGAGGTTCACGTCGCGCAAAGCCCACGCCCGGCGTCCGGCATGCCGCCATCCCCACCCACGCGCGCGCACCCGTACGCCGGGAACGGCGCGGACCTCGGGCAGACGAGGCGAGTGGAGGGTCACGGCTGGAATCCTGTCGGGATTGTGGTCGGGAACGGACGACGAGGCGGACGCGACGGCGACCTCTGTGCTGGGTCTGTTCAAACCCGGCCGCGGATCTCGCGTCCCGCAGCGAACCGGTCGAGGGCGCCGGTCTGGGCGAGCCCGCGCACCAGCAGCCAGCCGACCAGGCCCGCCAGGACCAGACCGGTGACGATCATCGTGGACAAGTAGATGAGATTGAAGGTCAAGGTCTTGGCGAAGTTCGGGGAACTGCCGAAGAAACCTTCGAACACCCATGCGGCCACGCCCGCGCCGGCTCCGGCCAGCATGGCGACGGGCAGGTTGAACTTTCGGTAGCCGAAGATCAGGAAGACGAGTTCCGCACCCAGCCCCTGGACGAGGCCCGAGTAGACCGTCGAGATGCCCCACTGGGAACCCAATGCCATCGACACCACGGCAGCGAGGACCTCGACGAAGACCGCGGCACCCGGCTTGCGGATCACCAGTCCGCCCAGGACGCCCCCGAGCAGCCAGATCCCAGCGACCAGCCCGCCAAATCCCGGCGTGGCTGCGTCGATGACGGCGTATGCCGCGCCCCCGACCTGATTCCATACCAGGAAGATGACTCCGCAGGCCACCCCCAGGATCGCGGCGGTCACCATGTCAACGACGCGCCACTGCAGGCGACCGTTGGATTCGCTCATGTCTCTGTTCCTTTCCCGTGCACTGCGAGTGCCCGGGAAAGAGCGGGAGCCTTCCTACGCCGGTATGGTCCGGTTCAGGTTCGACGGTCGAGGGCGGTACGCCCTCCTCTCAACCCGGCTTCCCGGGTTCCCGTGGCACTGGCTGGAGTATAGCCCCCATGCTGATTTTGGCCCGCAGCGGTTCAGGTTCCTTGTGGTTCGGATCCTGATCGACCGCTTGCGCACGGTCCCCGTGAATCGACTTTCGCGCCGCCAGAAGCCACGTGATGCCGCATTCGTCCGTCTCCCGGGCTCTGCGCGCCTAAGGCAACCGATCAAGCCTCTGCCATCAGCGCTGCGACGACTTGCTCGGCAGTGAGGAGGTTGACCCCGATCAGTCGGAAGTCGGCGAGACGTTCCGGGGTGGATTGCGACACGGCATCGGTCACGAGCACCGCACGAAGATCGCGTTCGCTGGCGTCGAACAGCGTGGCCCGCGGGCAGTTGGGAAGGTTGCAGCCGGCGACCACCACCGTGTCGACCTCGTGAGAGTGCAGCCAAGTCTCGAGTCCGGTTCGATAGAACGCGCTCCACCGCGGCTTGTATACGACCGCCTCGCGGGCAGAAAGCTGCTGCGGTTGACCACACAGGAGCCTGTCGGGATCAAGGGTGATCCCCCGGTGCCCGGGAAGAAGGATCGCCGGGATGTCGGCGCCAGGACTTCCCGGTGCGACCACACCTGCTCCCGCTTCGATGCTGGCACGACGTATCGCGTCCACATCCGAGCTGCCCGGCTGATAGAGCCGGATCACGTGCGCGATGGGACGCCCAGCAGCACGAAACCCGCCGGCAAGCTCGGCCAGACGAGCAAGCAGCCGTTGCGTGCCAGGAACCGGCATTGCTCCGTCGATGAAATCGTTCTGTACGTCAATGATCAGCAACGCCGAACGAGCGAAATGCGGAGCAGTATAGTCACACACCTTTTCATGGTAGAGCCGCAGCGGCCGCCTTCTGGATGGCTCGTTCTGTTGGCCGACACGTCGTCGGTCTCGACCATGAGCACTCAGTCGTCGCGGTCCGAGACGGTGTGCTTGCCTTCGGGAGGCTGCGAGGAGTCCGCGACGGCGAGAAGAGCGCACACGCTCATGGCCACGAGCACGAGGAAGACGGCCACGAACGTCATCGTCCACCCCGGCACGCGCGAGTGGATCCAACCCGCGGCGACCGGCCCAGTCGCCGCCACGGTGTACCCAATGGTCTGAATCAACGCGGTGATCCGCCGGTTCTCGTCAACGTCGCGTGCCCGCTGGATGACCACCACGAAGAGAACCGTGAAGAATGCGCCCTGCGCCAGGCCGCCGACGAGGCTCCACACCGGCCACCATCCGGGAACCGCGATCAAACCGATCGGCAAAGTGATCCAGCAGACACACACGGCGGCCATCGTGCGAAGCTGCGACCAGCCGAGGGCACTCATCAGGATCGGCACCAGGAACGGACCCGCGATGCCGGCCGCCTGGAAGAGGCTGGACCCGAGGCCCGCGCCTACCACGCTCATGTGCCGCATCTCGGCCAGCGCCGTCGGCAGCCACGCCGTCACTACGTTGTAGGCGAGGATGTGGCAAACGAATGCTGCCACGAACAACCAGACGACGCGCCATCGTCCGATCTGCCGACGCTCAAGGCCAGCCGCGATAGGCGATGCCGGCTGGACCGGGGATAGCCCTGCGCGCCGCCGTATGCCGGCCCGTGCTCCGGGATCCCCCGGCGGGTAGACGGCGACCCACGCAACCAGTGCGACCAATCCGAGCACGACCCCGCTTCCGGCCGCGGACCATCGCCATCCGACGACCAAGGCCACCGGCGCGGCCGCGGCGGTGACGAGCGCAACGACGATATTGACCGTCGACGTATACGCACCGGTCAACAAGGCCGTCCGGCGCTGGAAATCTCGCCCGATGAGCATCGGAATCGACAGGTTCCCGATCGCCAATCCCGCGCCCAGAATCAATGAGCCCAGGTAGAGCCCTGGCTGCGCCCCGAACGAGCGCACCAGCGAGCCGGCCACGACACCCAGCAGGCAATAGATGGTGGCGTGGTTGATTCCCGTAAGCCGCAGCAACACCGAGGCGATCGGGGTCAGGACGCCGAAGCACAGCACGGGAAGGCCGACAAGCACGCCGGCCTGCACCGGATTGAGCTGAAAGTCGGCCGAGATCTGTCCGAGCAGCGGAGGAATAACCACTACCGGGGCCCGCATCACGCTCGCGCATGCCAACAGCGCGAAGGCGGGGGCCAGAGCCCACAGCCGTCTACCGCGCATGTGAGCACCGTGTCCGCCAGGACGATGGCGCGCTCGAGTTCGCGAGATCCAGGCCTGCGGCTCTCACTGTCTGCATACCCCCATACCCCGAGTCGCGGCGCTCAGCCCAGCTGCACCACGTGGGTCAGATCATCGGACGGCAGAGTGTCGACGGTGGCTGTCACCTCCACGTCGGTTAGCTCGGCCCACCCGTAGATCGTCGACAGGAACGCGGCATCGGCCGCGTCGCGGCCCGTGGCGATCCTCACCAACGAGGAGCGGGGCGCCAGGGCAGTGCTGTCCACCACGCACCAGCGTCCGCCGACATAGGCCTCACACACGGCGTGAAAGTCCATGGGATCCAGACCCGGGGCGTAGACGGAGACGAGTCGCGCCGGCACTCCGCGAGCGCGCAGCAATGCGATGCACAGGTGCGCGAAATCCCGGCACACGCCCTGGCGCATCAGTAGCGTGCGCACCGCCCCGTCGGTCGGCAGGCTGGAGCCGGGGACATAGGCCAGCCGGGTTCCCACCCACGAGCTCACTGCATCGAGCAACGCGATCCCGTCCACGCCGCCGAACTCCGCCGCGGCGGTTGCCGCGAGAGTGTCGGACTCGCAGTACCGGCTCGGCCGCAGGTAGCGGATGACGTCGCACGACTCCGCGGTATCCGGCGCGGAACGCCCACGCATCGTGGCCTCATACCGGACGGTCAAGCGGCCGGCCTCCGCCCGGATCCGATGCAACCGCGTACCGTGCAAATCCAGGATCTCCTCGGCCGGCACGTGCCGGCCATCGAGTGCTGTGTCCAGCGTCTGAGTCACCACCAAGCCGGGGGATGTTGCGACGGCGACGGACAGGACCAGATCGCTCGGCACACGAACCTCGATGCCCAGGGACGCGCCAACGGTTCGATGCATGCGCTCATCTTGTCAGAGCCGGCAAACGAATCGCGCGGCGACGTGCTCAGGGTCGGGTGCTGCGCATTGCGTTCAGGCAGCCTGCTCGTCTCGTGGGGGCCGGACGATCTGGGTTCCAGCCGCACCGGTCAGCTCTGAGGCTGCTGCGTGGCGATCCACCATGTGGTCCCCCAAGGGTCCTCAACCCCGCCACGCAGATCGTCGTCGCCCGCCTTCTCGGGCTCGCGGACGACCGATGCCCCGGCCGCGATCGCCCGATCGAAGGTCGCGACCGCATCCTCGACATAGAGATGGAGATGTGCGGGAGCGCTCGGGATATCGCTCGCCCCGCCGCCGATCATCACGATGCTGTCATCGATCCTGACCTCGGCGTGCTTCAGCGACCCGTCCGGTCGGTCGAACCTCCGCTCCAGCGAGCCACCGAAGGCAGCCTCGAGGAAGGCGATGAGCCCTTCGGCGTCCTGGCAGATCAGGTAGGGACTCAACGACGGATACGCGGCAGGCTTCCAGTCGTCCATGACGTCAGCATACGAGCCGGAGGCTCGGCGAGTTCGACGACAGCGGGCGAGCCATCCGCGACAGTCGGGGCGGGGTTCGAACGTTCTGGTATGGGTGGACGCAGGGGGTAAGGAAGCGCGAGATGACCAGACCCTTCCGCAGGACCGAGTTGCGCAGGCTCTCCGCGAGTGCGCGCTGGGCGGATATCAGCGCACCGGTTCGAATCAGGTTGAAGATGTCCACATCGCTGTGCTGCTGGTTCCTGGACGTTGTGCGCGATCCCCGATGAAGCAGGCGACGAACGCCTCCCCGAAGATGCTCGTCGCCAACTCAGCCAGTTCGACTTCAGTTGACACGCTCACGGCGTTACCCTCTCGGTGCACGATACCGCGCGGGATCGGCAATGCCGGAGGTCCCTGATAGTCGCCTCAGTCGTCACTGTTAGAAAGCCTTGGCGCCTGGGACGAGAACCTTGGTGCCGCGACGGGCCGCGGCGAGCGCTCGGGTTGCCTCATGCAACTCGTCCCGCAACCGCACGAGTCCCACCGCATAGCTGTCTGGGTCCCACTCGGTTTCCTCGAGGTGTGACAACACCGATGGTTCCGAGGCACCTCCTGTACAGGACATTGAGCGTGTGGTTCGTACGGGGCCGCGCGGGGAGTCCCCAAGCAAGATCGACCACACTGCCACGAGGGTCGAGAACTGTCGTCGTGACGTCCTAGTGTTTGCCATACGTGAGCTGGGAGGTAGATGCAATGACCGCGCCGGAGAGCCAGGAACGTCTTGGCGCGTCTCGGGACGTCCCGCCTGGACTTGCGGTACCAGCCGTTTCGGATGCATCGTTCCCCGCCCGAGTTGCTGCGCTTCTTCGGTCCCGACCTCTCTCGGAGGCGGCATTCAACGCGGATCGGCAGGACTGGCCCGGGCAGGTGTATGACATTCCATCGTTCGCGCTAGCCGCGATCGACACGATCATCGCCAACCAGGGATTCGAAGAGGAAGCCACCTACGAACAGGTAACGACTGCATTGACGGCTCTCGCCAGTCGAGCCGCCCCCGCCCGTCCGACATCAGAACATCGCAAGGTCGCTGCCTATACCGTCGACAGTCTGCTCAATCGGTCGAACCGGGAGGCGGAGTTTGCGTACCGAATCAGTGACTACGCCACGGACGCAGGCGGCCATCGGCAACGGGAGGTGCGGTTCCGACTGCTCCTGGAGCGCGAGGACTCAGCCAGAGGCGAGATCGTGCTCAACGCAACGCGTGATGCCATCATCGCGTTGATTGGGGGTCTTGAGTTCGATGTTGAGGATGAGCAGGTCGCCAATGAGATCCTGCTAGAACGACAGCTCGCCCGCGGTGCCTTCGACGCGGCCGAGCGGGCTGCGGTACGAGCCCGGCTGCTGTCGGTTCGTTTGGCTGACGACTTGGACCGGCTGATTCGCGAGACACGCCGGGACGTTCGGACAGTCCTTGGTGAGTGGGCCACGACTGTGCCGCAGCGGTTGGACGAGTCTCGCGACCACATCGAGTCACGGTTGGATTCGGAGCATCGGCTCCGCGCGAAGGTGTCGGAGTCCCTAGAGGCCGGGGATTCCGAAGTTGCGGAGTCCGCCGCACGGATTGCAAGCATTCTCGGCGAGTGCCAGCGCCGTCATGAGGCACTGCATCGCCGCGTCATCGGCGCGCGTGAGGTGTTCCTCGACGAGCAGAACCGACAGGTGTTCCGGCCTCCACCGCTGGGATATCTGCCCGACCTGCCCAGCGAGGTACTCCATCCCCTGCTCGTAACGGGCTCGGACGACGCCTTGACCGTCACGTTCCAGTGGATCACGGATGTATCCGGCCCGGTCGCGCCCAGGCTGCCGCGCCTACATCGTGTCGTCACCGATCTGCTCACCATTCGCGACAGTGAGGAACCCGACGCGGATCTCGACGACGAGGAAGATCTCGACCCGCCTGAGCTACCACTCATCAGCCCGTACGCGGTCGCCGCGGCTGCACGAGCTGTCCAGACGGTGGATCTTCCCGCTCGCCTGTCGACCGCCATAGTTGAGTGTTTCAACCAGGGTGCTGCCGACGACGGCACCAACCCATTCACAGTCGCTGAAGTCGTGACCCTAGCTGCGCTGTGGTGCTATGCCCCCGAAGACATCGAGCCGGGAGAAGCAGCACGCCAAGACCTAGCGTCGGCGGTGCTCGGTGCACGCGCGGCCGTGGACAGCGACGGCGTCGTGCTGGAGTTGCCAGGCTGGACCGGTGATGACTTGATCCTCGCCCCGTTCGCGGACGCGCTGGAAATGGCCGACCCGCCGCCGACTCGTGCTCTGCCTGAGCATCTGCGCCACTTCGCTGAAGGTTCACCACCAAGGGCTGGAGGTGCGGGATGGCACTGACCGCCGACGATCACGTCGATATCGGAACTCTCATCGGCTTCGCGGTTCAGCCGACGGCCCGCCCCGGCAACAAGCCGGAGTACCGGCGGGTTCTTAGCCGGTACCGCAGCGAAGTCGAGTTCAAGGATGCGACTGACGCCGTGCTGCATGGACTGGGCACCGACGTCTTGTCGGACTCTGCCCACGGACTTATCATCGGCGTCCTCCCAGACTCGCCGTTCGCGTTCAAGTACAGCGACCTGCCGTTCACCGGCAAACGGGAGCACCGGCTCATTGCTGGGCTCGTGCTCGCCGCTGTCGCCGCGTTCGCGTTCCCTACCCCGGCCGAACTCGACGACGACCGGGTTCGTCGCGTGAATGACCTTGAGTTCGAGCAGTGGCTACGCGAGACGTGTGAGCAGTTTCGGCAGCACGACGCGTTGGGAGAGCCGATCCCGGACGACGGGCTCGACGAAGCGTGGCGTTACTACGTTGTCATGCCTCCGACAATGCGTGGCGATCGAGGACGCGGCAGCGGGCGCCTGACAAACGGTTGTACCTTGTACTGGGTACGAGCTTGTCTCGGTTGGCTCACCGAGCAAGGAATGGCACGTGAGGACAGCGCGAGCAGCACCGCCAACTCGGTAACGTGGACGTTGACCGAACGGTTCCGGACACACGTGCGTGACATGGCCGCCAACACCGCTTACGAGACACTCGCTGATCAATCTCGTTCCGTGTCCCGCACCTTGGTGTACGACGCGGCGATCAGCGACCCGGTTCGCGAGGACTCCAACACCTCCGCTCAGGAGCAGTCCGCATGACGTTTCATCTCGCCCAGTTCCGACTCAAGTCCGTTGGGGAACGTTCCGCACGGTTCAGTGACCTGACCCTGGACATGACTGCCCCAGACGGTGACGGGCTGTCGTCTCCGTCGGATTCGGTGATCTGGCTACGCAACGGCGGCGGGAAATCCTCCCTACTGTCGTTGTTCTACGCCGTGCTGCTGCCGCGCGTGTACGACTTCATGGGGCGAGAAGCCAAGCGCGCACTCACGGACTACGTCGACTCCGGAGACACGTCGCACACAGTGACCGTGTGGCAGCCGGTGAACAGCGACCGCGACGTGGCCGGCGTGGGCGGCGCGCTGGTTGTCGGGGCAGTCTACGAATGGGTGGACTTGCGCCGACCCGTCGACAGTGACAACGCTCGTGACCGGTTCAACGCCTCCTACTACGCGTTCTACTGCGTGCCTGGAGTGTTGGACGCCGACACCATTCCGTTCATGGACTCCGACGGACAGCCCCTTCGTCGGGCTGCGTTCCTCGCTGAGCTGCGGGCGATCGCTGACCGCGCCCGTGGTGAGGCCGAGTTGGCGATCACCGAGCGGCAGTTCGAGTGGGCTGCAACCTTGAACGCGCGGGGTATCGACCCGGACTTGTTCCGTACTCAGAAGACGATGAACCACGTCGAAGGTGGCGTGGAGGACCTGTTCAGGTTCGCGTCCGCACGGGAGTTCGTGAACTTCCTGCTCGACCTCACCGTCGCCCCGGACGAAGCCGGAGCCGTCGCCGAAAGGGTGTCCGCAATCGCGACGCTGGTCGCGTCGAAACCGACCAAGCAAACAGAGCAGGACTTCTGTCTAGCTGCCGCCGACGTCCTTGCCACCATCCATGATCGGGCGGTCGATGTCGGCAACGCTGAGGAGGAGTTCGACACTGCCTCCGCCTACGCCATGGGCTTGGCCGGACAGTTCGAAGCCACCTTGCGGGCGCTCGACGCCGAGATGGGTGTGCTGGATACCCGGTTGACCACATGGACTGATGAACGTGAAACGAATGCCACCGACCGGTCCGTGGCCAACGACACCGTCTTCCTCTACACGCTACGAGCGGCACACCTGCGGATCGAAGAAGCGACGCGGCTCGTCAAGACCGCCGAACAGACCTCGCACGATACCTCGCTACGCGCGCAGGCATGGGCTGCGACCGCACCGCTTGCGGAACTGGCCTCCTTGCGGGAGTCCTTGGCACAGGCGCAGCAGCTCGCCGCCGCCGAAAACGAAGACATCGCGCCGTTGCGCCGTACACACGACGACCACGCAGCAACGCTGCTGACCCGCCTGGCCGCGGTCGCCGGCACCGAACGCGACACAGCCAACCGAGAACGAGACTCCGCCAAGGCCCTGGCTGGTGACGCGCAGCTACTCCGTAAGCATGAGAAGGAACAGCGGAACCTTGGACGAGAGGCGGACCAGCGCGCAACGTTGGCCCGTTCAAAGCTCGAGACGCTGGACGGCGACATCAAACGGGCGGTGACCGACGGTTTCCTACCCGCCGGAGTGTCCCCGGCAGTACACCAGACAACGTTGCAGACCGAAGCAGCCGCCGTCGACACGGAGTTGGCGCAGGTCCGTGGCCGTCGTGCCGCGCGACCAGCACGCCGTACGGAGCTGACCGGCGAAACCCACACCATCAGCACCGACATCGTCCGCGTGGATGGCGAACGTGGCCGGGTGATGGCCGCGATAGACGCTTTCGCTGAGCGTGCCGACAGGCTCGCCAGCGACTCCCGGCTTCGAGAACTAGCCGAGGCGACCGACGAATCACCGTTGGACCCCTGGAGTGAGGGAGACCAGCTCACCCATGCGTTGCACGCGAACATCGAACGTGCCGATGCCGACCTCATCCGAGGCCGGGCAGATCACTTCGCTGACGAGGACCTGGTCCACGAACAGGAAACGACCGGGGTCCTGCCGTCCAGCAGTGACGCCATCGCCGTCGCGACGCTGCTTGCAAACTCCGGCATTCCCGCCGAGACCGGTTGGCACCACCTGCGATCGAACTACCCGCCTGACCAATGCCGCGCGCTGCTGGACTCCCCAGACCTCGCGCGGCTCGGTTGCGGCGTGGTCGTCGCGACCGATCACCTCGACGCGGCCCGAACTGCCCTGCTCGCGGCGGACAAGCACACCCGTTCTCTGGTCGGCCTTTACACCGCTTCGACCGCCGCCCAATTGGCCAGCACCGTCCCTCACCCTAACGAGGACGTCGCCTCCTGGACCGGCCTGCATCCAGGCATGGTCAACGAGACCATCGCGGACGAGACAATCGTTCGCGTCAAGGACGAACTACGCGCGTACGCCAAGCTCGCCGCCGACCTGGAATCGCAACGCAATACCGACCGGTCGCTACTCGACGTGCTCACCCGGTTCCTCTCCGACTGCCCCGACGGCCACCTCACCCAGCTGCGAAGCGAAGTGACCAGCCACGACGCGACACTGGATGAGCTTGCCACCCGCAAGACCACTGCGGAGGAGCAGCTGTTTCAACTTGAGAAGGACGAAGTTGCTGACAGCACAGGCGAGCAGGAACTCACAGCACGACACAGCACGATAGAACGAGCCTTCGACCGGATCGCCGACCTCGCTGCCCGTACCGAGCAAGCCTCGGGATGGCGCGAGCATCTGGCAACCGCGGAGCAGGACGCCGTCACCGCCTACGGCAACGCCGAGCAAGCCAACCTGGCCGCGCAGTCCAAGGACGGTGAGGTGGCGGACGCAAGGGGCCGCGCGCAAGCCGCTGACCAGCGGGCGGACTCGCTGAGCACCGAAGCGGCACGGATCCAGTACCTCGACGCCGGCTACACCGCCTCGAACAACCCGGACCTTGGCCAGTCGGTGACTCTGGACATCCTGCGGCAACGGCAGCGTGAAGCGCAGCGCGCCTACGAGGTGCGTACCGCGTCATCGGTGTACGCCGACCGAGTGCGCACGCTGTCCGAACGAGTCAGCGACATCCAGCAGCAGGTGGACCGGCTAGACGCAGCGGTCTGCATCCGTGCCGAGGACCTGCTCGCGAGCCCGGAAGGTCAAGACACGCAACGTCGCGCAGACGCGATCAACGCCGCCCAGCAGGCAGTGACTGCTGCAGCCAAGGCTCAGGGCGAAGCGCACGCCACACTGACATCCGCACAACAGCGGTACACCGAGGCCCGGGAACGACGCCGTGATGTGCCCCGCCGCAACGAGGTGCCGCAAGAGCCGACAACAGTCGCCGAAGCTGACGCCCTTCTCGCCGACTGGGAACAGCGCAACGCTGCCGCCCAGGCGCGCCGCATTGAGATTGACCAGGCGATTGACGGGCTTAGTACCTCGAAGCAGACGTGCGAGAACCGGCGCCAAGTGTTCACCGTGCTGCGAAGCAACCTCAACCTGCCAGAAGGGACCGAGCCCCCACAGCACGCCTCGCCCTACCCGCACTCTGCCGACCAAGCGCAGGCGGACCGAGACGAAGCCGCGGCGCGGATTCACGAGGCCAACGCCCGTTGGGCTGAAGCGCGAGACAAGCTCAAGGACGCCGTCGGTCGAGCCCGCACGACTGGCTCCCAGTATCCGACGGTCACCGTCACCGCGAAGGACCGTCTTCTTCACGACCACGAGGACATCCTTGCCCGCAGCGCCGCCGCGCTCGCGGAGAACCTGCGGCTGCGGGCGACCACGATCAGCGATGAACTCGCAGGAATCGTTCGGGATCAGGACATCGTGGCGACCAGTCTGGTCAATCTCGTCAAAACGACGTTCGACACGCTTCACAAGGCCGAGCGATACTCGCTGCTGCCCTCCAGCTTGGGAGCGTGGGCGGGACAGAAAATGCTGCGGATCACCTTCACCGTCCCGCCCAGCGACGCAGACATGCGCACCTACGTCAACCGAGTCATCGACCGCCGCATCAACGAAGGCGTCAAACCCGAAGGGATGCCGCTACTCAAAGACGCAGTCCACGAGGTGGTCGGGCCACGCGGATTCATCGTCAAGGTCCTCAAGCCCTCCGAGGACACGACGGGCACCCGAGAGGACATCACCCGCCTCTCAAAATGGTCCGGAGGAGAGAAGCTGACCGTGTGCGTCGCCCTGTACTGCACCATCGCCGCCCTACGCGCAGCGAACTCCGGCCGTAAGGATCGCGCCGGAGGTGTCCTCGTACTGGACAACCCCATCGGCCGCGCCTCGCACGGGTCGCTGGTGAAACTGCAACGCGCAGTGGCCGCCCACCACAAGGTTCAGCTCATCTACACCACCGGCGTCAAAGACCCCGACGCGGTGTCACGCTTCCCCAACGTCGTACGCCTCGACAACCGCACCGGTCGAGGTAGCCGCAGCCGCCACTACATCGTGCAGGCGCAAGCCGATACCGACCCGAACACCGGTCACGTCGACGGCATTCGCGTCGCGCATACCGACAGCGCGGCGCACGTGCATGTCGTGAGCAGCGCCGAAGGACCGGAATGAGTCACGGACGAACCGACCTGACAGAGCAGCTATCGGCGTTCATCGGCTCCTACCCTCGCATGCGCGTGCCTCTGGCCGCACTGCGTGAACACGCCATCCAGAACGATCCGGCTTTCGTCTCCGATCCCTCGGCGCGTCAGCGCCTGCACAGCAGCCTCACCGAACTACAAGACCGGCTCGAAATCTCCTGGCCAAAGGGCCGGACGGGGCTGGACACGCGTGCGCTACCCGAGTTGCCGCGCTGGGTTGCAAGGGTGGCCGCAGAACGAACCCCGGACCGCGCACCGATACGCCCGCGCGTATGGCCGTCCGTGCTCGAACCGGCTGCACGGGTAGCTACGCGGCCTGACGAGCAGGACCTACTCACGGCCATCGCCTCGTGGATGGCCGCAAACCCGACGCCTGTAGTAGTTCCCATGCAAGAACGCTCCCTGGAGATCACAGGCGACGAGAAGCGGTTCGACAAGCTGCGCAGCACACGACTGTTCACCACCGGCGCCCTCACTCTCGACCTTCTCGCGTGCGCCCCGGCTCTGCTCCCGTTCGCGTCAACTCATGTCGACGGCGCCGGACCCACCCAACTGCTGGTCGCCGAGAACAGCGCCACTTACCAGTCGTTGACCCAGGCGCTGTTCACGCTGCCGACGTCTACCCGGCCCGACACGCATGTGGTGTGGGGCGCCGGCCGCCAGTTCCCCATCTCAGCCGAGCACGTGCTCCTGCTTGACCCCGCTCCAGCAAGCTTTCTGTACTTCGGAGACCTCGACGTGGCCGGACTCCAGATCGCCTGTGACGCCGACGCGACGATCCACCGGGTCACCGGCGGCCACTTGATACCCGCAACGAGCTTGTACCGAGCGGCGCTGGAGTATGGGGTTCCGCGCCCGGATCCGTCGAACAAGGCCACCCCCGCCCACCACGCACAGCTCCTTGCTTGGGTATCGGCGGAACTTCAAGACGGAGTCGAGAAACTCCTGAGGACTCGTACTCGCATCCCTCAGGAATCGGTCGGCCTGACATTGTTACTTCGGTGTCCAGAGCTTCTCAGGTGTTGAGCAATGGTTCCTAATGCTACGCGCCGCGCTTCGACGGACGTTGAACCGCTGACAGGTTGGGGGAACTCGGGCTGCTGTGCTGTCGCGTGGACGCTGTCTACCCCGCGAGAGCCTGTTAGGTCGATCCAGCCACGCGGGGGTGCGCCAGCCGACAAGATGGTCCACAGGCGTCTTTGCTGGCAGGACGGAGGAAGGCTGCGGAGATCAGTCGTTTGAGGCTGTCGGGGTTCCAGTGCTTCGGCACTCGGCAGAGGCTCCGAGGCCATTGAGGCTAGTGCGGATCGCCGACCGGTCCTGTATGAGGGCCCGTGCTGTGTCCGTCACACACGGGCGTGCACGATGAGGCCTGCAACGGGAGCCGTCTAGGTCGTGTTTCGAAAGTGGTGTCCGACGAGGGTGTGGCGGCTGGCGTGTCGGTCCTGACGGTGGGAGGGCTCCCGGGGTAGACGGATTGGTATCTAGTCACTCCTACTTCCCCGGGAGTCCTCGTGCCAATCGTAGATGTTGCCCGCCGTCATGACCTCACCGATGCTCAGTGGGCGCTCCTCCAGAGCGTGCTGCCAACTCCCCCAGCACGGGGACGGCCACGCAAATGGCCGTTACGGCAGCTGATCGATGGGATACGTCACCGAGCGAGAGTGGGATGCCCATGGCGCGATGTCCCCGACCGGTACGGACCCTGGGGACGGATCTACATGTTGTTCGCCACCTGGCAGATCCGCGGGGTGTGGGAACACATCGAGGACACGCTGCGAGCCGTTGCACAGGCTCGTGGCAAGGTGAAATGGCAGGTCTCGGTGGACTCCACCAGCTGTCGTGGGCACGTTCACGCCGCTGGTGCTCGACGTGACTCGGTCGAACGGGTTCCCGGAGAACCCGCCGATCACGGGTTCGGTCGTTCCCGGGGCGGCTGGTCCACCAAGACACATCTGGCCGTGGACCAAGACCGTGGCCTGCTGGCCTTCCACATCACCGGCGGCCAAGCCGGCGACAGTCCGGAGTTCACCACCGTGCTGGAAGCGATCAAGGTCGCCAACCCGGTCGGGGCACCGCGCCGGCGTCCCGATCGCGTGTTGGCCGACAAGGCGTACTCCTCACGGGCCAACCGGGCTTGGCTACGTGATCATCGGATCAAAGCCACCATCCCGACCCCGGCCGACCAGGCCCGCAACCGCCGACGCCGTGGCCGCCGGGGCGGTCGCCCGCCAGCGTTCAACCCAACCACCTACAAGGACCGCCACGCGGTCGAATGTGGCATCAACAAGCTCAAACACCAACGAGCCTTCGCCACCCGCTACGACAAACTCGCTGTCCGCTACACCGCCACCCTCCACATCGGAGTAATCAACGACTGGCTCAAACGACTTACGTAACACGACCTAGCAAGATTACAGTTCGAAGGCTCGGAGCTGACCGTGAGACGACCTGCTGGCCTTCACCGAGTCGCGTGAGCGCTCGAACTGACACGGTTCGTCATCAGATACACTTATATGTATGCGTTCTGTCTCGGAGGAGGAGGTGGCGGCGATTTCGACGTTGAGGCCGGGCACGGCCGAGCGGGCCGGTCTGTCTCGCAGCGGCCTGTACCGTGCGGCGCGTGAGGGGCGGCTGGAGCGGGTCGCGCGCGGCATCTATTTGCCGACGGATGCTCCGGCTGCGGATTGGGACTGGATCGAGGCTGCGACCCGTCGTCCGGATGCGACGATCTGCTTGGTGTCGGCGCTCGCTCATCATGATCTGACGGATGCGATCCCCGCCGCGCTGGATGTTGCGATCCCGCGTGGGTCGCGCACGCCGGCGAGCACTGGTGCGATCGCGTGGCATCAGTTCGATCGGGCCACGTTTGACATCGGCCGGGAGGAGATCTCGATTCCAGGTGCGGATCAGTCGATCGGGATCTATTCGCCCGAGCGGTCGATCGTGGATGCGTTTCGGCTGCGTGGTGAGGTGGGGTATGAGTTGGCACGGGAGGCGTTGAAGGAGTGGCTGCGCCGCGGCGGGAAACCTGCCCGGCTGATGGAGATCGCCTCTCGGCTTCCTCGGGCGAAGTCTCCCGTCCTCCAGGCATTGGAAGCTCTGGCATGAACATCGGCGATGAGGTGTTCCGCCGCATCCAGTCCGCAGCACGCTCCGCCGCCGCGAAGACTGGGACGGGTGCACCGACGCAGGAGTATCTGATCCGGCACACGCTGGAGTCGTTCCTGGATCGTCTCACTCGGACCGCCCATGCCGAGGACTTCGTGCTCAAGGGCGGGATCTTGCTGGCCGCCTACGACGTGCGGCGCCCGACCAAGGACGCCGATGCGAACGCCGTCGGAGCAGACGTCACCGTCGATCACCTCATCGCGGTCGTTCACGACATCGCTGCCGTCGAGACCGATGACGGGGCGGTGTTCGATCTCGACTCGATCAGCGTGCAGGAGATCCGCGAGCAAGCCGACTACCCGGGATTCCGGGTTCGGGTGGGCGTGTCGATCGGGCCGTGGAAGGGCGTCGCCGCGTGGGATGTGTCCACCGGCGATCCGATTGTGCCCGCTCCCCGTCGGGTGCGCATCGACCGTGTCCTGGGTGACCCGATCGTGCTGCTCGGCTATGCGCCGGAGACCACGATCGCCGAGAAGGGTGTGACGATCCTGGAGCGGGGGATCACCAGTACTCGGTGGCGCGACTACGTCGACATCGTCCAACTCGCCCGACAGGGTATCAATGCTGACGAGTTGCTCCGCTCGGCGCGGGCCGTGGCCCGTCACCGCGGCGTCACCCTCGAACCCGTCGCACCCCACGTGGTCGGCTATGGGCAGATCGGCCAGGCCAAGTGGGCGGCGTGGCGTCGCAAGGAACGACTGGAGGCGGTCTGCGAAGCAGACCTCGACAAACAGCTCGCGCTGGTGGCCTCCTACCTGGATCCCGTGTTCAGCCGCAGAGACACTCCACCGCCGCCCCACACGCAGCGCGCGTCTGCGCCCCGAAGCGTTGGGGCATGACTGCTACAACCACAGAGAGCCCGTTGTCTCCGCTTCGGGCTGTGTCCTATGTCCGCGTCTCCACCCTCGATCAAGCCCGACGGGGCTCTGAGCCGGAAGGTCTATCGATACCCGCGCAGCGGGAAGCGAACCGTCGACGAGCGCTGGAGATGGGCACGCTCGGTCGCCGAGTTCGTCGAACGGGGCCGCTCCGGCGGATCGCTGGAGCGACCCAAGTTGCAGCGGATGCTCGAGTACATTCAGGACCGACCGGTGGACTTCGTGATCGTGCACAAGATCGACCGCCTCGCCCGGAATCGCGCCGATGATGCGGCGATCACGAAGACGATCCGGGGAGCGGGTGCGTACCTGGTCTCTACCACTGAGGCGATCAGCACGACACCGAGCGGGAGGCTGCTGCCTGGGATCATGGCATCCATCGGGGAGTTCTACTCCCAGAACCTCGCCACCGAGGTGATGAAGGGGATGCGACAGAAGGCCATTCAGGGAGGCACGCCGGAGCGGGCGCCGCTCGGCTATCTCAACCAGCGTCGCTTCAACGACCGACGTGACGTCCGCACCGTGACTGTCGACACTGAGCGAGCTGAGCACGTCATCTGGGCGTTCGACGAGTATGCCACCGGCGAGTGGAGCGTCACCCGGCTGGCCGCTGAACTGGAAGACCGCGGGCTGAGGATCAGGCCGGGACCGACCACGCCAGCCCGGTCGTTGACCGTGACTGGGCTGCACCGTCTGCTGCGCGACCCCTACTACAAGGGCGTCGTGGTGTTCAACGCGTCGAGCATCCTGGAGGACATAAGCCACTGATCGACCCGGTGACCTGGGCGACCGTGCAGGACATCCTCACCGCACGGCGCAACGGAGAACGCTCCCGTGTCCACGACCACTAGCTCAAAGGCACGGTCTTCTGCTTCGAATGCGGCAGGCGGCTGATCGTCCAGAACACCCGCGCCGGTCAGCGCAACCCCACAGGCCGAAGCGGTGACCACTGCGAAACGGCCACGTCTACGAGTACTTCGTCTGCCACCGGCGCCGCGACTCCACCTGCCCCCAACGCAAAGCCCTGCCGATCACCAACGTCGAGCGACTGGTCGAAGACCTCTGCGGTTCGATCGAACTGAACTCAGACCAGCGTGACCGCGCCGAACAGATCGTGCTGGCCACCCCGCATCGGCAGCAGGCGGTCAACAACGAGCGACTCGAAGAGATCGCCGAGAAGACCAAAACGATCGAGGCAAACCACACCAAGCTCCTCGACGCCCACTACGCCGACGCCATCCCCGCGACCTCTTCCTCACCAGCCAACGGCGCCTCAAGACCGACCTGTCGGAGCTAGGTCGTGTTTCGAAAGTGGTGTCCGACGAGGGTGTGGCGGCTGGCGTGTCGGTCCTGACGGTGGGAGGGCTCCCGGGGTAGACGGATTGGTATCTAGTCACTCCTACTTCCCCGGGAGTCCTCGTGCCAATCGTAGATGTTGCCCGCCGTCATGACCTCACCGATGCTCAGTGGGCGCTCCTCCAGAGCGTGCTGCCAACTCCCCCAGCACGGGGACGGCCACGCAAATGGCCGTTACGGCAGCTGATCGATGGGATACGTCACCGAGCGAGAGTGGGATGCCCATGGCGCGATGTCCCCGACCGGTACGGACCCTGGGGACGGATCTACATGTTGTTCGCCACCTGGCAGATCCGCGGGGTGTGGGAACACATCGAGGACACGCTGCGAGCCGTTGCACAGGCTCGTGGCAAGGTGAAATGGCAGGTCTCGGTGGACTCCACCAGCTGTCGTGGGCACGTTCACGCCGCTGGTGCTCGACGTGACTCGGTCGAACGGGTTCCCGGAGAATCCGCCGATCACGGGTTCGGTCGTTCCCGGGGCGGCTGGTCCACCAAGACACATCTGGCCGTGGACCAAGACCGTGGCCTGCTGGCCTTCCACATCACCGGCGGCCAAGCCGGCGACAGTCCGGAGTTCACCACCGTGCTGGAAGCGATCAAGGTCGCCAACCCGGTCGGGGCACCGCGCCGGCGTCCCGATCGCGTGTTGGCCGACAAGGCGTACTCCTCACGGGCCAACCGGGCTTGGCTACGTGATCATCGGATCAAAGCCACCATCCCGACCCCGGCCGACCAGGCCCGCAACCGCCGACGCCGTGGCCGCCGGGGCGGTCGCCCGCCAGCGTTCAACCCAACCACCTACAAGGACCGCCACGCGGTCGAATGTGGCATCAACAAGCTCAAACACCAACGAGCCTTCGCCACCCGCTACGACAAACTCGCTGTCCGCTACACCGCCACCCTCCACATCGGAGTAATCAACGACTGGCTCAAACGACTTACGTAACACGACCTAGCCCGCGAGAAGGCGAAGCTGGAGTCCGACAGCGCCGACGTCGAACAACGCATCCGCGACGCCCTCGACCTGCTACAAGACGCACACACCGCCTACACGAACGCATCCACGACAGTACGAAAGCAGCTCAACCGGGCCATCTTCACCGGGATCTTCCTCAGCCCAGACCAGATCCGCGCCGAACTCAACGAACCCTTCGCAAGCATCACCGACCAAGGCAGGCTCGGAGACGACTGAGGCCGCCCTCTCGGACGGCCCCGCAAGCGTCGGCTGCAATTCTGATAAGAGCAACTGGGTGGACTCCATCGACCACTATGGGAACACGCGACAGCGGGTCGAGCAGCTGATTTCCACGTGGAATCAGGGGTCTGGTGGCGCCGCTGAGTTCATTGGTGAGCCGGATGACCCGCTCATCGACACGTCGGCAGAGCCAAGGAGACGCACTCGAACACCGCTGACGGGGGAGGAAGTGGACGCTATGCGAACAGCCCGCGCCAACGGTGTCAGCGTGAACATCTTGGCAAAGCAGTTCGGCGTTCACCGGGGCACGGTGTGGGCGAAGACGCGGCAACCCTGAAGCTCATTGGGACGCGGTCCAGTGGCGGTGACGCGAGGGTGCGATCCCAATCACGCCGAAGGTCCGGAGGCGAAGTCGGCATCGTGTCAGCTGACCTGGTGGGCGGTAGCGACGACAGGTTGGCCGACTCGTACCCCGTTCCTCCGGTCGGAGGTCGCCTCGAAGACGGCGGACCGCATCGGGTCTTTGCGTGGGTCACCGGGCTACCACAAGCGGGCCGAGCACCAATTCAACCTACTGCAATGGACTCCCGGAGGCCGACAGTCCGTGGGCTTGGGAAGGCTCAAGCCCCCCTGCGGCCAGCGCGCGGAGACGCGCGGCCGCGATCACGCACATGACGCACCAGGGCAGAAGCGACAGGACCGACATCACGAGCCCAATCAACCCAAAGGTCGATGGGACGAGCATCAACACCCCGGATGCGAGCGCCCACCATCCGAGGGCGCGCCCAAGTGCCTTGGTGCGTAGCAGGGCAATGGCGACGAGTAGCAGGGCGATGCCGTTCAAGACGTAGTACGTCAGGAATGCGGTCCCACGCCACGACGCCAACAGCACCTCCCCGGCTGCCACAAGTGCTGGCTGATCGGCGGGAGTGGCACTTGCGTGCTGTTGTGAGAGCAGCAGCATGTCGACGGCCGGGTTTGAGGAGAGGTAGGCCGCCATCCCGAGGACCATGAGCAACCCGGCGATCGCGGCGGTCGACCTCGCCCGATCCCAGAGCACGACTATCAGTGCGAGATAGACCAAGGCCACGAGCACGTTGTTCACGCTGAGCAGCAGGTCCAGGCTGAGCATGCCGAGTAGCGGGTTCTCATCCATGAGGACGAAGAAGCCATCCACCGACGCCGGCGGCGGGTGCAAGGCGAAAACGGCGATCTGTACAACGATGAAGACGACCGAGCCGGCAGCAGCACCGGCACCGGTGAGCAAAACGCCGCGCCAATGTTCTGCACCCGTTCCCGCTGCGGTAGTCCGATCATCCACGGGTGTCGTTCTCCCTCAGGCAACGCCACCCTGCCTGACGCTGATTTGTCACTGAAGGGGACACACAGCAAGCCTACTGCGAAGCCCGCTCCAGGGTCGGGAACTCCGAGCTCGTCGCCCGAGTGGGCAGTCCTCGCCAGGCACGCCAAGCAGGCCCGCAGCGATCGCCGCAAGGTGTGGGTGCAGGGGCCATGGGCATCCCGCCGGAGTCACGGCGACGCAGGTTCATCGTGCTCGCCGGCCTGGCTCCCATGCAGCAGGGCGTCGACGATCAATCGGCACTGGTCTCGAACTGCTTCCTCGGCCACCGGATCATACGTTAGCTGACTTGCCATTCCCTGCATGAAGGCGAGCACCGCCCAGGCCGTGGCATCCGGGTCGATGGACGCGGGAACCTCGGCCTCTGCTTGGGCGCGGCGTACTAGCGACGCGAATGCGGCTCGAAGTTCCTGATCTGATGCCGCGACCGCCATCCCGATCTCCGCGTCGAACGGAGCCCGTTCGACGAAGGCCGCGCCCTGCAACTCGGCCGCTCGGCGGGGTGCGTCCAGGGGCAGAACTGTCACCATGAGCGCTACGAACCAGTCGCGCAAAGTAGGACGCCCGGGTTCGCCGAGAGCAGGCAGGGAAGCCGTCTCGCGCAGCCGCCCGAACATGGCACGGAGCAGTTGTTCCTTGCTGGGGAATGCTTTCTGCACCGCACCAAGCGACATGCCCGCTTCCGCAGCCAAGGAGCGGAAGGTGACCGCCGAAAGCCCGTCACGTGCCACCAGGCGCAAGGCAGCATCAGCGAACTCCGCCTGACGCGGGCTGAGGTCCACGGCTCAGGCCTGCCCGAACTGAGTATCGTTGGGCAGCCGACGCCAGAGGTAGACGGCGTAGCCGACCAGCACAGCCGTCATGGCCGCTACTGCGACCAGCGTCACACGACTCAGCGAGTCGCCGATGCTAAACGCTACAGCGTCGTACAAGATGTGCCACACGATGCCGATCCACAGGCTTCCCGTCACCTCCACGAGTTCGGCGAGGACGAACCCAACCAGGCACGCGAACGCGAACTGCAGCCCAACAAAGGTCGGTTCACCACCAGCGAAGAGGTTCGTCAGGTGCAAGGTGCCAAACACCATAGACGCCCCGACGACCGCCCGCCTCCGACCGAGACTCCGCAACGACGCGAGCAGCAATCCTCGGAACCAGATCTCCTCGCTGAAGCTCACTGCGATGGCGAGCACCACGTAGGCGAGTGCTTGGCTGGCCGCCACGGCGATAGGCGCGGAGGCAACGAGGATCACCGGCAGGGCCGCCAAGGGAATCGCCCACAGCGCGTCCGCCATCGCTCGCGGGCGGCGAAACCCATACCCGGCGAGGGTCGGCCGGGTTCGCCACATGATCACCAACCCGATCAGTGCCGACGCCCCGACAAAGGCGGCCTGAGCATAGGTGGCTGTGGGTTCGTCGAGTCCTCGAGCCTGGCTGAAGCCGGTCCCAAACGCGGTCAGGACGACACCTCCCAGGCCGACGACGATCGCACAGAACCACGGCAGCCGCACCTCCCAGGTCGCCATGGGACGGACGTGAGGGGATACCTCAATCTGTGCAAGTTCGGTCTGCATGACTCCCTTTCGGAATACGCTTGTATCTAGAATACGACTGTATCCACAGTTGTCAAGCGGATGCCAGGCGGCGCCTCGGTAGCGCGCAGGTATCTGGGGCCACTGACGCCACGGGGAACACGCAGACTATGCGAGCAGTCCTACGACTGGTCGTTGCCCATGCGATGTTCGAGAGCTTCATACAGACTCTTGGTGTGTTGGCGGAGCCTCTCGAACTTCGGTTGGCTCGGGTCGTACTCCTTGCGGCTGTGGTCTTGCACAAGGACAGCGAGTGTCCAGATCACTCGGATCATCGCGTCGTCGTCGGCCAGTACCGACTTGATGCAGTCGATTCGCGGGTGGGGCACATCGATGCGGCGCTCTCTGACCTCGGTGACGCGTCGCTCGACGACCTGCACCTTGACGGCTCCGTCGCGGTGGGCTCGGCGGTCTTCATACGCGGCTTTGCGGCAGGCCGGGGAGCAGTAGATACGCGGTCTACCCGTCGGCTTGACCTCTCGGAGCTTGCTACCGCAGCGAGCGCACTTGGTGGGCAGTTCCACGGTCCGTCCGATCCGGGTCGTGCGGTCGAGACGCCGTTGCCTGGCCTTGTGTAGTTCACGGATGCGGGCCGTTTCGTGGGGGCGAAGCTCGCTGAGGAGGACGATCAGGCGTTGCTCCATCGCCCTCTGTCGAGGCCTTCCGAGCTCGTCGCTCTCGACGGCGAAGAACCTGTCGAGCACTCGGCTGTTCAGTGTGGGGATCGCCGCGGTGGCTTCGACGAGTTCGGCTTCGTCGCCGGATTCGAGCGCGGCGAGCCAGCGCTGGTAGCGGGCGTCGAACTCCGCCTTGTCGGGGTCGTAGCGTTTGCGGGCCATGTTCTACGGTACGTCGGTTTCGTCACCGACGTAAGTGGCTGATCCTTGATCTGCAAGAGGCGTGTCGCCTCTGTGAGGAACGATCTTGGAACAGAGTTCGTACATCGTGCGTGCGGGCGTGCACCTGTTCGTCATGGCTGGTGAGGCGAGGAGTCTGAGGCTGCGGGTGACGCGGCGGGATGAGGCTGACCTGGGCAAGCTCATCGAGTGGGTGCTCGGCATCGCCGAGGCGCGGCACCGGGCCTGGGTCGCTGGCGAACCCGATCCCTACGGGCTCCAGCTGCCCAACGAGTTCGCCGAGGCACCTCCAGCCCTTCGGACTGTCAGGGGTGCGCGAGAGAATCGAGAGCAAGTATCGCTCCCGCAAGGAGGCCCACCATGAGCACCACGATCACTACTGGCGTCATCGTTGAGACAGACGCTCCTGTACTGCTCGCGGCGTCCTACCTCCGTGTCTCCACCCGCGAGCAGGCCGAACGCGGCGGCACCGACGAGGGCTTCTCCATCCCCGCGCAGCGTGAGGCGAACGCGAGGAAGGCCGACGAACTGGGTGCGAAGGTCGTGCGCGAGTTCATCGACGCCGGAGAGTCGGCCAGGTCGGCGGATCGCGACGGGCTCAAGGACATGCTCTCGTTCATCACCGCCACCAGGGTGACGTTCTGCATCGTGCACAAGCTCGACCGGCTCGCTCGCAACCGTTCCGATGACGTGAAGATTCACGAGGCTCTGCTCGCCGCTGGGGTGACGCTCGTGTCGGCTACCGAGTCCATCGACCAAACGCCCTCCGGGATGCTCGTCCACGGGATCATGTCGTCCATCGCAGAGTTCTACTCCCGCAACCTCGCCACCGAAGTCACCAAAGGGTTGACGCAGAAGCTCGTGCAGGGCGGCACGCCGATGCGCGCCCCGGTCGGCTACCTCAACGTCCGCCGCACCGACGCCCAGGGCCGTGAGATTCGCACCGTCGAGATCGATCCCGAACGTGCGCCGCTGATCCGGTGGGCGTTCGAGACCTACGCCAAGGGCGAGACCTCGGTCACCGGGCTGCTGCGCGACCTCACCGCGCGAGGCCTGACCACCGTGCCATCGCCGAAGCGCCCGCCGAAGCCGCTCGGGAAGAACACCCTCTACAAGCTGTTCACGAACCCGTACTACGCCGGAGTGGTCCGCTACAAGGGAGCCCTGCACCCCGGCGCGCACGAGCCACTGATCGAACCCGCGCTGTTCGACCAGGTGCAATCGCTGCTGAAGGCCCGCAACGCCAAGATGACACGGCACGTCACGCACGCCCACCACCTGAAAGGCCTGCTGCACTGCGGCTCCTGTGGGTCGCGGATGCTGCTGGACTTCGCCACCAACCCGCGCGGCACGACCTACGCCTACTTCATCTGTTCCGGCCGCGCAGCGAAGAAGACCACCTGCACCCGACGCGCCGTGCCCGTCCACGTTGCTGAGCAGCTGGTGGAGGACTCATACCGCGACATCACGATCAGCGAGGCCGACTACCGACACCTCGCCGCCGAAGTCGACGCCGCGTTCGATGAGCAGAGCGCTGGGCGGGATCAGGAGTTTGCTGACCTCACCGCCAACCGCGCCAGACTCGAAGCCGAGAGCGACAAGGCCCTGGCGGCGCACTTCGCCGACGCCATCGACCTGCCAACGTTGAAGCGGCACCAAGACCGCATCCGCGCGGGCCTCGCCGACATCGAGCAACGCCTCGCCCTGCACGACGAACACCACTCCGGGGCACGGGCGTTCCTCCACGACTCGCTACGACTGCTCACCGACGCGCACCGCGCCTACGCGCACTCCGACGGCGGGAACCGAAGGCTCGCGAACCAGGCGTTCTACACGCGCCTGGAGATCACCGACGACGGGCAACTACGCCCACGCCTCGCCGAGCCGTTCGCCACCATCGTCACCGAGGCGATGAGCGCCGCGGCAGGCAAGGAAGCCAAACGGGAACACTCGCCATCTTCCGATGTCGCGTGTTCCCGTAAGACACTTTGGGTGGACCTCCGTAGAGAGTTTGAGAACCCCTGCCCACACCTGAAAACCTTGTCTTTGCGCAGGTCACGGGGCTTCTACGACCACGACCAGCGCTCCTCTGAGCCTACCGTTTCCGACTCAAGGGGGCGAGTGGTGCGATCACTTGGGATGGTTCAAACCCTCCTTCGCACGGAGCAGGTCGACGATCTGGTGGCGCAGTACCGCGAGGGCGCAACGCTCGTGGAGCTGGCATCCGTGTTCGGCGTGAACCGCCGCACGGTCGCCACTCACCTCACCCGGCGGGAGGTGACAATCCGCCGCGGGCGGTTCGACCCTTCCCGCATCCACGAAGCGGCCGACCTCTACCTCAGCGGGTTGACGCTGGTAGAGGTCGGGGCGAAGGTTGGCGCGGGGCCTCAGGCTGTCCGACGAGCGCTCGCTTCGCACGGCGTCGTGATCCGGCCTGGCGGGCGCTGTGGTTCTCGCATCACGGCATCCACTGCCGTGGGCGGTTGGGCCTAAACACGAAGGGCTGGCTCATGCAGGCTCGCCTCGACGCGCGAGTCATGGCGCTGGTGACGACGGACCGCAGCCTCGTGCAGGCGCGCACGGATGAGCAGAGCGACGCTCACGGGTCCCATGATGATGAACTTGAGCGCGTTCCAGCATGCCCACAGCACGATGAGGTGCAGCCAGCCCGGGCCGCCGTCGGCTGCCGAGCCAGAGCAGATGCTGGCGATCAGGATGTACGGAAGCGCGACCAGCATCGCGGGTATCCCCCACTTGAGTCCGCGACGTGTGCGGATGGCAGCGAGCAGTCGGTTGCTCGGCATGTAGCGGAGCAGGTAGTCGCGGGTGCGAACGCTGAGCGTCCAGATAAGGCGGAACATGTCGGGCCTCTCGTCACACGTGTTACTCCGTCGAGGAGGCAGAACGTGTGTGAGTGCCCGAAGGCCGTCCCGGAGGACCCGCAATATGAGGAGAACCTGCCTCACCATCCACTGTACGCCGGGGGCGGCGTTCATGGAACCCTCGCCGTCGCGTCGCCGCGCGCACCTCTCTGTGTAGGAGTGAGAGGACCCGACGATGACGAACCTGAGCCAGGTAGTCCAGGACGAGCGCACGGCGCGCATGGTGCTGTCGATGCTCGTTGAACCGGACGATGCCGTGACCGGTCGCCTCCTGGGTGAGCTCGGTGCGCTTGAGTTGCTCCGACTCGCCGAGGGTGATGAGGTGGTGCCGGGCCTCAGCCCCGTTGACGCTCAGGTGTGGCGTGCCCAGTTCGAGCGCTCAGATGCTCGGACACTTGAACAGAACCTCGTCGGAGCCGAGCGCGCCGGTATCGGCACGCTAATTCCCGGCGACGAAGAATGGCCTTCCGCGCTCGACGATCTTGGCGACCGACGGCCGTACGTCCTCTGGACTCGTGGCACGGCATCGTTCCTCGCGCGACCGCTCAACGATCTCGTCACGATCACCGGCGCGAGGGCTTCGACCTCTTACGGCGAGCATGTGGCCGGGCAGCTTGCCTCCGACCTCGCCAGCGCTGAGCGGATCATCGTGGCCGGCGGTGCGTACGGCATCGAAGGTGCTGCCCATCGAGCGGCCCTGGCATCCGGTGGCGACACGATCGCGGTCATGGCGAACGGCGTTGACCGCATGTACCCGATGGGTCACCGTGAACTGCTTGAGCGGGTGGCCGACCTCGGCCTCGTGCTCAGCGAGGTTCCACCTGGCGCAGTGCCGACGCGCCACCGCTTCATTGCTCGGGCGCGGGTTATGGCTGCACTCTCCGCAGCGACCCTCGTGGTTGAGGCCGGCGCTCGCTCTGGATCAATGACCGTCGCCCGGCGCGCGCACGAACTCGGGCGCGCCGTCGGAGCTGTACCAGGACCCGTGACCAGCGCCACGAGTGCTGGGCCACACCACCTCCTTCAGGATGGCCTCGCGAGGCTGGTCACCGACACCGGCGATATCGAGTCGTTGGTCGCGCACAAGAACCGTCCTGATCCTGGTCAAGCGATCGGTCGCCGAGATTCACAGCGGCAACCAACCGCGGACCGTTCTCGACCCGCCTATCGGGACACAGCCTGCTTGGCGACACCGGTGGTGTTGTAACGGAAGCGCGCCATCTCGACCGTCACGTCGTACTGGCTGGCAATTTGGTCAACGGGCGTTCGTCGACGCGCTGCACTGAGAAGCAGTGGGCGCGGGAGAAGAAGTGTGCCCCCGAAGGCCGTGGCCTCCTCCTCTTCCTCTGGTTTGCAGGTCCGGAAGGGCATCCCGTTGAGTTCACGAATTTCAGCAAGGTCGTGTTTCAGCATGATGTGCGCCAGTTCGTGCGCAATATCGCTGTTCTGCCGACCCGGAGTCCGGAGCGGGCTAACGACAACGATCCGGCGATCCTCGATCTCGAAGGTCGCGGCGGAGAAGGCGAACGCTTGCAGTCGCTCCAGCTCTTCAAGCTCGCTGATGTCCACCAAGTCTGCGGCATCAACGATCGACACATTCAGGTGTTTGGCGAGATCGCGCGGATCAAGGCGATCGTGCGAGGCGAGTCCAAGTTCCTTCCGAACCCGCGCGGCCTCGCGTTCGGCCTCTGCCTTGAACCCGCGACGTAGCGTCACAGCTCCCCAGCCGAAACGCGCGCGGCCAACTTGCTGTGCATCTCACCCAAGAGTGAGTTGAGCCGTTCGGGCACCCCGGGCCGGAGCATCGAAGCGGCGCGGAGGTGGCAAGCAACCACCTGGCGCTGCACCGGCGCCTTGGCCAGGACGTCGTACATGCTGCGCAGCATTTCCGCGATCTTGGATGCAGCATCCGGTTCAAGGCGCGGATCGGAAGCAAGATGCGCGATCGCCTCATCGATTGGCGCCACCTCGCGCAACGCCGTCGACATGAAGAACTGCCCGGGCGACACGCCGAGCCACGCGCACAGAAGGGTGAACGAGGTCAGGTCCGGCTGAGCGCCTGCCTCGATGCGAGTGAAGGTGCTAAAGCTGACGCCAGCCTCGGCAGCCGCTTGACGAAGCGACAGCTTCCCGCGACGTTCGCGAAGCATCGCACCTAATTGTGTGAGGTCGAGCCGCTCCATGCCCGGGGCGGTGTCGGAGGTCCCTGTCATGCTGGACTCGCCGTGCTAGCCGCCACTGTCCGTCTCCGTTCCATGAGGGCAAGCCTAGCGCGTCGTTGACTCGTTGCTGATACGACACGGCGTGTCTCAACACGCCTGATGCCGCTTTGCTGATACAGTCGTGACGTGCTCCAACCTGGAGACACGCCATCGAGCGCGAACTACAGAGGAGGTGAGGAACATGGCAGGCAAGCGAGGACGCAGCGCGGTCACGGGCCGGTTCGTGAAGCAGTCCACGGTGAAGCGTCACCCGAAGACCACGACTAACGAGAGCACCGGCAGGGGCAGTACGAAGAAGTAGGCACCGTGCCGCGCTCCGCACCGCACAGCAATGTCGGTGGCAGTGGCTACGGTGATCGACCAGACGAACCAATCAGGAGAACGACTATGAGCGTGACTGACGCCTTCAAGACCTTTCAGGACGTCGTGAACGCCGACATCACGCAAGTCCGCGAAGCCCGCACTCGACGCGATCTCTTCAAGGGTGCCTTCGGGGCCGAGGTCGACGTGAAGGAAGTCATCGCGTCCGGATCGCTCGCGCGAGGGACACACAAGGACCCGATCCATGACGTCGATGTGATCGTCGTCTTCGATCAGGAGGAGCATCCTGAGTGGGGAACTCCGGGAAGTTCCGCCGCGGATGCTCTCGATTACACGCGCGGGCGTGTCAACGCGCTGCTCGGGGCGACGAACGGCACCTACGACCACGCCGTCCGGCTGGCCCGGTGGCGCAACCATGCCGTCAAGTGCTTCCTGGATGACCCCGACGATCCTGACGCGTTCACGGTTGATGCCATGCCTGCACTGCGCCGCGATGGGCGGCTCCTTATTCCGGAAGCACTTTCGGAAGACTGGGTCGCTTGTGACCCAGAGTTCCTGATCGCCGAAGTGGCGGATCGACACGCGCAGTGGAGCAAGTTCGCCGGCACTGTTCGGATGCTCAAGTGGTGGGCTGCCGCGCAAGACACCAAGATCAAGTCTCTCGTCATGGAGGTCCTCGCGCTCGACTTCCTGCCGACGGACGTCAACCAGCCCGCTGCGATCAAGCAGTTCTTCGTCAGTGCCTGCTACCACATCGAGGGCGGGAACGAAGTCGCCGATCCCGCTGGACTCTGCGGACCGATTCAGCCCGACATCGACTACGACGCGTTCGCCGACGCCCTACGGTCCGCCCGAGACAACGCCATCAAGGCGTTCCAGGCGCAGGCGAACAACGACTCTGCGGCTGCGATCAAGCACTGGGGCGAGGTCTTTGGGGATGATTTCCCGAAGCCTCCTGCCTCCACTGGCATCCCGGCGCCCGCGGTCGTGCCCGCGGCGCCCCGGCCGGTGAAGGACACTCCGCAGGGATGACTCGCGCAACAGGACCGGATCACGACGCGGGCACCACGGCGCTCAGCCCCGTGCTCTGGACTGAGTGCGAACCCGCGCGGCTGGCGCGCGACCAAGATGAGGTCCTGGCTTTCGCGCCGTTGCTCGAATTCCAGAGTCCCGCGGATGACGGCTTGACGCACGGCGGATGGATCGGTGTCCTCCCCCGCTGGCCCTTCGAGCGGCCGAGGCCCGAAGCTCTCGATGAGCTGCTTGGCAACCAGGAACTGAGGGTGCTCGTCGTCTACTCCGCAGCGCACCCGATGGTTCCGCCGACGATCTACTCCATCGACCCGGAGCCGTCGATCTGGGAGCAGACACAGTCCGCATGGCATGTAGCTCCGGGAGGCTCGCTCTGCCTGCTTCAGAGTGATGGCGGCTGGCAGCCCGAGGCCAGTCTCACCGAGCTCCTGGCGAAGGCATCGGGGTGGCGAATCGAGTACGCCCTCATGAAGGCTGGGGTCATCGATGCAATGTCGGTCAATGGAATCGTCTCTGACCCATCGCACGACCACCTGATTGATCGAGCGATTCAGCGAGTAGCTGAAACACCGGACCCGGACGAGGTTGGGGGCGCGGATGTCTCCCCGTAATCCCTACATCGTGATGCCCCGAGACGCGGTCACCAAGATCGCAGGCTCCGACCTCTCGCGCGGATCGCTGGTGCTCCGCCGCGTTCCCGCAGACGATATGTACGTCGTCCAGACCGTGGAAACCGGCAAAGACATCCGTCTTCCAGCCGAAGTTCCGCGCGAGTACGCCGCGCTTCGTTCGGGCGACGCCCAGCATGCAGCTCAGTGGATCAGAGTGGTCTCTAACGACGCCCATCTTCACCATCTCTTCTTGTCCAGACGCCCCGATATCTCTATCGGGTTCAAGGACTTTCGGAAGTTGGTGCCAGGCGTCTCCGACCCCGGCAACAACCTTGGCGTGGTTGTCACTCACGACCCCGACCTTCCACCAGAGCTGGTGGAGGCCGGGGCTCCGGAGTTTGCGGGATGGGCTGTCCGACGCGACGGTGTGGAACCGCTCCCTATCGAGATCGAGCCACACGTTGTTGGCCTGGCGCAGTTGACCGGCAAGTGGCCGATCGAGCAGCTCGCCGCCAATAGCGTCATGGTTGTGGGCTGCGGCAGCATCGGGAGCGCAGCAGCAGAGGCGCTCGCAGGATACGGAGTCGGACGTGTGGAGCTTGTCGACCCGGACCGATTCCTCTGGCACAACATGCTCCGCCACGCTCTCGGACCCGAAAGCGTCGGGCGATTCAAGGTAGCGGCTATGAAGGACCACCTCGCCCAGCACTGGCCGCAGCAGACAGTGGTGGCTCACAGGCGTGACGTGGTTACCGAGGCGCATTACATCCGGCCCATCGTCGACCGCGTCGATCTGGTGCTCTGTGCCGCAGACGGTATTGCTCCCAGACGCGTCGTCAGCCACCTCTCCAGGCGCGCGCGAAAGGCGGCGATCTTGGCGTGTGTGCTCGACAATGGCTCGATTGGAGAGGTCATCCGGCTGCGTCCCACTCCCCGGTTCGGATGTCTCCTCTGTCTACGGCAGCAGCTTGCAGACCAGGGTGCGATGGACGCCGAGGCGGATCAGGAGTTGGATTACGGCACCGGGCGCGTCCATCAGCCAATGACAGCTGTGCCGCCTGATCTCCGATACGTCGGCACGTTCGCTGCGAAAGTAGCCATCGCGACGTTGCTGGAATCGCTTCACGGTGACCACACCCAGCAGGTTCCCGGCGAACACGCCATCATCGGTCTCCGACCAGCAGGTGACCTCGCAGCCCCGTTCGACCTCAGCCAAGCCGGCGACGTTCGGTGGTCGTCCATCCCCAGACCCCGCACGTCGTGCCCGACCTGCTCGCCAGGATGACCGGTCGAAGAGATGTACCTCCGGTGACGATCACTGACGTCGCGCTCAGCTCAATCGCGCGCGAAGCTTCGCGATCCATCGATGGGTTCGAGACTGGCGGCATCCTGCTCGGATACGACGCGACTGATGGGATCGGCATCCGACACGCCGGCGGACCCGGACCCAACGCCACCCGCGGCGAACGCACCTTTATGCGAGACCTCGACCACGCCCGGCATCTCGCGGACTCAGCCTGGTTGGAGGACCGTAGCCAGTGGATAGGCGAATGGCATACCCACCCGACCGGAACACTCTCCCCGAGCGAGGTCGATCTCCAGTCCTACATGCGCCATCTGCGCGACCCCGACCTGGGGTTTGATCGGTTCGTCGCCATCATCGCTGGGTTCGATTCATCGGCACGAGTGCTCGCTGCAACCTGGCTCATCCAACGGGACCGAATCTGGGCGGTGGTACCCGAGAGGCTGCCTCCTGCGCCTGCTAGAGACAGCCCCTATGCCAGTGACGCGGCGAAGCGCGCCGCCTCCATACCCGACGAACACAAGGAGACGCCATGACATCCGATTCCGCCACTCCTGATCCCGCAGACCCTATCTTCATCTCCTACCGCCAGAACGATGGCACGGATGTTGCTGCGGAACTCGCCTGGCTCTTCCGCGCCGCCGGCATCCCTGTCTGGCGGGACCGAGACGATCTGCCACCAGGCGATACCGAGGCGCGACTCAAGCAAGCGATAGCGGCCGGCATCTCCGGCGGCGTTCTCGTGACAACACCAGACGTGGTGAACAGCAGAGTTGTGAAGACGCTGGAAGCCCCCCAACTCCTCGACCTACACGCCGACCACGAAGTGTTCGCACTCGGCATCACCAACTCGGTGAAGACGGCAGGCGGCGGAACAGACTACAACGCTCCCGACCGTCTTCTAGAGCTTCGTCCCGGCACCTTGAGCGGCGTCGATCAGCAACCCGCTGAACGCAACGGTCTGCTTGCATTGCTCCGTGGCTTCGTCTGGCACCGAATCGCGTCTCTTCGCGAGCGAATCGAAGTAACTGACAAGACGTTCCACCTGAGCCTCCAGACTCGAAACACGCCTCAGGTGTATGACCGGACCGGCGACGAACTGGATATCCGGCTCAGACCCTCCGATCATGAGCGGCTTCCGAGCGTCGGCGGGCTCCAAGACCTCAAGGACACCATCGGTCTCCTCCCCGATGCCGTGACTCGTTCCGGGGCACATCGCCTACGCGTCGCTGGAGGGGCTCATCTCTCCGTGGCGTTCACAATCGGGGCAGCCTTGCCGTCGTCTCGTATCGGATACATGGACGTGATTGACCAACAGGGTGCCACCTGGGCGAGCGATGGTGAAGCGCGGTTCATCGCCCAACCACAAGTACAGATCGCAGCAGAGGGACGAAGTCGTTCTGCGATCACAACCGGCCGGCCCTCCGTAGCCGTATATGTCGATCTCCTGCCGCAACGCAGCGACACCGCCTTCGTTCGGTACATCGAGGCCCACGAACCGTTCCTCGCGGGTTGGCTTCATCTCACAAGCGCGAGCGGCACGCTACTCGACCCCACTTATGCAGGCCTGATCGCCGCCGACGTTGCCGCGCACATTCGTGCCCTGTCGAACGGCAACTCCAACGCCGAGGTGCACCTCCTGTTGCGGTGCCCGTTCCCACTTGCGCTGCTCATCGGGAGGCTTACTAACACCCTGCGCGTGGTCGTCCACGAGTGGGATGACTCCGATCCCGTCACCGGTGAAGATCACCGCGCACGATACGTGCCTACCCTTCGTGTACGTGCGTCCGCAAGCGCAGGCGTGATCGAAGAAGTACTTCTCCCGGATGCATGTTGACTACGGCAGCTGGAGCAAGGCGCTTCACAGTGAGCGCTCGACGCCATAGTGTCCTTGTGAATGCTGCGGTGCTTCGCTCATCTCGGCGATGAAGCCACGAACTCGATCGAGAGCAGTTCGTGCTCGTGCCGCGTCGATCTTCTGGGCGGCCGACTCGGGTGGGGCTCCGAGGGGCGTGTCGTCGGTGATGCGGTAGCGGTCGCGGTAGGCGGCGACCACGCGGGCGGCCTTGCGCCAGGTCGCGGCTCGTCGTCGGTCGGCGGGCGGCGTTCCGATTGCCTTCGTCCACGGCGCGCTCTCGGTCAGCGCGCCGTCGAGTACGGCGTCGGCGCGTGCCGCGATGAGCTCCTCTCGCTCGTCGAGAGCCGCTCGCATCTCAACATCGATGACGCCGTGCGCCTGTGGGATGAGGCCGGCGATAAGTCGCGTTGGCTTGCGGGTCCGGCCCGAGCCTGCGGGGCGGCCGGTGGCCCGCTCGACCCGGTAGTGCAGGACGGCGGCGATGTCGTCGGCGTCATCGAATCCGCGCGCTGCGACGAGGCGCGGCAGGAGGGCATCGACGTTGTGATGGTTGGCTTCAGCACGGCGGAGTTCAGCCGTGAGCGGGCCGAACGCATCAGAGTCAATGGCGCTCTCGGCCTGTTCGTCGGTGAGCCCAGATTCGCGGATGAGGGTGGACCAGCGGTCGTGTTGGGCTGCGGCGGCGATGGTCTCGTACTCGGCGGCGAGCTGGGCGATCGAGCCCCACTGTTCCTGTTCGGCGACGATGGTCTCGTGCGCCGAGAGTTCGGCCCCGCTGTGCTGAAGAACGCCGTAGAGCACGCTTCGCGCGGTGGCATGCGGGTCGTCGCCGGGGTGCGGCTGCGCATGGTCGTCGGCGCGGTCGAGAGTCACGTAGGCGTGGTTCGAGTACCGGCCTCGGGTCATCGCGACATAGAAGGTCTCCCGCGTCGATGTCGGTTCGACCAGTACGTGCGCAGTGTCGGTCGTGATGCCCTGGGCGCGGTAGGCGGTGACCGCGTAGCCGAGATCGACCTGCTCGGCCACGTACGCCGCTGGGAGGAGGATGCTGCCGCCGAACCTGCGTCCACGCCTCCGAGCTCTGATGGTTCCGTCGTCGCGGACGGTGGTGCCGGTCCCGTAGTCGCGTGCGATGGTGATGGTCCCGTCGTCGCCGACGGCGGTGACGGTCCAGATGTCGCCGTTGCGCACCCAGTCCCGCCCGGCCAGGGTGCGGAGGTCGCGGTTGTTGAGTCGCGTGATGATGGTGTCGCCGACGCCTGCGGCGGTGCCGTCGCGCAGTTCGACTTCACGGTCGGGGTTCAGCGTCTCGTTGAGGATCAGATCGGCGCGGGCGCGACCGTTCAGCGCGGTCACATCTTCATGGGTCTCGGCAATCAGCACAGACACGAGTCCCACGTCGCGGTCAGCGCGCCATGCGTTGTAGGCCGCATCGGTCATGGCCTCGGCGTCACCGTCGGTGATGCGCTGGTGAGCAAGGTAGGTGTCGATGGCTTGGGTGCGTCCGTGACGCAGTTCGAGTGAGGCAGTCTTCTCCCAGGTATGGGTGAAGCGGTGAACGTCGACCAGTTCAGGCGCGTCGGCTCTGTCTCCGGCGATCATTGCGAACGCACCCCCGGCGTCCACGGATTGCAGTTGGGCGTAGTCGCCGACCAGCAGCACCTTCGCACCCGCGACTTGGGCGAGGTGGGTGAGGCGGTCCAGCGACAGGGCGCCGGCCAGGGAGGCTTCGTCGATGATGACGAGCTGTCCCGCCTCGAACGTAGTGCCGTGGATCAGGTGGTTCTGCCACCACTTCGCTGTGTTCTCCGTCGTGATCCCGAGGTCGTCGGCGAGGATCTGGGCGGCGACCGCTGATGGTGCGAGGCCGACGACGGAACCAGGTCCGTGTTCGGCTTCCCATGCGCGGCGGAGTGCGTTCATGGCGGTGGTCTTGCCCGCCCCGGCGGGGCCGACGAGAACATCGAGGAGGCGTCCTGACACCGCGATGCGGGTCAGGGCGTCGGCTTGGTCGTCGCCGAGCATCCGGCCATCCGCGTCGGGGTTGCGCGTGATCTTCTCGACCGTCGTGAGCGGCACAGTCGGCGCGCTGAGGTTGGCGGCGCGTTCGAGGAGTCTGTCCTCGGCCGCGAGCTGCGACTCGGAGGTGAACACGGTCGAGCTCTTCGGCCGGAACACTGAGGTGCCATCGGGCCGACGGAACACGACCGGCGAGGTGGCGAGCTCAGGTGGCGTCAGACGGAGCGAGACGAGCTCGGCGGCGTCGGCGACCATCGCGACGATGGCTTCCCGGTCCTGCATTGTGGCGAACCGCCAGCCCATCGTCTGCCGGGATGCCTCGGCCATGAGATTCCATCGTCGCCAGGTCGAGCGCTTCTCACCGACCACCTCGACGACCGAGCGTCCCAACTCACCGATCACGTCGAGCGGTACGTCGTCGGCCCGCAGGAGCAGCGGCTTGTTGTTGTCGGTGACTTCGCGTGCCCACGCCGTCGCGTCCCGTCCCAAGGTCTTCGTCGCGCGGGTCCGCCACTCCGAGGTGAGATCAGCAAGGGATCGGACCTGCTTCTCGGGGCGGGTCGCGAGTGTGGCTTGGGCTCGCAGTTTGAGGATCGTCGTGTTCGATGGCTGGCGTCCGTGCTGGGCAACGTACTCGGCGATGAGCCGGTTCTTCTCGGCGTCGATGTGGCGGGCGCGGGTAGAGAACTCCGAGACCAGCTCTTCCGGAACTCCCGTGATCGCCCATGCTGGGTTCCGGTCCCGACCCATCTCGCGCGCCTCCCAGGAGACCCCGAAGGTGCGCGTCATGTGGTCGGCGAACACGGCTTCGTGAAGTTCCGAGAGCGCCACTACGGCAGCGTGCATCGGTCTGCCGTCGAGCGAGCGCCACTTCCTATCGAGGACGGTCTTGGCCTTGTTGCTGATGACGACGTGCGTGTGGAGGTGGGGGTCGCCGGCGCGGGAGTCGAAGTGATCGAACGCGGTCGCGATCAGCCCGGTGACATCGACCTGTGCAACCGCGCCGTCCCCGGCGGTTGCGCCCGTGCGGGTGGCTGCAACCTCGCGCTCCATGAACGCAACCACCTCCGCAACCGCTCGATGATGCGCCTCGGCAATCAGCGATTGGACCCCGGCATCGGCGACCGCCCACAGCACCGACGCGGGCTTCGGGATCGAGAAGGTGAAGTCGAAGCCGGCCACCGCACGGCGTGTGCTCCGGACCGTCTCCTCGGCAACGATCTGCGCGACGGCCTCGCCCTTGGCGCCAGGCGTCATCGTCGGCTCGAGGTCTGCGATCCGCGCTTCGATCCGCGCTTCCTGGCTCTTGTAGGTCGGGAAGGCACGACCGAGTGGTTGGTCGGTGATCGGATCATGGCCAGTCCCCATCAGTAGCTGGAGCTGGTGTGCCGATACTCGGTCACCCACCTGAATCTCGCCCTTGCCGAGGGCCGCTACGCCTGCGCCGAGCCAGCGACCGGGCGGGGTTCCTTCCTCCATGTAGTAGCGAGTGAGCGGCGTCGAGAGCGGCCTGTCGCCGTCGGCTGCCGCAACCGTCTTGAGCAGGTACTTGTAGCCATCACCCGCCGACATCACACGCATCGAAACCGTCATGCTCACCTCCGCTCCTGCCGGGCAGGTGAGCACCCGCACCCGGTGACTTCTGCCGCGGCAACGCCCGCACAACCTCGATCTGCAAGACGCGTGTGGCCTCAGGAAGAGGTCGGAGCAAACGCCTGAGGACGAGGCGTCGGTGACGGTGCCAGCGGGTTCTGGGCGGGGTGGCTCCGGTCGGCGTGGACGGTCATCGGATGCGTGTCGGAGTCGTGCACCTGACAGGTGACCAGCTCGGCATCGGTTCACGACGAGGCACCGGATGTCGGGGACGACTGTCAGCCGGAGCGCTCTTCATGCACGAACTCAACGCAAACAGCGATCTCAACTCAGGATCGGGTCGCTGTTCAGCGGCTACGGCGGCCTCGACCTCGCCGTCGAGCACGTCTTCAACGCCAGAACGGTGTGGTTCTCTGAACTCAACGAGCCCGTCGCCCGCGTCTTCGCCAGGCACTGGCCCGACGCCCCGAACCTGGGCGACATCACGACCATCGACTGGAGCCTGGTCGAGCCCGTGGACATTCTCATCGGTGGGTTTCCATGCCAGGACGTGTCCACGGTCGGCAAGCGCGCCGGCCTCGCGCCAGGGACGCGCTCGGGACTGTGGGCACACATGGCCGAAGCGATCGACGCGCTTCAACCTGAATGGGTCGTCATCGAGAACGTCCGCGGGCTGCTGTCCTCACCCGCCACGCGGCACGCCACAAAAGGAGACGACCATGAACAACGCAACCCCGGCGATGCAACCCCAGACGACGCAACCCTTCACGGCGTGGAATCCGACCCGTGGCATCTGGGAGACAACGCAGCTCGACCTTCTACGGGCTCTCGGCGCCGTTCTCGGCGATCTGGCCGACCTGCGGCTGGATGCACGGTGGATCGGCCTACCGGCTTCCCTTGTCGGCGCTCCTCACCAACGCTTCCGCATCTTCGCCGTCGCCCGGCGCACTGTTCCGCACCCCACTGGCGACCGACTCCTCACGCGGCGGGGAAACCCTCGACCAGGTTCGAGCCCGGCGAGGGACGATCGCACTGTCCCACCAGTGTCGACGACGCTTGAAAATGAGGCCATAGTGACGGTCGAAAACGAGGCCACCCAGACAGATTGGATGGGTGATCTCTATGGAGGATTGGGCTTTGATCCGGCGGCTGGTCGCGGACGGTGTTCCGCAGCGGCAGGTGGCGCGGGACCTGGGCATTGGGCGGTCGACGGTGGCGCGGGCGGTGGCCTCGGACGGTCCGCCGAAGTACGAGCGGCCGGCGGTGTCGACATCGTTCACGCCGTTCGAGCCGGCGGTGCGGCAGTTGCTGGTCACGACGCCGGACATGCCGGCGACGGTGATCGCCGAGCGGGTCGGCTGGACCGGATCGATCAGCTGGTTCCGCGACAACGTCCGACGGCTGCGGCCTGATCACCGGCCGGTCGACCCATCGGACCGGTTGATCTGGCTGCCTGGTGATGCGGCGCAGTGCGACCTGTGGTTCCCGCCGAAGAAGATCCCGCTCGAGGACGGCACCAGGACGCTGCTGCCGGTTCTGGTGATCACCGCTGCGCACTCCAGGTTCATGGTTGGGCGGATGATCCCGACCCGGACCACGGCCGATCTGCTGCTGGGGATGTGGATGCTGCTGCAGCTGCTCGGACGGGTTCCACGGCGGCTGATCTGGGACAACGAGTCAGGCATCGGCCGCGGGAAGTGGCATGCCGAAGGCGTGGGTGCGTTCACCGGGACGCTGGCCACGACGTTGCAGCGACTCAAGCCGAACGACCCTGAATCGAAGGGTGTGGTGGAACGCAGGAACGGCTACTTCGAGACGTCCTTCATGCCGGGCCGCGAGTTCGAGTCCCCGGCTGACTTCGACGCCCAGTTCGGCGAGTGGCTCACCATCGCTAACGCCCGGATCGTGCGCACGATCAAGGCACGGCCGATCGAGCTGCTCGACGCCGATCGGGCGGCGATGCTGCCGATGCCGCCGGTGCCACCGGCGGTGGGCTGGGTCAACCGGGTCCGGCTCGGACGCGACTACTACGTCCGCATCGACAGCAACGACTACTCCGTCGACCCCGGCGTGATCGGCCGGTTCGTCGATGTCACCGCCGACCTGACCCGCGTCGAGGTCCGCCACGAGGGACGCCTGGTCGCTGCCCATGACCGGGTCTGGGCCCGCGGCATGACGATCACCGACCCCGCCCACGTTGCGGCCGCGAAGGTCCTGCGCGAGCAGTTCCAGCGACCCCGGCCGGCACCAGATCCGCACACGGAGCTGGTGCGGGACCTGGCCGACTACGACCGCGCCTTCGGCCTCGTCGACGGCACTGTCGACGGCGAGGAAGTGGCCTGATGGCGGGCAAGACGAAGACCGATGCGACCGAGGCGCTCAAGCAGGTCACCTACCTGGCATCAGCGTTGAAGGCCCCCCGGATCACCGAAGCCGCCGCGAGATTGGCCGACCACGCCAGGGATGCCGGCTGGACACACGAGGAGTACCTCGCCGCGATCCTCGACCGCGAGGTCGCCGCCCGCAACGCATCCGGCGCCCAACTGCGGATCCGCGCCGCCGGGTTCGCCGCACGCAAGACAATCGAGGAGTTCGACTGGGACGCCCAGCCTGCCGTCCGCCAGCAGGTCGCCGCGCTGGCATCCGGCGGGTTCCTCACCGAAGCCCGCAACGTCGTGTTGCTCGGCCCGCCGGGCACCGGGAAGACCCACCTGGCCACCGGCCTTGGCATCGCGGCCGCGAATCACGGCCACCGGGTGCTGTTCGCGACCGTGACCGAGTGGGTCACCCGACTCACCGACGCCCACCGCGCCGGACGACTACCCCAGGAACTCACCCGGCTGCGGCGCTGCGGGCTGATCATCGTCGACGAGGTCGGCTACCTGCCCTTCGAGCAAGACGCCGCGAACCTGTTCTTCCAGCTCGTGCCCAGCCGCTACGAACACGCCTCACTCATCCTCACGTCCAACTTGCCCTTCAGCGGCTGGGGCGGCGTATTCGGCGACCAGGCCGTCGCCGCCGCGATGATCGACAGGGTCGTCCACCACGCCGACGTCCTCACCCTGAAGGGCGCCAGCTACCGGCTACGCAACCGCGGGATCGACACCCTGCCCAGCATCAGAACCCAAGACGCGGCAGACTAGGACTCGACAAACCGGTGGCCTCGTTTTCGAGCGTCGGATCGGCCTCATATTCGAGCGTTGTCGACACACCAGATCATCGACTTCGCACTTCACGGACCGGCTGGCTCGCCGAGCAGGCGAGCCGAATCGGAGACGCTGTGGTCGCTGATCGACGGACTGTTCGACGCTGGGGACGCTACGCTGACGCCATCGCCCGTTGGGAACACATCACCGGACGACCCGCGCCAGCACCAACCCTCCTGAACGATGCCAACGGCCCACGTCCAGCACCCGCATTCGTGGAGTGGCTGATGGGCTTACCGGCGGGCTGGGCCACTGGCACCGACGACCTCACCCCGAACCAGCAGATCACCGCGCTTGGGAACGGAGTCCTGCCACTACAGGCTGCGCAGGCACTCGATCTTCTGGGCGCCCGCTCAGGTTCCGTCCGAAGCCTTCATGGTCGGTGAGCGGCCAAGTAGCGCTTGGTACTTCTCGGCAGTATCGACCGCTCCGACTATCCGGTCGACGAGTTTCGGCCGGTATACGAACTGCTTGAACGCGGGTGAGTAGACGCAGTAGCCGTCTGACTTCGGCAACTGTTCCTTGTCACCGCTCTTGGCCGGGCCGATCTGCCATGCCTTCCGGATGGCGGTGAAGTCGTTGACCCCGAACTTGAACGGAATGCGCTTCTCCACCGCAGCCGCAGCCGCCTTGGGCAGCATCTCATCGCCGTGCACTGCTTCGCGGTACTTCTCGGCAACGATCACACTGCCTTCTTGTCCGAGGAGCGCCTGAAGTTCCTCCTCGCTGAGGTCTTCTTGTCGCACGAAGTTGAGCGCGAGGTCCGCCTCCGTCTTCGGTCCCTTCATCGGAAGCAGCAGGAGGCGGTAGGCGAATCGCTCGTCACTGCGCACCTCGTCAGGTAGGCCGACTTGGAACTCAGTGATGAAGCTTGAGACGGCCGCCGGCAGTCCGCGCCGGAGATTGCGTTGCTCCTCGTACCTCGAAGGGCTGAGCGACTGCACGAAGACTGGGAACTTCAGCTCTGAACCCAGCGTCTCGCGGGAGCCGAACCGGCGCACAAGTTCTGCCTCGAAGTTGATGATGCAAGCGTGCGCTTCGGCTGCGGTCGCCACCAGTACAGAATCCTGGAAGCGGTGTTCGACGTGGTTTCGCAGTCCGACAAAGAACTCGACGTTTGCTCTGATCGGGTCGTTGTCCTTGAACTCGTGCTTCAGGCACTGGCTCAGGTCCCAGGTCTTCTTGGAGCCATCCGGGTTTCGCTTGAAGATGCGTCGACCGCCCGATTCGCGGTAGAAAATCTCGGCCTTGCGGCGCATGCGGTCAGCGTGAAGTAGGTTCTGCCACGCGAGGTGGATGTGGACGATGAAGTCACTGAAGCTGCGTCGATCACCGGGACGGTTGTAGAAGTCGATCGCGACAAGCGCCTGTCGCCGGGCCTCGTCAAGCGTGTGCCTCCATGCAGGTGGGCGTGCCATCTCGATCAGACCTCCTCGGCTGTGGGCGAGGCCGGCGTAAGGAAGTCGCGAAGCAGTCTCAGTCGCTCAAGAATCTCGTCGTAGGTCACGATCGTCACGCTGCGGGAGTTCGCGCGATACAACTCGAACGACTTCTGTCTTGCAGGATCGCTGGCCGATGGTGTCCGTCCGGCAACCACGAAGCAGGAGACCGCGTAGGACTCCAAGTCCCATTGACGCGAGCTTTCCTTCAGGCCGGTGAGGTTCTTCGTCAGGTTGTACGCCTGATCGAGTACCTGGGAGACTGCGCCGTTGAGCTCCTTCGATGGACCGAATACACCCTGCCGGTACTCACGCGCTTCCAGCAGCTGCGTGGCCGGCTTCTTGATCTCCACCAGAGCAACGTTGTTCGTGAGCGAGTTCTTGAACAGGTAGTCAGCGATCTTGTCGCCGCTTCCAGAGAGTCCCCGACCGCCTACGTTCGCTCCAGAACGCACACTTACCATTGGGGCCCCGAAGACCTGTTGCAGCGCAAAGGCGTTGTCATCGAAGAAGGCTTGCCAGTACGGTTCGGCCTTGCCCTGTTCCAAGGCCTCTGCGTACGCCTCGATGAGGCGGTCAAGGCTGACGAGCTCGATGTCTCGCTTGAGCTGCTGAAACTTCTGGGGTGATCCAGCTGCTATCGCTGCCGACTCGGACGCAACCGCTTCGACCAAAGCATCACGTTCAACGCTACTGAGTTCTTCGATCCCGTCGGCGGCCTTCGCGATCACGCGCGAGTCCGGGTGTCGCCCAAGCGAGAAGTCCGCGCTGGCGAGACCAAGCGTCGCGGCGAGGTTGTTGTGTACGAATACGTCCTTCACTCGACCCGCCGCACGATTTCCCCGGTCATTGATCCGACCGATCTCGGCCCAGATCGCAGCGAACCGCGATAGGCCGAGGTGGAACCCTGTCCCGTTGATTGCGGCGCTGTTGCCGTCAGTGAAGATGATCTCTGTGCAGGGAGTGTTGGTCTCGATCAACCGAATCAGCCGGTTGCAGTCCTTGAGCAGCCCGAGGCCGTAGGCGAAGTCCTTGACGAATCCGGGCGGTAGCGTCTCAAAGATTGACTCCAAGTCGGAGCCCTCGAAATACTCATCCAGCAACGACGTTTCCAGGGAAAGCGTCTGCACCTGCTCGTACTTCGGGCCAAGGTACTCGCTGTGGTTTGAGAGTGTGTTGATGGGGTGAATCTTCAGGATGCCCGTTGCAGCGTCGAGCTCCACGAGCTTCACACCTTCAGCCAAGCGCCGGTGTGCCGACGACTCTTCATGTGGTAGCTCGGTCGGAACGAAGAAGGCCTCAACTCGACCACCTTCGTCCACCGTGCGGACATCGAGGCGACCGATGTTCGTCTGATCGTTTCCGAATCGAGCCACCGCTACCCTCAGCTCTTCTCGAAGCCGGAGCTGGGGTCGAACTTGAGGACGCGGGCGTTCTCGCCGATCGTGCGGACCTCGGACTCATCGAAGCCCCCGGGCTTGGTTGCCTGAATGTCGATGGTGATGTCGAGTCGCGCGCCTGCACCGGCGAGTCGGTCGATCACCTCGCGGGTCACGTTGCCGATGTCGCGGGCGTAACGGTCGGAGTCGATCTTCACCGATCCGAAGAACCGGGCAAGGACTGCCTCCAGTGCAGACTCGGCCTCGGACGGCTCATCGCCCTCGGCAGACGAACTACCCGTCCACACGAAGTCAACCGGCCCGACGGGAGCGGAGTCGCCGTCGGTTGTGGAGGCGTTCATCGCAGCCTCACGTATAGCTGCGATCCGGTCGGCATCGGCCTGCTTCTGGGCGCGCTCGGTCTCGATGAGCAGTGTGCTGTCGGTGACCTGAATCCTGGTGTTGGGGTTCGGCGCCACGAGCAGGCTACGGTAGCGGCCAGCATCTTTCCCCGAAGCGATGGCAAAGCGCTCGTTGTCGACGAGCACTGCCGAGAGCGACTGTTCGATGGCACTGTCGAGCACCTCGCGTCGGACGAGACGGGGCAGATACGTGTAGCGGGTGAAGTAACCCCACAACTCACCGACGGTGATCTCACCGGAGTCGCGCCACAGAGCACCGAGCTCGTTGTGCAGCGTTGAGCCGAGAATCGGCGCACCGAAGTCGGTGACGAGCTGATCCTCCCGACCAAGCTTGGCGCTGACACGCTCAGCCAGCGAGCGCCCGCCGGAGTCGGGCACTCTGTCGGCGACGAGCTCGAACGGCTTGGTCGGGTCGAACTGCTCAGGGTAGACCGCCCACACGAAAGTGTCGCGGATGCGGTCGGAGACGGTCTGATCGAGCCGAGAGACCCAGTCGTCAGTCTGCTTGCGCTGCTGTGCCGACAGGTTGAGGCTGTCGCTGGTGGCCTGAACGCGCTTCCAGCCGAGGTAGCTGCGGGTCGCGGCTTCGAGGCTCTCCAGCTCGCTCTTGTCGGCCATCAGGAAGATCAGCGTGTTGCGGTGGATGCGCTGGCTCGCGCCCTTGCTCTCGATAGCGTCACGGACCCAGGCGTGCGCAGCCGAGTCGGCTCCGTCCTGCTTGCGTCGGGCGTGACGCGGGTGTCCGATGACCAGGCGCGTGTTTTCAAGGTCCGGGATGTCGGCCGAGGACGACGGCGCGATGTGCACCCGATCGAATACGCCGCGGACCCGTTCTTCTCCTTGAAGGCGGCGGGTGATCTCGTTCCACACCGTCTCGACATCCTCGCGGAGACGTTCGGCGTAGTCGTTCGCGGTCTTGGTGACCGAGGGTTGGGTGTCGAACCAGTAGTGGCCCTGCTCCTCGTAGAAGTAGGTCGAGCGCTGCGCGAGAAGCTCGACGGAGCTGCCGAAGTTCCCGAGCGTGTCACCAGGGACTGCAGTGCCGAGCCAGAGGTACTGCTTGTCGAGTCCCTTCCGGCTGCTCTTGATCCTGGGGGCCGCGCCCATGAAGATCGTGCGTGCGATGCGCTGGGTGACGAACCGCTGGCCGAGGTTCGGTCGGTCGAGGTCGATCTGCTGCGCGGTCGATCCGGGGCCGTCGATGTCAGAGTCGATGATCGGCTTCCACTGGTCTTCGAGGTACTGCGTCAGGTCCGTGTTCACCGTCGTCGCATCCAGCGGCACATTGCCGGGCAGGATCAATGGCGACGTGTCGTTGGATGCCCACAGCTCGTGCACGATCGACGAGACGAGCTTCAGCACGCCGCGGGTGCGCTGGAACCGCTCCAGCGTCGACCAGTCCTCATACAGGCGATCGAGCAACTCGGGGTGCAGCGGGTAGGAGGCGCGGATGCGCTTCTCGTACTCGTCGTTCGGCGACGCTGCATCGCGAGGGAACAGCGCGGTGTTGTTCCGGTAGAGATTCGTGAAGCTGCGCGCCACTGCCGAGATGGTCGTGAGTCCTTCGGCGTTCGGCGCCTGGAACAGCCGGCGGCGCACGATCTCGAACGACTCGTCCTTGCTGGATGGCCGCCACTGGTCCGCGACGCGGCGGATCACGTTCTGGAGGCGTTCGAGCGCGAGCTGGCCGTTCGCGCCACCGATCTCGATGTCGCTGCCACGTCCTTCGGTGCCCGTGTCGGATGCCGGGATCGACACGACGAGCATCACGCCCGGAACGGAACGCACGATCTCTGTCAGGGACTGGGCGAAGGTGAACTGCGTCTCGAACGAACCGGACGGGAGTTCCTTGTCCGTGACGAGCTGGCGCGCGTAGGCGACCCATTCGTCGATCAGGATCAGCGAGGGCGAGTAGCGCACGATCAGGGTGCGCAGTGCCTCACCGGGGTTGGTGCCGGCACGGTCGTCCTCGGCGATCAGGTCGTAGGCTTCACGCCCGCCGAGCTGCCAGGCCAGTTCACCCCAAAGCGTGCGAACCTCGGTGCCGTCATCCTTGATGATCGGCGAGCCGGCCTTCAGGTAGGTGCCGACGAGGGCGACCCGTCGGACATCGAGCGCGCCGAGGTCGGGGTTGCCGTTCGCGGCGATGAGTTCCTGGAGTTCCTGAGGGAAGTCCTTGACCGGAGTGCCGCTGAACAGGTGGTACAGCGCCAGCATCGAGTGGGTCTTGCCGCCGCCGAAGTTGGTCTGAAGGTTCACCACTGGGCTGGCGCCTGCCTCGCCGTTCAGGCGGCGAAGTGCGCGCGACAGCAGGTCACGCAAGCCCTCGGTGAGATAGGTGCGAGTGAAGAACTCGACCGGATCCCCGTACTCGGGGCTCGTCGCCTGCCCGGTGTGCACCAGGTGCAGGTCGGCCGCGAACTCCGACGCGGTGAACGCACCGCGCGCCACGTCATCGTGCGGCCGGATCACCTCGCGCCACGGACGCAGCCCGGAGCCAGGTTCGAGCGACACCTTCGTGCGCTTGACCTGCTTCCGGGTCTGGTCTTCAAACACTGTGCGCTGCAGATCGACGCGCAGTTTCCGCACGTCCTCGGCGGAATCGACCGCGCCGACCGCGTGCAGCAGACGCTCAATCGTGTCCAGCGCCCGCGACGCATCGTCAGAGCTGAAGGGCTCGTTGTGTGCCCAGAGGTTCCGGGTCTCTCGAAGCTCGGACGCGAAGCCCTGCTGCGCACGGGAGAGCACGTCCTTGAAGTGATAGCCCTGCTCGGTGATGGCGCGAAGCTGTACCTGCACGTCATGCTTCGTATATGTGCGCGGAGGACCGCCCTGACGCTGGGCGTCGTCCTTCGCCCACGCGGCCGGCCAGTCCGGAGTCTTATAGGCCCGCGTCATCACCTCATCGACCTCATCCAGGAGCCCCTCGGAGAGCAGGTCGAACGCCTTGCCCACTCGATCTCGGTTGTTCATCGCCATCGTTGTCTCCTAGAACCCACTACTTGCTGCCGACGAGGCCCTGTTCAGAGCCTGCCAATCCCTACTCATCAATGTCTTCTTCCGCCGCTGCGGTCAGCTGCCTGCGGGCGATCCGCTCCTGCGCCTCCCGGTAGACCGCTTGGATACGGGCCTGGAGCTCCGCCTTCGGAGGCAGGGTCGTCCAGTATTCGGCGACCACGATCCCGTCCTTGTGCAGTTCGAGCAGCTCGATCTGGTCGCGGCTCGCCTCGGTACACAGGATGAGGCCGATGGGCGGATTCTCGTCTGCCTGGCGTTCGTGCCGATCCAGCCACTTCAGGTAGAAATTCATCTGCCCCTGGTAGCTCGGCTTGAACTTGCCGACCTTCAACTCCACCGCGATCAGCCGACGCAGTGGACGGGAGTAGAACAGCAAGTCGAGGTAGTAGTCGTCTCCATCGAAGGTCATGCGCTTCTGGCGTTCGACGAACGCCCACCCGCGACCGACCTCCAACAGGAACGACTCCATGTCGTGGCGCAGAGCCGCTTCGAGGTCGCGCTCCAAGAAGGTGTCGGCCAGCCCGAGCATGTCCAGCAGCATCGGGTCGCGGAAGGCATCCAACGGGACTGCCGAGCCCTCGGGAATCTGCGAGTCCGCGATCTCACGGCGCTCGAACGCCTTGCGGGAGATGGCGTGGCGCAGGTCACGGACGCTGAGGTGGCGGTCGATGATCTCCTTCACGTAGAAGGCTCGTGCGTCGTCGGTTGCGAGCGGAAGCAGCTCGCGGAAGTGGGTCCAACTGACTTGTTGCGCCAGTGACGCAACAAGTTCGGGCTCGGTGAACTGCTGGGAGAATCGCACCATCCGATACAGGTTCGTTCGGTCGTAGCCTCGCCCGTACCGTGAGGTCAGTTGTTGCGCCAGCGACGCAACAAGTTCCTGGTCGTGCCCGGCGCGTCCTTCGCGCAGCACGGCCACATCGATCAAGCGACCGATGTACCAGTTCCGCAGCGTCAAGGTCGCGTTCACCTGCGCGGCCGCGAACGCCTGCGCCTGGTCGATCAGAGCCGACACCTGCTCTACGAGTTCGCCGCCCTCGGCGCTGACCGACTCCGCGATGGCCCGGAACGGAGTCAGGTCCGCGCCAGAGCGACGCGCCGCTGCGCCACCGCTCCGGGCTTGATCTCGACTGCCAGGCACGACCTAATCCTCGTCCTCGTCGAAGTCGAACGCCTGCTGTGACGAGCGTGGCGTCGAGGCGTACTTGCGCGCCTGCTCGTTCACGTCACCCCAGGCGCTCACCAAGCCGTTGAAGAGGATGGCGTCCTTCGTGTCCTTCTTCTTCTCGGCCTCGTGGAACAGCAGGAAGCCCAGTTCCTTCACTGCGTCAAGGTTCACGCGTGTGTGCACCGACGGCAACAACTCAGCCACCTTGTCGGCCCCGTCCTTGGCCATCACGGCGGCCAAGCGGACGGTCGCCTCCCAGACGCTGACTCGTTCATCGACTGTTGCATCCCACTGACCCGCCAACTGAGACGGCGAGAGGAGGTGAGCCTTGCCCCCCTTGGCTTCGAAGATGCCACCGCGCTCCAAGGCGCCCACTGAAGTATCCGATGAGCGTGCCAACTGATCAGCGATGCCCGAGTTCTCCTGGCCCCACCCGTACTGCCGATACCACTTCACGGCGAAGCGAGTGTCTGGATCGAAGTCTGACTCCTGCTCGCCCAACACCTCGTCCAGAGTTGCGTTGATTAGGAGGAGTGCGTCTCGCACGCTCATGTCGGAGCCGTCAGCTTCGCGCACGCGCGAATACCGAGAGAAGACCCCGATGCCTGGTCCGATGGCCGCCTGAGCTAGGTCGACCGGAGCGACCGCACCCTGCATGAGCCGCCGAAGTGCCTCCGGCAGCTCTGCCTTCAAAGCAGCAACCAATGCGCGACGTGTCGTTGCAGGGGCGTCTTCAGGGCGCGGTCGGCAGGCCAAGACAATCGATGAGGCGAGGGCGTTCTTTTCCTGAGACAGCGGACGGTTGGACATCTCACTGCGCATTGGCCATGTTGCGGTGACTTCCCAACCCGTACTGATCAGTCCGCTGAGCAAGGTGTACCAGCCCGTTGAAACCTGCCCGTCGATCCCCGCATCTTGCTGCTTGTACGCGTAGTACACAGTCAGTGGGATGTCCGAGGCGGCTGTATGCCGCATCTTCCGGAAGACATCGTTGAATCCGTCGATGAAGAACTGCTCTGCGCCATCCTTGCCATTGTGGCGATGAGGATTCGCGACCAGCTCGTCAGCCTTCGGCGTCAGCAACGTCCTGACGGCTTCCGGTCGCACATCTCGGAGGGATCGCCGAAGCCAGACGTAGAAGAAGTCTGATAGGTCAGAGTATCCGATGTAGTCGTAGTACGGCGGATCAGTTGAAACTGCGACTCCCCGGTAGTCCACCGAACCTGCGTCCCGTTGCTCAGCAACCCCGGGACCGGAGCCGGTGGGCAGGCTTTCGAGTACCTTCGCGACCCACTCGACCTGACCCAGGAAGTTGCCTGTCGAGTCAGAGAAGGGGTTGACCTCGGCGAAGTCCCAGATCATCGGGATGGCCTGACGTGCGAAGACGTTACGTGCGCTGTCCCGACTGGAGTCCCAACTGCAAAGATTCGAGTATCTATCCGTCATGCGGCTGAGCGAGAGCGCCAGATAGGTGGCTATTGCATCAGCATAGGCTTCTGCTCCGGAGCCACCGTCGTCGAGCGATCTCCCACTGTCCATTCCTGCACTGACTGCATCTGACAGCACCCGTTGGCGGACTTCAGAAATGAGATCACTGAACGTGGTGAGGGTCAGGAGTTGTCGGTTGGTGAAGAGGTCTGCCCACCGAGTCATTCCGTACGTCTGAGTCTTGATGTCACGTGGGTAGTGGCCGATCTCACCCTCCGGGACATCATCGGGACGTTCCACTGTGGCGGCGGCGATGTGCGCCGTTGAGGGCGAAAGGTACAACCGCCCACGAGGTCCCTCTGCGACAATCGCGATCATGTGCTGCCCGATGCGCCCGGAGCGTCCCTCTTCACGAACGTAGTTCAGGCTGAAAGGCGTGTCGTCGCCGACAACGGCACCACCTTTCCGGCCGACGGTGCCATCAGACGGTGGCCCGCTTGGATCGTGGACGACCGTGTACGTAATCGAACCGTTTTCGATGGATGGTGAAACAAAGGCTTCACGCCCTTTTCGCTTACTCAACCACCAGGAGTTCACGAGCGGAGTCTCAATCGGGTTCGCAGGGTTAGGGCTCCTGACTGTGCGAGCCCACTTCCACGCGATCACGGTATGTTCGGTGCCGCCAGGAGCTACAGCCCGAGGGAAATGGTGGCCGATACGACGAAACGCCTCGTCACTGACCCACTTCCCGTAGTCTCGAACATCAGCAGCAAGACCGTCGGTGCCCGACCAAGGTGTTGTCTGACCTTCAACAGTCGGCGACACTGGGGGTGTTGCGGCAAAGCGCGACGGGACATCGATCATCGCGTTGCAGAGGAGCACTGCGACAGGGTTCAGATCACTCGCGTAGGCCTCAAGCCCCAACCGGTGCGCTTCCAAAGGGATGGATCCACCCCCCGCGAAAGGGTCAGCAAGTCGCGGCATCTGACCACCGTTGCTCTTCTTGATCTCGGCTCGTGCACGAGCCAATAGGTCAGGGTCGTTCGAGTTCTCCCAGACGATGAGCTCCGCGATCAACTCGTGTAGCCGACGTCGTTCAGCGTCCTGCAGCTCAACCGTCGGGAACTCGTGAGCGCGCGATGAGGGGTCGTCCACCAACTGAGCCAGGAGGACGGCTCGCGCCGTTGCCAAGGGCTTCCTCGACCACCAAAGGTGCAGTGTTGACGGGTGGCCGTGGCGGATCGACTTCTCCCGAGAAGACTCGCGATTGATCGCTTCGAGCGGCAGCCCTACTTCGATGAGCTTCTTCTTGGGCGCGTTGGTCACTGTGCTTCTCTCGCTGGCGTCGGGCTGGTTGCTGTCAGTGGTGTGGGTCATCGCGGTGGTCCTCCGCGTTCCCAGTAGTCGCGCCAGACCTCGTTGTAGGAGCGGGTGGTCGCGGATGGCTCAAGGTGGGTGAAGGCGTCGCTCACGTAGCGCAACTGGTCGTTGGCGGCACCACTGGTCGAGACCTCGACCAGGGCGAGCCGGTGACGGTCGCATTGGGTCTGGGCGAAGGTAATCTCGTTCGTGGTTATGGTGAACGTGTCGGAGCCTTCGATGCGGCCCTTGACCTCGATGTAGTGGACGAGGCCGCTCTGGTCGGTGGACTGGATGTCGTAGCCGGGGTTGTTGCGCGGCATCTCGACCGGTTCCCGTCCGAGTGCTCGCTCGGCAGCAAGCACAGCTTCGACGGCTCGACGCTCGACTTCCTCGGTCTGACGTGCGAAGGTCTGCGCTTCAGGCTCGGCACCGGTCGCGAGGAGTGCACTGGGGACGACGAGTGCGGCGCCGCGGATGACGGCGGGCACGGCGACAAGGTTGGTGGCCTCGTCGAGTTGTTCGAGCCGGTGGCTCAGGCGTTCATCGAGCTGTCGGGCACGTATGAGTGCGGTCTCGGCGCGGAGCCTGCCGACGGTGCCTCCGCGTTCGAGTGCTTCGAGGCGGTTGTGTTCTCGATCCCAGTGGTTGATCTCGGCGAGCAGGCGATCCTTCACCTGCGCCCGGGTGCGCGCGGTCTCGATGCCGAGTCGGGTCTTGATCTCGTCCATGCGCGGCTGGAGACCCTCGCGGTACGCCCAGGCGCGTACGAGCTTCTCGTGGTTCTGCCGCGCCCAGTCGCTGCCCGCGATCTCAGCCACGGCTTCGGCCTCGGTCGAGTCGGGTCGGTCGAATTCGAGGTACGGCGGTGCGGCGGAGACGGTGACGGTGCCGTCTTGTTCGAGGAGCGGGTAGTCGAAGTGATGAGAGACCGTGTCGGCATCGGCAACCGTATTCTCGATGCGCTGCTCAACGCTGAACATCAGCATCGGCGCATCGGTCTGCTTGGAGCGTCGATCAACCAGCACCGTGCCCTGCTTGAGGGTGGGGCCGAGGTCATCAATGGTTGCCTCGATGACGGCATGCAGCAACGGGTGGCCAGGTGCAATCAGGGAGGCATCGGCGAGACCGTCGGGGTGCATCCGTGAGAGTTCGAAGGTGACGCGCTCGTACTGCTCAGCGACGGGCGCCCACCGGTTGAGGCGACGCGCCGCGTCGATCACGCGGGCCGGGACGCGGGTGATCTCGTAGCGGCCCTTCTCGCGCTTGCGGATGCGCCCGCCGAGCCGTGTGAGCGCGGGGAGGAAGAAGGCGGCGATGTAACCAGGCTGGAGTCGGCGCTCGCGGGCCTTCTCCATCCGTGCCCGCACCTCGTCGAGGTTGAGCGCAGAGAACATCTCGGGGTGGAGCGCGCGCTCGGCGAGCATCTCGTCGAGGCCGTGGGAGACACCGGCGTCGATGATGCGGTCGAGCTTGGCCTTGATCTGGGGCTGGTCGCCGTAGCGGATCGCCTCGATCAGCAGGTCACGCAGCGACCGCTCTTGGAAGGCGTCGGCGTCGCCGAGCACGTTGAACAGGTTGCCGTTGTAGGCGATTGACATCTGGTCGATCTTCGCCAGCAGCCGTGTGAACACGTCGCCTTCGCGGGTGTCTTTGGCGACCATGTTCCACAGGTGGCAGACCTCGCGCTGGCCGATGCGGTGGATGCGGCCGAAGCGCTGCTCGATGCGGTTCGGGTTCCACGGCAGGTCGTAGTTCACCATCAGGTGCGCACGTTGAAGGTTCAGACCTTCCCCGGCGGCGTCCGTGGCCAGCAGGACCACGGTGTCGGGGTTGTGGGTGAAGCGTTCGCGGGCGAGCTTGCGGTCTTCGCGTCGGGTGCCACCGTGGATGGTGATGACCGAATCGGCGCGCCCAAACTGGGCGGTGATCTTGGCTTGCAGGTAGTCAAGGGTGTCGCGGTGCTCGGTGAAGATGATGATCTTGCGCGCATCCCCGGAGCCGTCGTGGGTCAGGAGCTGCTCGTCGAGGATGGTGCGCAGCTGCACCCACTTCTTGTCATCGTCTTGCAGCCGGACGCGCCGGGCTACTTTGATGAGGTCTTCGAGGATCGCGATCTCTGCCCGCAGCTCGGGGATTGTCTGCGCGGCCGTGGCGAGATCGACAACCTGGTCTGCCTGTTCCTCGAACTGGGCGCGTTCCTCGTCGGTCGTTTCCTCGTCGAAGTCGTCGAAGTCGTCGACCGAAAACGCAGGTAGTGCGTCGCTTCCGAAATCGAGCGTGGTCTTGCCCGTGGTCCATTCGTCGATGTGTGAGGCGATAGAGGTGCTGAAGCGTGCGTCGTCGGTGATGCGCTGCATTTCGCGCAGTTTCGTGTCGAGGCGCTGCTGGCGTCGTTCCAGGGATCGCAGGATCGCTTCGGGGCTGGAGGCGAGTCGGCGTTGCAGCACGGTGAGCGCGAACCCGACGTTGTTGCCGCGCTTCTTGTCCCCGGCCTGGGCGATCCGCTCAGCACGCCCCATCTCGGTGCGGACGTAGTCGGTGACTTGCTCATAGAGGTCTCGCTCGGCCGGGCTCAGCTCGTACTCAACGGTGTAGGCCTTGCGTTCGGGGAACAGCGGCTTGCCTTCGAAGGTGAGCAGGTCTTCCTTCACCATGCGGCGCATCAGGCCGTCGGTGTCGGTGCGGTGTACGCCTTGCCGGTACTGGCCCTCGAAGCGGTCGCGATCCAGCAGCGACATGAACAGCTGGAAGTCTTCTTCCTTGCCCGCGTGCGGGGTCGCGGTCATCAGCAGGAAGTTGTGCGCGGTCTCCGACAGCAGCCGTCCGAGTTTGAAGCGCCTGGTCTCGTCGACTTCGCCCGCCCATGAGGAGTAGTGGGCCGACATGCGGTGGGCCTCGTCAACGACGGCGACATCCCAGGTGACCTCGCCGAGTTGCTCGGTCAGGTCTTCGCTGCGGGAGAGCTGGTCCATGCGGGCGATAAGGAACGGGTGCTCAGCGAAGACGTTGCGGCCCTGGGCGTCATCGACCATCTGGCGGCTGAAGATTTCGAAGCGCAGGTCGAACTTCTGACTGAGTTCCTCGCGCCACTGCTCCACGAGCCCGCCGGGAGCGACGATGATCGCTCGTTCGCAGTCCGAGCGCAGGATCAGTTCCTTCAGATACAGGCCGGCCATGATCGTCTTGCCAGCGCCGGGGTCGTCGGCGAGCAGGAACCGTAGCGGGATGCGTGGCAGGAGTTCCTCGTAGACCGCGCGAATCTGGTGCGGCAGCGGGTCCACGTCCGAACTGTTGACCGCAACCATCGGGTCGTACAGCGCCGCGTACTTGATCCGCAGCGCCTCGGCTGCGAGTCGAAACTCATCCGGGTCCGCGTCGTACGCGGGGGCGGAGTCGAAGTCGCCCGCGATCTCGAAGCGCGCCGCGTCAGCATCAGTGATCGCGCGGGCACCGCTGCGACCGGAGTCGTCGCGGTAGAAGACCTCGAACAGCTCAGCGTCGATGGGATCGATGGCGATCAGCGTGACCGTCTGCCCCGGCACCAGGCCACGGAGGCGCTGACCCGCACGCAGCGTCGCGAGCGTCAACGTCGCGTCGGTCGTCGCTTCCGTCACGAGGTGCCTCCTTCCGGTTTTGGGCAGTGGATCAGGATATGGGGTGCCACCGACAAAGTGTCAGCGACGGCTCGGGCGAGCGAAGTGCTCACCCTGGTGGGAGGGGTTCGGAGTCGGCGGCAGCGCCACCTCGTCGCACCCAGTCGTCGATCTCGCTGGCCTGGAACTTCCAGAGGCGTCCGACCTTGTGGGCGGGCATGGCCTTCTCGGCGATCCAGGTGTAGACGGTGTCTTTGGTGACCCCGAGGTGGGCGGCGATGTCGTCTGCGGACAGCCACGGCTCAGCCACGTTGGTCCTCCCTCGCTCAATGGCCCAGGCAGGCCAACACTCACGATGATACCGGCGGACGTACGGCTTGAGTTGGGTTTCTCCGGGCGTGGCCGAACGAGGTGGGTGTCGTGAGTCGAAGCGATCAGGGCGAGAGGTGCGCGCTGAGCCAGGCCGTCACCACAGAGCGCCACCGGCCAGGGCCGGTGTTCCAGGCGAGCGTGTGGTCGGCGTCGAAGGTGTCCAGCTCGACGAGCTCGGGGCGTGCGTCTGGGAGTGCTTGTGAGAGCTGGATCGGCGCGGAGTCGTCCTGCGTGCCGTGGAGGATCAGTGTTGGCGTGGTGAGGTCTGCGGCTCTGGCGGTCCAGTCGAAGGCTCGGAGTGGGATGCGCCCCGGTAGGCCGGCGAGGCGAGCGAGCGGCTCGATGGTGAGCCACGGGACAGCGAGATATCCGGCTGCTGCGGGGAGCCCACTGCGGGTGCAGTTCGTCTTGATGACTTCGGTCCAGTCGAGGACTGGCGAGTCGAGTACGAGCGCAGCGATCAAGCCCTCGTGTCGGGGCCGGTCGGCGAGCTGCAGGGCGATCGCGGCTCCCATTGACCAGCCGAACAGCACGATCTGTTGGGCTCCTCGTCGGACTGCGTATCCGATAGCTTCGTCAACGTCTGCGGTCTCGGTGTGGCCGAGGGTGGATCGGCCGGTGCCGATGCGGGGGCCTACTTCGGTGTTGCGGTAGGTGACGACGAGGGAGGTGTAGCCGGCTTCGGTGGCGGCGAGGACGCCGCGGAGGGTGCCGGCGCGGGTGCTTCCGAGTCCGTGGACGTGGATGGCCCAGGTCGAGGGGTCGCCGTCGATGCGCCAGGCCGGGCATTGTCCTGCGGGGGTCGTGATGGCGATGCTGCGGGCGTCGAGTCCGGCCTCGTGCGGGGTCGCGTAGTAGATGCCGCTCCACGAGGCACGATCACCAGCCTTCGGTGCGAGGCCGGGCGCTACGTCCGTGATCTTTCGCGCGATGCGGGTGGGCCCGCGATCGTGGACTTCTGCGGAGAGCTGTGCCCAGCCGCCGTGCTCGAACCAGAGGTTGTAGATGCCGTCTGCTGTGGTCTGGTCGGTACGGTCGAAGACGATCAGGTCGCTGTCGTCGTCGTGCTCGACATCGTGGACGGTGAGGTCGAACCTTCGTGGGCCGACGGGTGCAGTGAGTCGTCGCGCGATGGTCCAGCCGACACCTGCGGCGGTTGCAGCGACGACGCCGACCCCAAGGGTGAGTCGGCGGATCACAGCGCACCGCCATCGTCGTTCTTGGCGCGCGACGCAACCACGGTTTGGTCGCGTCCGAGGAGGTGGCTTTCGGCGAGTTCCAGCAGAGCGCGCTCGGTGCGGTTGGTGTCGAAGGTGATGCGGGGGTCGATCATGGCGTCGCGGATTTCGACGATCTCTCGGTGCAGGCGTCCTTCTGCATCGTCGGCGCTGGTGGCGAGGGGGTCTGCTTGGCTGAGGCCGGGTCGCAGGCTCGTTGCCCGGGTCCAGAGTGGCTCCAGGTCGGCGGCGAGGGCGGCGGTGCGCTTGTCGCGCAGGTGGTGCCGGGCGCGGCGGACGGCGGGCTCGGCGGCGAAGCCGGCGCAGAGGAACAGGAACGTCAGCAGCGAGAGCGGCCCGTAGGTGGGCTGTACGGCGTGCATGAGGTCGAGTTGGCCGGTGACGTGGGCGATGTCCATGACGATCACCGCAACGCATAGGGCAACGCCGAACGCTGATCCCAGTGTCAGGAGGGCCGCCGGGAGGCGTTGGATGCCGGTGCTGTTGCGGTATTGCCGGGCGGCGAGGGTCAGCATGGTGGCGATGACAATGCCACCGTAGACGAAGTTGATGATCGAGTAGGCCGCAGCGGCGGGTTCGTCTCCGAGGTTGCTCATGAACTGGGTGGTGGTCGTGCCACGGTCGATGAACAGGAACGTGACGGTGATCGCGAGCAACGAGACCGCGAGCATGGGGATGCTGACGACGGCGCGGACGAGGCGGGGCCGGTATTCACCGGTCCTCATGACGCCGCGACCGAGGAAGAACAGCCCGGTCATGAGCAGCGCGTCCGCGATGAGGGTCGCGAGGTTGGTGCCGCCGAGCAGCGGGTCGACGGCGGTGTAGATGGCGTCCACGTTCAGGGTCATCGCGATGGCGATGGCGATCGCTGCGTAGGTGACGCTGCGGTCGGCCCGTTTGCGGCGGAAGATGAGCAGGCTCGCCACGAGCGCCCACATGAGCGTCGCGACGAGCGTCTGGATCATCCGAAGACCTCCGAGTAGCGGGTCTCGGCGAACACCGATCCTCGGATGCCTGCGGCGAGGCGGTCGGCGAGGGACTCGGCGGCGATCTCGGTCTCGCAGTCGATGTCTTGCCGTTTGAGGAGGCGTCCGCGGGTGTAGGGCGGGATGTTTGGCAGGAGCACGTCTTCTGCGGCGCAGTCTTGCCCTTCGCAGTGGCCGAGGATCATGTGGGCGAACTCGTGCAGGACGAACTGCTGGCGGTGCAGCGCGGAGTCGCTACGGGCGTGGAGCACGATATCGGCGGTGTCGGTGACGAGCCAGACCGCGCAGATGCCGTCGCTGGTGTCGAGGCCAGCGAGCTCGACGACGCGGAGCCGGCGGTGCCGCCGTTCCTGAACTGCGGTCAGGAGGGTGTCGAGGGTGAAGGTGTTCCCGAGCTGTAGGCCCGCGACGGCCGCCGATACTGTCTGTTCGATATTCACGGTTCGCCCCTCTCTGTGGGGAGCAGGGACCGGTATCGGCACCGTGTCGCGCGACACCTGTCAGTGCTCGGGCATGTGGCTCATTTCCTCGTCCAGGAACTTGGTGATGGCGTGGAGTGCTTTCGGCGAGATGTCGCCGAGGGTGCGGGCGGCGTAGGACTTCACCTTCGCTGCCCGCATGGACCGAACGAGGTCGAGCTGCGCGGCGACCTTCTCGGGGGTGGCGGCACCGTCCTGACCCATCAGGAAGGCGGCATCGACATCGAAGAACGCTGCAAGTCCCTCGAAAACGGCGGGGTCTTGGACATAGCGGTGACCGTTGACCATGTACGTCCAGCGCGACCGGGACAGGTTGGTGCCTCGTTCTTTGAGGTAATCCGCGATCTGCGAGTAGGTCGGTTCGGAGCCGGACTCGGCGACGGCGACATCCATCAGGAGCCGCAGACGCTTGGCGAGGTCTTCAGCCGCAGCCTGGCTCCCGTCTTCGGTCATGATGGCTGACCCCCTTCCCTTCGCGACGGGCAAGGCATCGATGTAGTCCACCCTCACGGGTGGTTGTGCATGCTCAACGCTACTCGTTGAGCATGCACAAATCAAGGCTTCGACGAGACTCACACATAGTCCCCGCGAACGTAGGGGCCGTGCCTCACACACTTTCCCCCGCGTACGTGATGCCGGCGAGGATGGGGTGTGGAGGTTGAGGAGAAGCTGTCGATGGCAGCCCGGTTCGAGATCACAAAGAAGTACGCCCTGGCTTATGCCGCGGCGCCGAGGAAGGGCAAGAGCGTGATCCTGGATCACGTGGTCGAGGTCACCGGCTGGAACCGTGACCACGCCCGCCAGCAGCTGGTCGCCCGAGCGAAGCAAGCACCCGGTCGGGCGGTGGCCACGGTCGCGGTGATCGACCGGCGCAAGACCAAACCGCGGAAGTACTCCTACGACGCGGTCAAAGTCCTCCAACAGGTGTGGGCCACTTCCGGGGGCAGCTGCGGCAAGTATCTGGCCGCCGGTATGGGGGACTGGCTCGACGCGATGGAAGCCGAAGGTGTCCTGATCCGGGGCGAGGAACGCTACAGCCTGGAGGTCCGCGGCGAGCTGGAGTCGATGTCGGCGGCCACGATCGACCGCTACCTGACCCCTGCCCGGGCCACTGACCCTCTCCGAGGGAAGACGGCAACCAAACCGGGCACCATGCTGCGCAACTCGATCCAGATCCGTAAAGCCGGCGACGAAGTCGAAGCCGAACCCGGGTTCTTCGAGGTCGACACGGTGGCCCACTGCGGCCCGACGCTACGGGGCGAGTTCGTTCGCAGTGTCAACTTCACCGACATGCACACCGGCTGGGTCTTCACCCACGCGATCCGCAACAACGCCCACGTCCATATCCGAGCCGCGTTCGACCTGTTCGTCGCCACCGTGCCGTTCGCGGTGACAGGGATCGACTGCGACAACGGATCGGAATTCATCAACCACGACCTGGTCGCCTGGGCCGGGCAACGCGAAGTGTTCTTCACCCGCGCCAGGCCCTACAAGAAGAACGACCAAGCCACCATCGAATCGAAGAACAACCACCTCGTGCGCCGCTACGGCTTCTACCACCGCTACGACACCGCCACCGAACTGGCCCTACTCAACGAACTATGGTCGCTGGTCAACGACCGGCTCAACTTTCTCACCCCGACCAAGAAACCCGTCGGCTGGACCACCGACACCGTCGGCCGCCGCAAACGGGTCTACGACACACCCCGCTCCCCCTACCAGCGGCTGCTGACCGCCCAGGTGCTCAGCCCCGCACAGCAAACCGAACTCGCCGCACGGAAAGCAGCGCTCAAACCCGTCGCGCTACAACGCCGGATCACCGTGTCCCGCGTCAAGTAGTTGGCAGGACTTCTTCTTGTTCAAAGGTGGGGACGGTCGTGCTGGCTCGCCCGAGGTGGACCTCGAGGGGCCGGTTCCAGGCGATCGCCTCGTGAGGGCGCTGGGTGTTGTACTCGATGCGGTAGTCTTCGGCTCGTTCGACCAAGGTCAACGCGTCGGGGATCTCGTCGAGGAACAAGCGTTCGTACTTCAACGTGCCGAACCCGCGTTCGCGTGAGCCGTTCTGCCCTGGGCTCTTGACCCTGGTCCGGACGTGTTGGAGTTCGGGGTGCGAGGTGATGAACAACTCGAAGTCGATCGAGCGGAACGGGCCACCGTTGTCGGTCACGATCGTGACCACGGGCAGCACCTCACCAGTGATCTCATTGATCGGGCAGGCATCGGCCAACGGGTGACCGAACAGGGCCTCGTAGTCAGCCAAGGCGAGCTCGACCGCGGCGATCGCGTCGTGCTTGTTCCCGGTGGGTGAGACATGCCAGGGATGCTCATACTTGTCAGTACCAGTCCCGGCATCCTGCGATCCGCCACGTGCCGCCCGTGGTGGTCTCGAACTCGGAGAAGTCCAGTTGCCACACCTGGTTCGGGCCATCAGGCATCTTCGCGAACGCGGCTCTACGGTCGGCGGCGAGTTCACGGCGCTGCTTCTGGACTGCGACGCCAGCAGCAGGCCCTCGTCACGCAGTAGCCGCAGCACGGTCGCCTGGGACACCTTGTGCCCGTCATGGCGGGTCAGTGCCCAGATCTTGCGATGCCCCCACACCGGCTTGGCCAGCGCATGACCGACCACCAGGTCCCGCGCAGCGCTACGGGCAGGCTGGGGCCACGGCCCCTTCGGGCCCTGACCCTGACGGGCCTTGGCCTGCCACCGACGCCACGTGCGCTCGGGCATGTCGATCAGCTTCACGAACCTCGAAGTCGACATGCCCGCCTCCAAACGGATCACCTCGAGGTCCTCGAAGGGCCCAACCTGCCCTCCGCCGACTTCTTCCACACCCGAATCTCAACCGCGGCCTCACCCAACGCCTGAGTCAACTCCGTGACCTCAGCCTCCAACTGCTGCTCACGAGTTGA